>JBHIFP010000022.1:0-23518 GCA_046761145.1 Hydrothermarchaeales archaeon (SeqCode)
CGGAGCACACGAAGGACGTCTTGAGGGTGGGCTTCACAAAGGACGGCATGCGCATACTTTAGGGGATTTATATAGATGAGATACGAGGATTGGGAACCGCTTTATCGTAAAATTTTGGAGGAGTTCGAATTCTCAGAGGAGATGGATCTTCAATCAGCAAAGCTTTTGGATAAATATTTGAAAAAACCCGACCTTGGGGAGATAATGAAGAAGATTCGTGATAAAGAAGTCTCGATATTCGGGGCGGGTCCATCTCTGGATAGAGTGGAGGAAATTCCGAATTGTACCGAGATATCTGCGGATGGTGCGACCTCTTTTTTGGTGGAGAGGGGCATCATCCCCGATATAATCGTCACCGATCTGGACGGCAATCTTGGAGACCTCGTCTACGCAAACGCAAAGGGCAGTACGGTAATCCTCCATGCTCATGGCGATAACATCGATAAGATAGCAGAACATGCTGGTAACTTCAAAGATTTGTACGGAACAACTCAGACCCGGCCCTTCGGAAATCTGCTGAATTTCGGCGGATTTACCGATGGGGATAGGGCGGTATTTATCGCAGAGCACTTCAAGCCAAAGAAGATCGTGCTGTATGGCATGGATTTTGATGCCGAGCTGGGTAGATACTCTTTCTCCTCGAATAGGGAAAAGAAAAGAAAAAAGTTAAAATGGGCGAAGATCTTAATTGGGCACTTGAAGGGGACGACGAAGGTCTCGATAATGGACTGGAAGGAAGTCTAGGTGGAGATGATGACAGATATCTTGGTCATAGCAAATAGAGGGCAGTACAATCACAGGATATATCGCACGCTGAAGTACCTGAAGGCAGATGTTAAATTGGTCAAGAACTATATAACCATTTCTGAAATTGAGGAAGAAGATCCAAAAGGGATCGTCATTGGAGGGGGACCTTATCTGGATGAAATTGGGAATTCTGGGGAGATTTTGAATAGATTTTGTGAGGAAATTCCATTTTTGGGCATTTGCTTGGGCCACCAGTTGATGGCCAAGGCCTTTGGAGGGGAAGTTCGGACAGCGGAGATAGGCGAGTACGCCGGCTCACGGATTATAGTGGACGAAGAAGACGACATCTTGAGAGGTCTAGGACCGGAATTTGAGGCATGGGTTTCTCACAAGGATGAGGTCTTAACACTTCCGAAGGAGTTCATAAAATTGGCGCACTCCAAAATGTGCAGAGTAGAGGCCATGAAGCACGTTTCGCTCCCCCTTTATGGAGTACAGTTTCATCCCGAGGTTGAGCACACGCCCAAGGGACCCGAGCTCTTCAAAAATTTCCTCGGGGTTTGTGGCATATCCTGATTTTTCTCAAGAATATTCATTTCCAATATAATCAATAACGGATAATCTTGTGTTTCCCGATAGATTCAGGTGGAAACTTCTTTTCAAATCCTTTTTACTACCAACCATTAAAAATGAGGATCCAAAATAATATATCACTATCATTTCTAAGAAGCTATTTATTTCAATATTTGTATATCATGGTAATGAAGTATAGGTAAAAGGTTGATGTAAATGTCAAGAAGGGATTACGTTTTACGTCATTGACGAAGCCAAGAAGAGCATGCAACTGCCCGAAAAGGTGGCAGTCTTCGATACTACACTGAGGGATGGGGAACAGACGCCTGGTGTTTCGCTGACGAGCGAGGAAAAACTGATTATTGCGAGACAACTCGACAAGTTAGGGGTAGACATAATAGAGGCCGGTTTTCCCATAACATCGAAAGGAGAAAAAAGGGCGGTCTCTCTGATAGCCAAAGAAGGCTTGGATTCTACCATCTGCGGCCTTTCGAGGCTCTTGAAAGAGGACATAAATGCAGTCCTAGATTGCGATGTAGACCTGGTTCATACCTTCGTCTCAACCTCGGATATCCAGATAAAGCACACCATCAAAAAATCCAAGGAAAAGATACTGGATATGGCCACGGAAGCCGTGAGTTACATCAAGGACCACGGCTTGCTCTGCCTCTTTTCCGCGATGGACGCAACTAGAACAGATCTAGATTATCTGATAGATATCAACAAGCGGGTAGAGGAGGCTGGAGCGGATATAATCAATATACCCGATACGGTAGGGGTGATGATCCCAGCGGGCATGCGCATCTTGGTTGGGGAGGTCTACAAGAACGTAAAGATACCGATAGATGTCCACTGCCACAACGACTTTGGGCTCGCCGTTCCGAATAGCCTTGCAGCCGTGGAGGCCGGCGCCAGAGAAGTCCAAGTTGCGGTAAATGGTCTGGGCGAGAGGGCTGGAAATGCAAATCTTGAAGAGACGGTGATGAGCTTGATCTCTATCTATGGGGTGAAGACGAACATCAAGACAGAGCACTTGGTCGAAACCTCGAGGTTGGTGGAGAGGATGACGGGAATAAGGATGCCTCCAAACTTCCCGATCGTTGGCGAGAACGCCTTCTCTCACGAGTCGGGCATACATACTCATGGCATAATCTCCGATACTAGGACCTTTGAACCGGGATTCATGACTCCCGAGATGGTTGGACACAGACGAAGGCTTGTGGGGGGAAAGCACGCAGGTACCCATGGCATAGGTGCGATGCTCAGAGGTATGGGCTTCGTCGTAAACGAGGATCAACTAAAAGAGATAACGATGCGAGTCAAAGACCTTGGGGATAAAGGGAAGCAGGTCACGGATGCGGATCTCCAGGCCATAGCGGAGACTATATTGGGAGAGGTGGCCCGCGAAGAGAAGATCGTCGATCTGGAAGAATACGGCGTGATGACCGGGAACAAGATAACGCCGACCGCCAACGTCAAGATAAGGTTCGAGGGCAAAGAGTTGAGGGCAGCAGATACCGGCGTCGGTCCTGTGGATGCGGCGTTGAATGCCGTTAGGAAGGTCATCAGTGACATAGAGGATATAAGGTTGAAGGAATACCGGCTTGAAGCCATTACCGGGGGCTCGGACGCCCTTGCGGATGTGATCGTCAAGCTAGAGGATAGCAAAGGGAATGTCGCGAGTGCAAGAGCGGCGAGGGAGGATATAGTTACGGCTTCGGTGGAAGCGATGATTTCCGGTATCAACAAGATATTCATCCTCAGGAAGAAAGAGAATAACAGAAAATCTTAAGGAAGGCTATTCTGCAAATGGTCTTTCTCATACCGACGCGTTGGAAATTGAGTGAAAAAGGTCATCCCTTCTAGAACCCAATCAGCACTGCATTGACTATGTTGTGGGAGTGGTCCGAGATCCTCTCCAGGTTTCTGAGCATGTCGACAAATACAGGGCCAGCTTCCGGTCTGCAAATCCCCTCACGCAATCTTTTATAATGATTCTCCTCAAACTCCCTTTCCATGACGTCGACTTCCCTCTCTATATCGAGAACCATTTTCCCCAATTCCTCATCTCCATCCTCCAAAACCTTGATGGCCTTTTCGTATCCGTCTTTCACCTTCTTAAAGGCAGTATGTAATTCTTCATCCGCGAATTTTGAGAAGATCAACTTGTCATCGAACTTCTTCTCCGCGAGTTCCATTATATTATGAGCATGATCTGCGACGCGTTCTATGTCGGTTATGCTATGAGTTAGAGTGGCGTGAATCCTCGAATGGTCTTTGGATAGGTCCTTCTCAGCTATCCTCGTCAAGTACTTCTCGATGTGGTTGTGCAGTTCATCCACCACTTCCTCTTCCTTTCTCACGGTCAAAAAGATTTTTTTATCTCCACTCTCAAAGGCCTTCATGCCGAGCTCTAACATCTCAGAAGCGATCTTTGCCATCCTCGCGGTTTCTCTCGAAGCCTGGGATAGAGCAAGGGACGGCGTACTCAAGGTACGTTCGTCTAAGAATTTTGCTCCCCTGTCGATCTTTATCACCTCTCCCGGCAGCAATCTCGTGACAATGATGACAAGTACCCCGACAAAGGGCAGTAGGATCAAAGTAGTCGCGACATTGAATATAGTGTGGGCATTTGCAATCTGTCTCGGCAGATTTGGCGAAGTTAGCGTGACTAATCTCCCAAAAGGCGAGAGGAAGGGGAGGAAGATCAAGACACCGATAATATTAAAGATGAGATGTGCTATAGCAGCCCTCTTGGAAGAGAGCCTCGAGCCAATGGAGGCCAATAGCACTGTTACGGTCGTCCCTATATTGGCTCCGAGGATCAGTGGAATGGCCGAGCGCAGGGTTATTACTTCTGCCATCCCCATCGCGACTACCAGCGCTGTTGTGGCGCTACTGCTCTGTATAATGCCCGTAAAGATCGCGCTCGCCGATATCCCGAGGAGGGGATATCTTCCAAAAGAGGCCAGTGAATTTATGGAAAAGGGATCACTTCGAAGGGGAAGTACCGCGTCTTTCATGAAGTTCATCCCGAGAAAGAGGAGACCAAATCCCAAAATGACCTGGCCGATATAAACGTACTTCTTCCTTTTGAAGAAGAAAAGCACAAAACCGATGGCGATCATGGGCAGAGCGTACATTCCAACCTTGAAGGCGACCAGCTGAGCTGTAACTGTAGTCCCTATGTTTGCCCCCATTATCACACCGAGGGACTGTTCCAGATTTAATAAGCCGGCGTTTATCAAGCCGATGACGACGACGGTGGTGATGCTGCTACTCTGGATAATCGACGTAACCGTTGCGCCGATAACCACGCCCTTGATGGGCCTATCGGTCATTTTCTCCAGCATCTCTTTGAGTCTGTCCCCAGCCGCCTTCTGGAGCCCCTCGCTCAGCAGGTATATGCCGTACAAGAAGAGCGCTAAGCCACCAACTAAACCAAATATAATGGGCATCAGTTCCATTGCCTTTAGAGGTATACAAACATCAATAAAAATATATTGCATAAAATTTAAAACGAGGGATCAAATGAACAAGATGATGATCATGGGGATCTTGGTCTTGGTTGGGCTTCTTTATCTGTTCCCAACCCTTTTGGCATATTTCTTGGTCTTGGCCGTCCTTGTAGCCATTCTTTTGCTCATCGGTTTGGTGTTCAACGTGACAAGGGAGATATTGAGGATATAGGGGTTTTCACACCAACATTCCGATAACAATTCCCAAAATCGTGGGCCCTAAAGGTTTGCCCCACGATCCGCAACGATCTACTCAGAACCCGCCTCTGTATCTTCCAACTTGGGTCACCCCAAGAGCTGTGTCAATGATGGCGTCAAGGACCGATGATGATACCCCTCGCAATACCTGCAATGTCTGGATTTACCGTATTCGTCCTCCTTTCTGGAATACCAGTATTTATTCAAAGCCTTAGATTCACAAAATTTTTATAATAAATAATCCATAAAAAAGTCAGGGGTTTGTAACGATGGCATATGGATTGATGGAATGGATGGTGGGGATGACGCCATGGATACTCTCCGCATGGATGATGCTCTTCTTATTTCCCTTTATAGTACTCTGGATTATGGGCGTGCTCTGGGCAACTGCAGATGTAGTAAAAAGGGAGGATTTGGATGCCGGTAACAAGATCATCTGGGTACTGGTAATATGGCTCTTATGGTTCGTCGGGATCGTTGTATATTTCTTTTTTGGGAGGAGGCAGAGGGGCATCCTTTTTGCGGAAAGGGCAAGGGTAGAGAGTGCTTTTGACATATTGAAAAAGCGATACGCGAAGGGGGAGATCTCGAGGGAGGAATACCTCCAGATGAAAGCGGATCTGGAGAGAAAATAAAGTGGTGATGAAATCCCCGAATTCGGGACGGATTTGGCATATGCGATTAACTCTAGAAAAGTCCATCCGCATTCGAAAGTTGCGCTAGGGGGTGGGGAATATCCCCAGAACCTCCTTCAATTCTCGAACTTTTTGAGCAGAGACCCTCCCTTTTACTCTGTCGTTATTCGAGCATACCGAACTTCTTACTCCTACTATATCCGCTCCAAGATCCCGAAGCCTTCTTATCTCTCCAACACCCAAAGACCCTGCCAATGCGGCCTTCAAACCATAGCTATGTGCTGAATTTACAAATTTCCCCAACTCTTCTAGCGAGATGTGATCCAAGAGCGTCTTGCCATCCTTTACTGCGGTGTCCATCATAACCACCTTTGCCCCGGTTTCATGTCCGACCTTCGGCAGCATCATTGGGTCAATTGAACCGATGATCCGAAAATCCGCATATCCGGCTAGCACTACGCCACAACCGAAATCCCCAACGCTTCTAGAGATCACACCCGCCATCTCGAGGGCCTGTTCCTCAGTGAAAATGCCATAAAGCCCTGCTTTTATGTAATCTACGCCCAAGTTGCCCAGTCCATATGCGGCCAGCGATGCCGTGCCCGGTTTGAACTCCAAGTCCCCTAGGGTCGCGCTCAGTTCGATGTCCCTCGGCAAGATGGATTTGACCTCCCTTATCATCCACGGAAAATTGGCGCCCAAAGAGCCTTCCCTCGGGTTCTTAACGTCGATTATGTCGGCCCCCCCCTCTATGGCTTCTCTGGTCTCCTCTATATCGATGGGGCTGACGAGTAGCTTCATCTCACCACTATGCTTAAATTTCCAGCGGTGTATTATAAAGTTGCGGTAAAGATGGAGATCATCCCGGTCATCGATATCAAAGGCGGCTCGGCTGTAAGCGGAAAGTCCGGAAGGAGAGAGGAGTATAAGCCGTTGAAGACGATCTTCTGCGACTCTTCAAATCCCATCGCGATAGCGAGGAGTATTCCATCCAGGCGCTTATACGTTGCCGATCTCGACGGCGTGATGGAAAATAAACCCGACTTCGATACTTTGGAGAAGCTGAGCCAAATAAAAAAAATTATGGTCGACCCCGGGATAAGGGGTTACGAGAACCTGAAAAAGCTCTCGGAGATAGATGCAGATATCATAATTGGAACCGAGACATTGGAGGATATCGATGTACTTAAAAAGGCGGTTGAAACCTTCCGGGATAAGATCATCGTAAGCATAGACATTAAAGAAGGCAGAGTCTCGTCGAAATTCTTACCCAAAGATCCAATAGCGGCATCCGGTGTTTTGAAGGTCCACTGTAAAAGGTTTATCTTCCTCAATATAACATCCGTCGGTACCCTATCTGGCCAAAAGTTTGATTATCTGAAGGGGGTGGATGCCAAAGGAGTGGAGGTGATGGTCGGTGGAGGGGTAAGGGGGAAAGATTTGGGGGAACTCGAAAAACTCGGGGTAAATGCTGTATTGATCGGGACGGCCTTACATAAAGGATTGATCGAGATTTGACAAGGCGGAGAAATTTTGTACGAATATGGGGGATAAAAAAGTCAAAATCTAACCAAAAAACTTCCTCATCTCGATGGCAACCTCTTCCGGCATCGCCTCTACCACCCTCTCGTGGTGCAGTATCTCCATGAATCCAGCGTCTGCGGTGTAGTACTCCTGAGGATCCGGTCGAGAGATGAACTTGAAGTTTAAGCGGAAGCTTTCTGCCCCTTCGTTTAAGGGCGCAGAGTAGGAGGTTATATTGAAGCTCTCCACCCCCAGTTTTGCATATCCGTGGAGTACCCTTATTACCCCTCTAGAGAGGTCTGAGATGTCCTTTTCAGAGATATCGGTCAGCGTCGAGGCCTCTTCAAAGACGGCATTCACCTCGTTATTCCCCAGAGGAACAAAGCTCGTGAACCACGCAACCTCGCCTGTGTGACCGATAAATCTTTCGCCCGCTTCTTCTTCCTCTTTTATCAACTTTAACCAATAGTTCTCTCGATGTTCTCGATAATATCTCTCGGACGCATCTAAGTACATCCCGGTCAAATACGGCGGCTCTGGATCTGCGATGAGTTGGGCGTGAGGATGGACAATACTCGCCCCCGAAGGAGGGAGGTAATTCCAGTTGAAGGTGGCATATTTGACCTTTTCATCCGCACTATTGACGCGCCTAAAGTAATCCAGGCTGGCCTTCAATGTGTCCTCGACCTGTCTTTCCGTGAACTCATCGATCTTCAGAAAGTGCTTCTCGGTTATCGTGGCAATCGCGTGATGCTGCGCAAAGGGGAACAGATTTGGAAATACCCAAGACTCGCCGAGCCTCATCCTGCCTTCTGGCGCTATACCTGGAGTGAATTTGGGCGTCGCACCATCGATGTTCTTTGGACAGAAGAAGCACCCCTCCAGCGATCTTGAGATGAACTCTGCGTAATCTAAGGTTCTTGAACCTTGCTTCACCCTTTTTGGCCTCTCCACATTGATTCTACACCACCTATCGAAGATCGCATCTCTCCTGTACTCGATATGCTGGGTATCAAGTTGGAAATCCTTCAATGAAGAAAAAAATTTCGCTGAAAGAGTCCTCTTCTCGAACATGCTTAGCACCTTTCTCATATTCAATGGAGCTCATATTTATATCTTTTAAGGGGATAATAGGTTCAAAGGAACGATAGATCCACCGAGGTCAAATAGGGGTTAGACAACGATGAAGAAGATCTTCACGGCCTTTACTGCAGTATCGGTAGTCTTGGGCATATTTGGGGTTTATGCATACTTTGCAGTGGTCAAGCCCCTGATGAACCTTGAGGTTGAGCCTCAGAGTGTTGAGTTGGTATCTCTCGATCCATTGGCGTTTGCCCTCCCCTTAAATGTGATCAATCGAGGAGGAGAGGCCGTCTTACCCGGGGCTAGTCTGAACCTGTATATAGAGGAGGTATATGTGGGCTCGGGTAGCATACCCTCAACCCCCTTGCCGAGCGGTGCTACAAAAACGATCGTGGCGCAGATCATCGTAAGTCAAGACATTGCCACGCTCAACGAGATATTGTCAAGCAAGCCCTCTGTCTCGGCCAAGGTCGACGGAACTCTCCATGCCAAGGTTTTATTTTTGAGCCTCAACATACCCATACCAAAGGTGCCCGTCCCAGTTCCTCTCGATACCTCAACTATGACAGTGGCAACCAAGGTGGTATCCATATTACCCGTCCTGAAAGAGCATTCCGACGAGCCGGTCAGAGAGGCCATCGAATCAGAGGAGTTCATGAGGAAGGTCAGGGAGAAGACGGGTATGGATGTAACCCCCGAGGAAGCTAAAAATCTAGTTGAAGATTATCTGGGTGAAGAGGCCATGGATATGACCATCGAAGAGGCCATGGAGAAGTACAAAGCATCTGGAGGTAACTTGTCGGGATATTCTGGAGAAGGCGTTTCATAATGGCTATTTCACTGATAATATCTCGAAATATCTCTTCACGGGCTCTTCCCAACTCATCTCCCTTGCGAGATTGAAGGCCTCGTGGCACATCATTCTGTATTTCCCCTTGTCTCGGAGGTATGCCGAGGTTATCGATTCCAATCCCATGGCATAATCCGCCACTATCTCTAGGTGAGGCAACTTGACGTTGTCCACGACTATGACACCCCCCATAACACCCTTCTTTGTCACGTATTCTCTTACGGCGTCGCTGAAACCACAGACCCTGCTCACGATGACGGGTGTACCTTCTTTGCCTGCTTCCAACCCGGTCAGTAAGAATGGATCATACCGGGAGGGGAATATCGCGGCAATGCAACCGGCCGCGATCTCGTCGACGGTCATTCCCAGTCCGCCGTCGTTTCTCCCGATCCACTGGGGGTATACAACCGCCGAAACCACCCTCCTACCCATGGTAATCTTCCTCACTTCCAGTTCGTGATCCAGGACCATATTTTTGAGCCTGCGTTCATTACCGACCAAAAGTTCCTCGGGTAGATAGACCGGAAATCCCTTGGGCAGCCTCTCGCTCGGCTTGGGGCCATGAGACGTGATCATCAGGCATATAGCTATGGTATCTTCGTCGACTTCGCCGTTCCTTATCCTATTTGTCAATGCGCGATCATAAAGCACAAGGCCCTCGAGGAGGTCCGGGTACCCCTTGTTCTCCAGTTCGATCCTCGATATCGTGAATAAGGGGAGGATATTATCGGGGTCTCTCTTCTTCCCGTCATAATATTTGTAAAGGTTCTTGGACAGGAACCTCTGAATCTTCCTCCTACATTTTTCCCTCTTTTCCCAATCTATCTCGTCGTTAGAGATGGTTATGCCGTTGCGCACGATTATGCCGTCTATATCGTAGAATAGACGCGCCTCCATCCTCGTCGTATCCCCGACACATGTCACGGAGTCAAAATCCTTGGCCAGGGCTTCCAACTCCGCCAGACCCTTCGGCGTATATGGACGCCAAGTACCGTCGTTTTTGGCTATTTTGTCTATGACTTCGGCGCCCCACATCCTTCCTACCTTTGTCGCGTGCAACGTCGCAACGGTCTTTATATTGGGTACCCTCAATTTCTTGAGTCTTGCACCTGCATAAAAGACGCCGTACTCGTGGCAATGTAGCGACACATCTCCGGAAATGGCCAATAGCCTAACGAATTGTGATATGGCATGGGATAGGTTCAGGTAGTGGGTATACTCTCTCCCGTATCCAGTCTTCTCATAGCTCAAGGAATCCAAACCCACGAGGTCGTATGCTTCCAACTTCACTTCGTCGGCAAGTATCAACTCCTGCTCTCGATACTTTCCAATCACCGTGAGATATTTTTCCGTGTCGAAGAGGACGTATCCTATCTCAACTCCGTCGACCTTCTTGGCTCCCGTTTTCACGCCGGTCCAGGTCTTATCCAATGCCTCTACAACCTTCTCCAGATCCTTGTCTGGCTTCAGTGGATCTAGACCGCTCAGATCCGTCACCCTATCCTGCTCTCTATTCCAATCGCAACCTTTGGCTCTGTAATAAGGTCCAGCAACTATAATCTTGGGACTATCTTTTAACACTCCTGAGCTGATCATAGAGGCGAGGGTAGTAGCTTCTGCATCGATGACCTCCCATATCCCGCCCAACTTGTTGGATTTCGGGCCCGCCTCTTCACCCGCCAGCACGATCCAATGCCTATCCATTCCATACACCGAACGCAGTTTCTGAATCGATTTTTGTTCCTCTTACTATCTTAAATCTTTTTATCTTTTAACAGCCACATTTCGAAATTGCTTCTTTATATATCTCGATGGTTTCCCTCGCGATCTTCTCCCAAGCGAAGTAGCCCATCACCCTCACCCTGCCGTTCTCGCCAAAATTTTCCGCTCTCGCCTCGTCTTTCAATATCTCGTTTATCCCCCACGCGATATCGGAGGGCTTGTTGGGGTCGACGTGTATGCCGGTTGCATCGCTGGAGGGGGGAGGAACTACCAGCTCCCTAAACCCAGAGATCCCTCGAGTACCGACGACCAGGGGGCGCGACATCGCCATGGCTTCTAGGGCGACGATACCAAAGGGCTCGTACAGGCTGGGAAATACGCAGCAATCAGAAGCGGCATAGCAGTGGACCTTCGTCTCGTCGTCCACGAATTCGGTATTCAAAAATACGTTTTTTTCTAGACCCAAACTTTTGATCGTACTCTTTACGACGCCCAAGAGACTCCCCCTACCCAAGATGAGCAATTTGGTCTTGGGATTTTCCTCCAGCACTATGGCCATGGCTCGGATCAGATTCTCCACCCCCTTTACCGGCTCGAGCCTCCCGATGAAGAGAAGCAAGTTCTCGTCCTCTCTCACACCGTACTCTTCTCTGATCTTCGCCATCCTATCTTTATCAATTAACTCGGGGTTGAACGTCCTTTCGGTATCGATGCCGTTGTGACATACCCTGATCTTTTCGGGAGGGAAATGTGTTGAGATGAGTTCTTCCTTCATGGCATTCGATACTGTGATAACGAGGTCCGCCTTCTCCGCGCCCATCAACTCGAGGTCAACTATTCTACGCGTCGGCTTTCCCAGAGATCGACCCACCTCAGAGCTATGGACGTGGAATATCATCGGCAGTTCAGTTGCATCTTTCGTTGCTAAGGCGCCCGGAACCCCTAGCCAATCGTGAGCAACGACTATGTCGAACTTCCGCTTCTCTTTTTTGATCAACCAGTTGACGAGCATGGTCGAGGATATGTGGTTGTAACACATCATCCGGGAAAAGAAATTCATCCCGTTCTTCCCCCACTTCTCGACCATATCACTAGGGAGAAAGCATTCCAATGAAGACCCCATAGACGTGAAGCCGGGTCTGAAGACTTGGACGCCTCTCCATACCTCTTCGGTGCGATATTTGTCGTCCTCGTTCAAAGTAAATACAGTTACATTATGCCCCATCTTGACGAATTCTCTTGTGATATTCTGAGCGTAGATACCGAGGCCACCATATATCATGGGGGGAAACTCCCAACAAAAGAAGGCGATGTTCAGGGTTTCGTCGCTGTCTCTCATCTTTACCCCCTTTGCTAAGGGTATGCGCTTAAAATATATAGTTTGTTCTCAAGTATTATGGTAGGTGGAGTAAATGACGGTGGCTACGAGATATATAGAATTGAAGACCCGAGGAGATGTGGATATGATCGATATCACCAGTAGGGTCAGCGAAGCCATAAGAGATTCTGGGCTGAAAGATGGTATAGCAACGGTTTTCGTCCCCGGAGCTACTGGGGCCGTCAGCACGATAGAGTACGAACCAGGATTACTGAAGGACATACCGCAGGCGCTCGAAAGGATCGCTCCCTCCAACGCGCCGTATGAGCACCACAAAACCTGGGGCTGCGACAACGGCAGGAGCCATGTCAGGGCTACCCTCATAGGCCCAAGCTTGGTGGTTCCCTTCAAGGACAAAAAGCTGATATTGGGGACGTGGCAGCAGATCGTCTTTCTAGATTTGGATACATCTCCCAGGGATCGAAGACTTGTCTTCCAGATCATGGGGGAATAGGGAAATTTTATAAATGGTACGGATTTTAAAGTTGAGATTGGGTACACGAGATGAAGTGCGAGATCGCGGATAAAGGACTCTCGAAGCAGGGAAAGCTGCGCATAGAATGGGCGAACAGGCAGATGCCGGTCTTGGCTCTGATAAAGGAAAGGTTCGACAAAGAGAAACCATTGAAGGGCATAACATTGTCGGCCTGTCTCCACGTCACTTCCGAAACCGCAAATCTGGTGAGGACTTTGAAGGCAGGGGGTGCAGAAGTAGCTCTCTGTGCGTCAAATCCCTTGAGCACTCAAGATGATGTCGCAGCTTCTTTGGTTAAGGATTACGACGTTCCAGTATTCGCGATATGTGGCGAGGACAGCAAAACCTATTATGAGCATGTAAATAAAGCCCTCGATTTCAAGCCCGACATCACCATGGATGACGGCGGCGATCTCGTTTCTACCATTCACTCTGAAAGGAATGAGCTTATCGATAGTATAATAGCAGGGACCGAGGAGACAACTACCGGAGTTATTCGCTTCAGGAGCATGGAGGCGGACGGGGTGTTGAAGTTTCCGATAATCGCTGTCAACGATGCGGATACAAAGCACTTCTTTGACAATCGCTATGGCACAGGGCAGAGCACCATAGACGGCATACTGAGGGCTACAAATGTCTTGCTTGCAGGGAAGAATTTCGTCATCAGCGGCTATGGGTGGTGCGGTCGTGGTTTGGCGATGAGGGCGAAGGGGATGGGGGCCAACGTGATAATAACCGAGGTGGATCCTCTCAAGGCTTTAGAGGCGGTGATGGATGGCTACAGGGTCATGCCCATGGCAGATGCATCCAAAGTGGGGGAGATATTCGTCACTGTAAGCGGAGATACCAGCGTCATAAGGAAGGAGCACTTCGAGGTCATGAAGGATGGCGCAATTCTGGCGAACTCCGGACACTTCAATGTGGAGATCGATATCCCCGATCTGGAAGAGCTTTCCAAGAGTAAGAAGAAGATTCGGGATTATGTTGAGGAGTACACACTGAAAGATGGGCGCAAGTTGTACCTCCTCGGTGAAGGCAGGTTGATCAATCTGGCAGCAGCAGAAGGGCATCCCGCAAGTGTAATGGACATGAGTTTTGCCAATCAGGCATTGTGTGCAGAGTATATCAAGAATGAAGGCAAGGGCTTGGAGGCCAGAGTTTATAGCGTCCCCGATAAGATAGATAAGGCGGTTGCTAGGCTAAAGTTGGAGAGCATGGACGTGGAGATCGATACTCTGACAGAGGAGCAGGAGAAGTACCTCCATTCTTGGGAGCTTGGGACCTAGAAAAGGACTAAAAGAGATTTAATCAGGGGATAAAAAAATATTCTAAAAGGTGGAGAAGTGGGAGAGATTCTCGCGATAAACACGATAGAGGACCTATTGAAAGGCGATCTATGGGAGTATATCACCCTGGGGGAGGTGAAGGAGACCATAGGGAAGAGGGATTGCTTCGGACTGGGCACCACAACGAAGGAGACCAACGGGGAGGTGATATTTTTCACAAGGGATGATGCAACCAAATTCTACTGGATAGACCCGGAGTCCTTTGGGGCCAAAGAAATAATGGATGACAAGGAGAGATTCCCATTTATAGCGATCTTCTTCCCTACCACTGAAAGATATGACTTTAACATAGAAGGGGACGTTGAGGAGGGAATCTTGGAATGCATCGAGGAGACCTCATTTAAGGATGCCGCCCTCTTTCTTGATGGGGATTTTTCGGATGTGAGGCTCTCCGTTGCGGCGCACCTGCCGAAGAGAGGGATAGAGTCCGATCTCTCATTTAAGACTCACGAAAGGAAAGAAAAATCAAGATGGATGGCGGCTGGAGTGTACACCGAGAACTATTTGGATGCCCTCTCCTATCACGGCAGGAAGGTCCACCTTCATGCGATAGATGAGGACGACATGGTGGGCGGGCATCTGCTCTCTGCGAGGTGCGAGGATGCCAAACTCTCTGTCTATCCAATTGAAAAGGTAGACTGCCTCCACTCCGACCTTACTGTCCATTCCGGCAGGGTAGTCGATGACTCCCTTGTATTCATCGCGGAGAACTTGGGATTCTCGAATACCGAGAACGTGAAGGTCTCTGTGAGGGTGGATGGCAGGGAGCACCTCGAGGTGATCTCCCTGAAGAGGCGTGAATCCAGGGAGATGGTTGTTGAGCTGGAGGGGAGGCCTGGGAGGATAGAGGTGATAATAGACCCTGACAACTACATATTGGAATCCGACGAGTCGAACAATAGGTTTGAGTTAAATTTGTGAAGATAATTTTACATAAAGACAGGTTGAGATTTTTGATTCTTCCCTTTATCCCTTCAACTTCTCCAACTCGTGCAAATACTCGTCGAGCATATCCACTATCTTCTTCAGCACTTCTCTATCTTTCTCGTCCACCCTCTGCAGGTATTCTTCATAGTCGTTGAGTTTTAATTCGGTCTTCTGCATCTCTATCTGCAATATGTGATCCAACAACTCGCTCATCTTTATACCTTCCATTCACGTTGCTATCAGGAACCTGGCATCCACCGCAACCACTTCGCTACTGTTCCCCATCAACGGGTTGATGTCCATCTCCTCGACCTCTGGGTGATCCATTATCAGGTTAGAAACTTTGAGCATGACGTCCGCTATCTTCTCCTTGTCGATGATCGGGTTGCCCCTCGCGCCCTCTATTATCGCCTTGCCCTTCGTCTCTTCTATCATCTCCAGGGCGTCCTCCTTTTCTATGGGTACGACCCTGAAGCTGACATCCTTGAATACCTCAACAAACACACCCCCCATACCGAACATTATCAAGTGACCAAAGGTCGGGTCCTTGGAGATGCCCACGATCATCTCTGTGCCCTGGACCATCTCTTCAATAAGGATGCCCTCTATATTCGCGTTAGGAAAATGGCTTCTAGCGCTCTCTATCATCCTTTTGTAAGTATCCTCCAACTCTTCCTCGTCCTTTATGTTCACCTGTACGCCGCCAACGTCTGTTTTATGAATTATCTCTGGCGAGACTATCTTCATCACGACCGGAAATCCCGTCTCTCTCCCGTTCTTTATAGCCTCGTCTACATCCCTGGCCAAAAAACTCTTGTTGATCTGGACCCCATATGCATTGAGCAGATCTTTGGACTCGTCCACGGTCAGGACGTTCCTCTTCGCATCTCTCGCCTTTGCTATTATCTCTTCACCTGTCATGCCATCATCCCAACTTGCCGTATTTTTTCAAGACCTTGCCCCTGTGCACTAAAGCAGCCATAGCGTCAACTGCGCGCTCTGGAAAGCTCAACTCGGGTATTCCTTCAGAGTCCAAGTAATCCTCGCTCGGCCTACCAGTCATGCCGACCCATGCCGCTGTTAAGGGTTTATTTACCCTCTTGTTGACCTCGACAACGACCTTTGCGCTCTCCATTGGATTGGTCATGGCCTGTGGAGTAAGTATGACCACGATGCCATCTACGGTATCGCAATTTCCGACCAGTTCTAAAGTCCTGGCATACCTCTCAGGAGTTGCATCTCCTAGTACATCGATAGGATTTGCATGGGACCAGGTAGGGGGCAAAAATTCGTTCAACTGGGCCATGACATCCTCGGGTATTGTTGCAAGATTTAAACCACGATAATAGAGTTGATCTGCCGCCATAACGCCGGGGCCACCAGCGTTGGTTATTATCGCGATATTGTTCCCCCTCGCAGGGGGCTGGTAACCCAGGGCCTTAGCAGTATCGAAGAGCTCAGATATGGAGTAAACCCTATAAATGCCAACCTGCCTGAATGCGGCCTCGTAAGCGGCATCGCTCCCAGCCAAAGAGCCGGTATGGGAAGAGGCGGCCTTAGCTCCTGTTTCTGTCCTGCCAGATTTCAGAACAACAATGGGCTTCTCCGGGATTACCTTCCTCGCGCTATTCAAAAACTTCTTCCCATCTTTAAGGGACTCTATGTAAAGGGCAATTGCCTTGGTCTCTGGATCTTGGGCGAAGTGCTCTATAAGGTCGGCATCATCCACATCGCTCTTGTTGCCTATGCTCACGAAGTTCGAGAAGCCTATGGCCTCCTCGAAGGAGTATTGGATTACAGCTGTGCACAAGGCTCCAGATTGTGAGACGAAGCTTATTGGACCTTTGGGGGGCATGATATCTGCAAAAGAGGCATTCAGGTTATTGTGGGTCCTCATCACTCCAAGGCAGTTGGGCCCTATAATGCGTATGTTATTTGCCTTGGCTATCTCCAATACTTGCCTTTCCAGTTCTGCACCTTCAGCGCCGCCTTCTGAGAAGCCAGCCGAGATTATCACCGCTGCCTTGACGTTCTTCTTCGGGAGCTCCTCCATAACAGATGGTATGAAACGCGAGGGTATGACGATCACCGCGAGGTCGACATCTTCCGGAACTTCCGTTATGCTGGGGTAGCATTTTACGCCGGATATCTCCTCTGCTTTTGGGTTTATCGGGTAGACATCGCCGGCGAAGCCTTCCGCATGTATTAAACGCCTCGTAGTGCCTTTTAGGAGATTTACGAAGATGGCGTTTCCCACCTTTCCCGCATCCCTAGATGCGCCTATTACAGCGACGTTTTTTGGTCTGAAACAGCTATCCAAGTTGCTTAGACTCATGAGAAACCCCACTTCACCTCTCTATGCCATTCTTCCAAAGATTTATATTCATCAACACATATATAAAACTCGGCTTTTTAGGGCCGTGAAAATTAGGAGGCGGTGGAGATGATGGAGAGTAGGGTGTCAGATGGAGGGTCTCCGAAGAGGAAGGTAGTCAAATCGAAGATCGTTTGCACCATTGGCCCCGCCAGCGACTCCGAAGAAGTCCTGTCCAAGATGATCGAGAAGGGCATGGACGTTGCCCGCCTCAACTTCAGTCACGGAACTCATGAATCACATCGCCGAAATGTCGACCTGATCCGGAGCATAAATGACGCCATCGCCATACTCTGCGACATCCAGGGCCCGAAGATTCGAGTAGGGAAGATGAAGGAACACGTTGTTTTGAAGAGGGGTCAAGAGTTCACCCTTACATCGGGAGAGGTACTGGGTGATGAGAACATCGCGTCCGTATCCTACGAGAAATTACCTCGGGAGGTCAAGGCAGGGGATAAGATATTCCTAAACGATGGCATCATCAAATTGGAAGTCAAAGATGTCCGAGGTGAGGGGATAAGGTGTGAGGTTATAGTTGGGGGCGAGTTGAGCAGTAGGAAAGGGATAAATGTCCCGACCTCCGCCCTCACCCTCTCGATACCCACAGAGAAAGACGTTGGGGATATAAAATTCATCGCGGGATTGGGCGTAGAATATGTGGCGGCGTCTTTCGTAGGGAGCGCAGCAGAAGTGGCGAAGGTGAGGGAGATCCTGCAGTCAGAAGGCGAGACCAAGACCAAAATAATCTCGAAGATCGAGCGCCCCATAGCGTTGAAGAATTTTGATGATATCCTCGCCGCCTCTGATGGTATAATGATCGCCCGTGGCGACCTGGGAGTGGAGATACCTCCAGAGAGGGTCCCAAAGTTTCAGAAGGAGTTGATACACAAGTGCAACCGCGAGGGAAGGCCCGTAATAGTCGCGACGCAGATGCTTGAGTCCATGACATTCCAGTCCACCCCTACTAGGGCCGAGGCGAGCGATGCCTTCAATGCAGTATTGGATGGTGCAGACGCCGTTATGCTGAGTGCCGAGACGGCCACAGGAAAGTTCCCGGTCCGGGTAGTCGATATTCTGAATCGCATCGTAGAGACGGCCGAAAATGTAATGCCGAGGAGGGATCCCAACTATTACGACTCAACCAATGAAACGATATCAGAGATTTTGGGTCATGCGGTATATGCGATAACAGGCGAGTTTGAGGATCTGGGTATCATAGATAAGTTGTACATCTTGGCCATAACAAAAAATGGACATTCGGCAAGGATGATCAGCAAGTACAGGCCCCCGGTCCCTATCATCGCAGCAACCCCCAATAAAAGGGTTCTCCGCCAACTCCAATTGCAGTGGGGTGTAGATCCCATCTTATTTGAGGTTAAGAGAGGTGACCACCACGAGTTGATGGTCCAAAAGGCGGTTGCAGAATCGATGGAGAAAGGCTTCTTTTCGAAGGACGACTACGTAACCATAGTCTCGTCTTCTTTACTGGTTCCTGATAAAACGAATGTCTGCAGCATTTTCGCTGTCAAAGACATCATCTCGTAAAGCCTTTTTTGAAGGGCCTTCCATAAAGGTTCGGAAAGCTTTTTAATAGAACGGAGATACTCTCTATGGATCATAGTTAGGAGGCGAGAGATGTACAGGATCTCTGTTATACCCGGAGACGGCATAGGGCCGGAGACCATAGCCGAGGGCATCAAGGTCTTCGAGTCTGTTGCGGAGGTAACAGATCTGGATTTCAAATGGGAGTACTTCCCCTACGGCGCGGAACACTATCTCAAGACTGGAGAGGTTCTTCCCGATAGCGCTTTGGAAGATATGGCAAAGACAGACGCCATCTACCTCGGGGCAGTAGGCGACCCAAGGGTCAAGCCGGGGATATTGGAAAAGGGACTACTCCTGAAATTGCGCTTCTACTTCGACCAGTACATCAACCTAAGGCCCGTAAAGCTTTATCCGGGCGTGAGATGTCCGCTGAGGGATAAAGGCCCAGAGCACGTCAATTTTTATGTGGTCAGGGAGAATACCGAGGACTTTTATGTGGGCATAGGCGATAGAACGGATGAAAAGGAGCACAACACCATTCTGGAAGTGAAACGGGAGTTATACGATCTGAAGTTCGGCATCGATTTAACCCAAGATAAGGAAGATGAAGTTGCTTATCAAGTCGGAGTCATAAGTAGAGCGGGGACAAAACGCATAATGGAGTTCGCCTTTGAGTTCGCGAAGAAGAAAGGGCTGAGGCGAGTTACGGCCGTCGATAAAGCCAATGTCCTGACCCATGTTTATTCTCTCTGGAGGGAGGTCTTCGAGAGCGTTGCAAAGGGGTATCCCGATATAGAGACCGAATTCGCATTTGTCGACGCCATCGCCATGTGGTTCGTCAAAAATCCCGAGTGGTACCAGGTGGTTGTAACACCCAACATGTTCGGCGACATAATAACCGACCTAGGGGCCATGATACAAGGGGGGATGGGCCTAGCGCCGGGGGGCAATATCAACCCAGATGGGGTGAGTATGTTCGAGCCCATCCATGGCTCCGCCCCGAAATATAAGGGAAAGAACGTTGCTAATCCCTTGGCAACAATCTTGGCTGGGCAGATGCTACTTGAGCAGTTTGATGAGGACGAAGCCGCTACCTTGGTAGAAAATGCGGTAATAGAAGTATTGAAAGATGGTAAAGTAAGGACATACGATTTGGACGGGACATCATCGACCTCTGAAGTGGGAGATGCTGTTGCGAAAAAGGTGAAGGAACTGGGCGAAGCTATCTGATCTTGGTCCCTTTCTCCACATCTTTGTCTATGGTGAGGAGGGAGATAGTACGACCATCTTCGGCTGTCAAGAGCACGCCTTGGGATTCGACCCCGAAGACCTCTACAGGCTGAAGGTTCGCCATAACGATGACCTTCTTGCTTTTCAGATCCTCCGGGAAGTACCAGGGTTTGATGCCAACCACCAGTTGCCTCTCCTCCCCTATATCCACCGTAATTCTAAACAGATTGTCGGATCCTTCTATCTCCTCCACATCTATAATCTCGCCGACTCTCAAATCCAGCCTCTTGAAATCCTCGACGCCCATCTTCTCCATTCCAATCTTTTTAAGGTTATCTTAGCTATGGTATAAATAATCCCCTCGACCGTCACATTAAAATAGAGCCGATGCTTAGGGATGAAAAAGGTGGTCAAAATAAAAGAGAAGGTCTTGGTTACGTGTGCATTGCCTTACGTAAATAATGTTCCTCACATAGGCAACATAGCGGGTTCTCACCTGCCTTCGGACATCTTCGCCAGGCTCTGCAGGCTTGCGGGATACGAGACGCTTTTCATCGGGGGCTCAGACGAGCACGGGACGCCGAGCGAGGTGACCGCCGAGAAATTGGGCGTCTCCCCTAAGGAGCTATGCGACAGATATTATGTTATACACAAGCAAATTTATGATTGGCTCGACATCTCTTACGACAACTTCTCGAGGACTTCGCTGGAGTTGCATCACAAGATGACCATGGATTTTTTCACGAAGATCTACGAAAACGGTTTCATAAGCGAGGGCGTGCTTAGGTTACCCTACTGCAAGAAATGCAAACGCTTCCTTCCGGACAGGTATGTAGAAGGCACCTGTCCTAGGTGCGGGTATGAAGAGGCAAGGGGGGACCAATGCGAGGACTGTTCTACTCTGTTAAACCCAGACGAGCTGATAGAGCCCCGTTGCATCGTATGCGGATCCAAGCCCGAGATAAGGGAGGTAAAACACCTCTTCCTTAATCTGGACGTACTGGAGCCGAAGCTCGAGGAGTGGATAGAGAGCAACAAGGGCATATGGAGCGGCCAAGTGGTGAAGATGGCCCTTGGATGGATAGATGAGGGTCTAAAGCCGAGATGCATAACGAGGGATATCAAGTGGGGGGTAAAGGTTCCGGTTAAAGGCTATGAGGACAAGGTCTTCTACGTCTGGTTCGATGCCCCCATAGGCTACATCTCCTCTACAAAAGAGTGGGCCTCCAAGATCGGCAAGCCCGAATACTGGAGGGAATTCTGGCAGAACCCGGAGACGAAGATCATCCATTTTATAGGAAAGGACAACATCCCATTCCACACCATATTCTGGCCCGGAATACTCCTCGCCAGGGGGGAGTACAACTTACCTTACCGAGTAGCGGGGCTACAATATCTGAATTTTGAAGGCGGCAAGATCTCGAAATCTAGGGGTTGGGGGGTCTTCTGCGAGAACCTCCCCAACGCGGGCTTGAGTTCCGACGTATGGAGGTTTTATCTCACATTGCTGATCCCTGAGACCAACGATACGGAGTGGAAGTGGAGGGAATTCCAAGAGAGGGTGAACAATGAGTTAGTCGCCAACTTGGGAAACTTCATATACCGTACCTTGAGCTTCATCCAGAACAACTTCGGGGGCGAGGTCCCGGAACCAGAGTTGACAGCTACAGATAAAGAAGTTTTGGAAGTCGGGAAGAGATATGGGAGAGAGGTCAGGGATCTGATCTGGGAAGTTCACCTGAGGGATGCCTTGAGGAAGGTCCTCGAACTCTCGGATAGGGGCAACAAATACTTCCAAGCAAGTGAGCCTTGGGAGGCCATCAAGGAAAAGAGGAAGAGAGCTGCGACAACCCTCTACGTCTGCGCAAATTTGTGCTATGATCTGGCGATTTTGATGAGCCCTTTCCTACCCAAGAGCGCTGACAAGATATGCGGCCAATTGGGCGTAAAGCTCGGAACCCTAAGAGATGTGGGCAAAGCGGAGATAAAACCTGGAACGAAGATAATAAAACCAGAGCCGCTATTCCCCAAGTTAGATGACGAGACCATAGAGAATCTTAGGGAAGTAACGGGCAAGGTGACGGAATATGAAGAGATGTTCAGACCCAAAATAAGCTACGAAGAGTTCAGCAAATTCGATATCAAGACCGCCAAAATTCTAAAAGTGGACAGAATAAAGGACGCCGACAAACTCTATAAGCTCCAGATCGACGTTGGGGGGAAGAAGAAGCAACTCGTAGCTGGCATAGCCCAGCGGTATAAGGTTGAGGAACTCATTGGAAAGACGATAGTCGTAATAGACAATCTGAAGCCAGCCGTAATCAAAGGCGAAAAGAGCGAGGGGATGCTGCTGGCTGCTGTCTCTGGGGACGAGGTCTCGCTCGTAACTGTGGATAGAGGGGTGGAGAGCGGGAGTAAAGTTCGCTAATCGCCCTAGGAAATAAACAAAAACTATAAATCGGCTATGTGGATCATGCCATTTTTGAATCAAAAAGTCCAGAGGAAGAATGTATGAAGATGATTCCCATCGCTGCCGACTCTCTGGGCACCCGAAGCATGGCGACCTTTGTGGGAACAGAAGATTGTAAAATCTTGATCGATCCGGGAGTGGCCTTGGGCCCCTATAGATACAGATTGCCACCCCATCCTACAGAGATCGAGAGGATGAACGAGCACTGGGCGAAAATCAAGGGATATGCCGATAAATCAGATGTGCTCATTGTGACCCATTACCACTACGATCACCACGATCCCGGAGAACCGGAGTTATATGAAGACAAAAACGTTTTTCTAAAGCATCCGACAGAGAAGATCAACAAGAGTCAGAAAGAGAGGGCTTCTTATTTTCTCGCTCAACTTGGAGACTTGCCGAAGAGGTTGGAATACTCCGATGGCAGAGAGTTCACCTTCGGTGACACGGTAATAAAATTTTCAAAACCCGTCTTTCACGGAACCAACGACAAACTCGGTTATGTGACCGAGGTCTCTATTAGAGAAGGAGATTCATGCTTCGTTCATACCTCGGACGTGGAAGGTCCGAGCATCGAGGATCAGGCCGGATTTATACTTGAAGAAAAACCAGATGTACTCTACCTGGATGGACCCCTCTCATATATGCTAGGATTTCGATATTCTCAAGCAAGCCTCCAATATTCGGTTAAAAATATGGTCAAAATCATCGAAGAGACCCCGGTTGAAAAATTCATCATAGACCACCACTTTCTGAGGGATCTGAAATGGAAGGAGAGGATCGAGGGCGCCTTTGGAGCAGCAAAGAGTAAGGGCATAGAGATCCTGACCGCGGCCGAATTTTCGGGGCAAAAGGTAGAGATGCTCGAGGCAAAGAGGAAGGAGCTTTATGAGAACTTTCCCGCGTGAGGGATCATGTTTCCA
>JBHIFP010000023.1:0-23336 GCA_046761145.1 Hydrothermarchaeales archaeon (SeqCode)
CGTCTACTATCAAGATGCTACTCTCTTCGGACATCTCGAATCATCTCTCCCTAAATATCTCACATTTACATAACGTAACGGCCATTTGTATCCTACTCAGCTGTTGCACTTTCGATGAGCTTTATTATCCTCCCAATATCCAAAGGTTTGTAGACCACGGCATATGCCCCTTCCCTCAGAGCTTCTGTTACGAGGGCATCGTCGACGTAGGCCGTCATCATAATTACCGCCACCTCAGGGTATACTATCTTCTTGATCTCCCTAATAGTCTCTATGCCGTTTATTCCGGACATCTTTATATCCATGAGGATAACGTTGAAGAGCTCCCCCTTGAGTTTCTCAACCGCTTCAATTCCGCTCTCTGCAGTAGTTACATCGTATCCTCTCGCGCCCAGAATATCGGCCAAAGTCTCACAGGTGCCAACATCGTCGTCTACTACCAAGATACTAACTTTCCTTTCCTTCATCTTCCTCTACTTCCATCACTGGTAGTTTTATAATGAAAGTTGCCCCCTTGTCTACAGCGCTCATCACATCGATGGTGCCCTCATGCCCGTCGATGATTTGTTTACATATCGCTAAACCCAAACCAATCCCTTTTGCCTTGGTGGTAAAGAGCGGTTCGAAGATCTTCTCTATATTCTCTTTCGGAATCCCTTTGCCGGTGTCCTCAAACTCTATCTCTACGGAGTTGCCCTTACTTTTGGTTCTGATAATCAATTTACCACCTTCGGGCATCGCATGAACAGCGTTTGAAATCATATTCAAGAACACCCGCTGTAATTGCTCTCCGTCTGCCATCATCGAGGGTAAATCGGCCAGATAGGTTTCCACTTTGACATCGTCAGGTACCGATGCCCTGGCCAATGTATCCTTAAGGATCGCATTGATGTTGGCTTCCCCAAAAGTGGGTTCTACCCCCCGTGAAAAGTCCAATAAGTCGGTGACGATTTTGTTGGAGGTATCTAGTTCCCTCTCTAGGATATTCAGGTGCTTCTTCACCTTTTCATCTTTCCGGCCTAGGGTCATGTTGAGATAGTAGCTCACGTTCTTGATCACTCCAAGAGGATTTCTCAACTCGTGGCCAACACTCGCTGCCAGCTGCCCTATGGAAGCCAGCCTCTCTGACTTTACTAGCTGCTCTTGCGATTTTCTCAACTCCTCCATCTTACTTTCGACTTCAGCGCTGTAATATTTTAGAGACCGAATGGTCTCGTCCACTTCGGTAAACCCAACTCTGGCTATGAGCAAGGCCAGGAACATGCCTATCGCCCAGAGCAAGGTTACGTATTCATTTGTTGTGAAACTGAAGTTCTGCAAAAATCTGGTCTTGGAAAGGACCCCAAACCTCCCGACACCTTCGAGAAATATCGGGATAATGACCATAAATAGGAAGAGACCGAAATAGCGCAGTTCCGGTATTCTAGTTGTCTGAACCGTTTTGTAGAGGGGATAAAGAACAAATATCGCCAAAAAGACGAAGACGTAAAGTTGTACCCTCCCCCACATAACTAGGAGCTTTACATTCCATGGCGCTTCGGGCGGCTCCCTCTTCCCTTGCAGAGTTAAGGTAGCATCGTCGATGCCTTGAAGCACGGCATCGAGGTTGTCGATCGAGGGATTCCTCTTGGCATCTACAAATCTCTTTCTAATGACCATGTAAAGTTCTGGGTCTTCATCGGCGACTACACTTCTGATCGCATTGAAAATCGCCAAGGCATGATCGACCTCCGAAAGCGCCAATCCTGGTTCCCCGCGCCCAGTATATGCCCTAGCGGTCTGAAGATAATCGCGGATTAGCGCCAATTGGGTTATCTCTTCAGAACCAATCCCGCCAAATTCCAGGGTTCGCGCCAGCATGCTTATGCTGTGTCCTTGGCCATAACCCTCGTTGGCGGATCCGTGAGAATCGTCATTCACAGCTATGCTGAAACGATAGGTCTTCGTGATATCGAACTGGACGTCGTCGTCGTGCCCGGTCTGCAATTTTCTCTTGAGTTCCAGATGCCACTTCCCGTCATAATAAACCCCTTTGGCGCTTATGTCTCTAGCACTTCCAGTCGGTTTTTCGGAGATGTATGCAGGAACTTTAAAGCCTATCGGGATCTCCCTTCCATCGTTCAGTTTCGTCAGATTCAAAAATTCCACGGCCTCGTCCCTAAGGATCTCCTCCATCGTGATGTGTTTCGCATCTTCGCCCCTTGCGTCAAGTTCATAATATCTCGGCCCGATGAAATTACTCCTCTCATCGACAACCACATTCATTCTCTCCTCCACATACTCCCCCGATGTTTCATCTAGCTTGTGTGAATGCCATGTCTTCTCGATCATAGAGGTCCTAGAAAAACCAGGATATATCTTCTCCCCGATAACCACGGTATCGTCTAGGAATCCATCCCACATATAGCCAGAGGGGTTGCCTTTCTCTGCCTTCCATTTCCAGTAATCGAGTCTTTCTTCTGGGGTATTGGTATGCATCCTATTTGCGTGGCAAGTAATGGCACATCCGGCTATATCGAAGCCCTCAACCGAGTCCCTTATGTTCCAGAAGATCGTGAACATATCCTCGGTATTTTTATTTGGGGGGTTCCAAGCAGTACCATTATATCTCCAGAATAAAGCATCGCTTTGGGTTGGATCAGGCCATACGATGTACATATAGACATAGTCACGGTCATACAATGCCTTCATCTCCACATCCACATCCCCGACCTTTCCATCCACCACGGGGATGATCATTGTCTTTGTCTCATTCCACGAAGACTCTTTTGCCTGCCCATCTATGATTACCGCTTCGTTTGTTCTCACAGCGCTTAATAGCGTGCTATATTCTTCTTCCGCCGCTGTAAGCGTTCCATTTACCATAAGTGCACTAGCAATAAATGCCACTACCAAAATGAGCGCCGCTTTTTTTTGTTCTTTGTTCATCCAGCTCACTTCTCTCCATTTTCAGTATTTCATATCGACTTTTGGACCTCACAACCTATACCTATTACGCTTATAAACTTGAGGCAAGGTGTTTACCAATTCCTCTTATTTTGGACCGCCTCCACACCATACATTTTTCATTTTTTCCTGCAAGTAAAGGCTACTATATGATCCTTGATCTCTCCTCCAATCCTCTTTTCTCTCCATTGGTGAGATTATGTGTATAATATTCTTGTAGTTCAATCTATAAAATGATTTCTGCCATCTGAGGTACGGTAGAGGACCCAGAAGTATGCGTTTTATGCTCTTTTGAAGTATGCCTATTCCTCATACTTCTTCGCGGCGCTCGTCAACTCGAGCTTAATTCCGGGGTTTATGTAATAAAACTTTTGCACCTTTTGTGGTGCACCGTGGTGCGAGATACAGCTGGAAAAAGGCAGAAATTGTTGTAGTGTTTTAACGCCACGCGATGCCATAGTGAGGGTAGTGGAGTTAATGCCGTTCTACTAGGACGCAAAACATTACAGTGTAAAATACAAAAATTGTAAATATAGATCAAAATTTTTTTTAGCCCAAGACAAAGTAACTTTTTAAGACAAGAACGAATTGCCCGGGTAGGACAAATAATATAAAGGAGTACTGACAATTTTTCGTAAGGTGAAAATCAATGCCGATAGGGACATATATCGCTATACTCGTAATTTTGGTAGTCTTGGTACTTCTCAAGATGTCGATATGGATATTTAAAGAGTACGAGCGAGGGGTTCTCTTCAGGTTGGGGAGGTTGAAAGGTGCAAGAGGGCCGGGCTTAGTCTTCATAATACCCTTCGTAGATAAGATCTTCAGGGTAGATCTGAGGGTAGTTACAGAAAATGTCTCGGCCCAAGACGTTATCACCAAGGACAATGTGACGACCAAAGTCGATGCCGTTATATACTTCAATGTAGTAGATCCAGTGAACTCCAAAATGGAGGTGGAGGACTACTTGGCATCTACCACGCTGATATCTCAGACAACCCTGAGGGGCGTTATCGGACAGCATGAGCTGGACGAAGTGCTCGCGGAGAGGGATAAGATCAATTATACTCTTCAAAGGATTATAGATTCGCACACGGAACCTTGGGGAGTGAAGGTATCAGCTGTCGAGGTCAAAGACGTCGAGCTTCCAGAAACTATGAAGAGGGCCATGGCGAGGCAAGCCGAGGCTGAGAGGGAGAGAAGGGCAAAGGTGATCAACGCCCTAGGGGAATTCCAAGCGGCAGAAAAACTTGCGCAAGCGGCAGATATTATTGGGCCCCATCCAATGGCGCTCCAATTGAGATATCTGCAATCTCTAGTCGAGGTCTCATCAGAACAGAGCTCATCGGTTATATTCCCGGTGCCGATAGACCTATTTAAACCGTTCTTGAAGGGTAGTAAGAGTAAGAAAAAGGAGTGATGCCTCACTTCTTTGACTTTTTATTCGATGTAAGTTGTCATGCCCCCTCCAATATAAGGTTGCTTTTACTGGTTCTTTTTTATCTTTGATCTATTCTGTTTTTTGGAGATGAATTGCCAACTTAAAGAGAGGGGATTAAATGATTCTAAAAGACGATTCAGCGCAATACCCATGCCGACTTAAATATATATAAGAGTAAGGGCAAAAACTAAAATAGATTTTTCAAGATCTCGAAATGGAGCGAAATCCATGCAGAAAGAGGAGAGAAAAAGAATCTCACTGCTGGTTGTAGCCGCGTTTGTGGTAGCAACGATTGCATTTGTAACATTAACGCCTGGATTCAGCTTCTTAGAACAATTTGTTAGAGTGGGAGAAGAAAAGCCAACCACCACTGAGGGGGCTACTTACGTCGGTTCAATTCGATGTAAGCAATGCCATGAAGGGACTTACGCCGGTTGGAAAACAACCTTGCATCCATATAAGATACAGAATATCGAGGATGCCCTTGTTGTCGGCGATTTCGAGAAGAACAACAAGTTGGTCATCAAAAAGGGTGATGTCGAGTACACAACGACGATGTCAAAAAAGGAAGGGAAATACTACATAACCACTATTGGCCCGGATGGAAAGGAGCACGCCTACGAAGTGCTCTATACCCTCGGTAGTGCCTGGAAGCAGAGATATCTCACGAAGTTCGACAATGGGGAATTCCATATACTCCCCGTTCAATGGAATATTAGGGACCAGAAGTGGCAAGACTACCATGGGCTGGAGAAATATGATTATGATGATCCCAAAAATTATTGGAGCAGTAGGGGAAGGATCTGGCAGTATAAATGTGCTGGTTGTCATACAACTGGTTTTCAAATAAACTACGATGAAGTCACGGATACCTATGCCTCAACTTGGATAGATAACGGAGTCGGATGTGAAGCTTGTCACGGACCGGGGAGCAACCACATATTGGCCGATATCCCTTACAAGAAGGAGACGATCGTCAATCCAGCGAAGATCCCACAAACAGATATAGGGGTCATGGTTTGTGGCTCATGCCACACCCGGGGTCATTCTACCCTCGATGCGAAATATGGATATCCCGTTGGCTACAAACCCGGCATGAACTTGGTACCTCTGTTCGATCCTGTTACGCGCGAAAAAGATACACCAAAACGCTTCTGGCCGAGTGGAGACTCCAGATCGCACCACCAACAGTATCTAGACTGGAAGACAAGCGAGCACGCGAGGGTAGGGATAGTATGCTGGGACTGCCACACCGTTCACTCTAAAGGTGAAGGCAAGTTCGAGACCAAGCTAGCAGGCACTGCGCTGTGCAAGGCCTGCCACGGTGAGCCGAGGGAGGTTCCAGGCCTCGCTGGGTTGAGCCACACCATCATGGACTTCGGGAACTGCGTCGGCTGCCACATGCCCCCGACTGCAAAGAGCATAAACCCAGGAGATATTAGGAGCCACAGGTTCAAGGTCATTAAACCAGAGGTCAGCATAAAACTCCTGCTTGACAAGGCTGCGAAGAAGGATAAAACGGTCTTGGGCTTCTACGGCCTCGAGGCTAAAGATGTGGAAGGCCTTAACAAGACCGAAGTGGAAGAGCTGCTCAAGAACAAGGCCCGAGAAGCTATGTACGCAGGAAAAACCATGGACGACCTGCTCTGGAATGTGCAGCCCAACTCATGCAACGGATGCCACCACCACGTTTCACCTTGGATACTTCAAGAATACCTCGAACCTCCGCGTCTGCATGAATAATAAAATTCTGCAAGGAGAACAGGACCAATGAGAGAGATGGTAAAGGGAGGGGTTCTAATACTCCTCCTTTTAGGCTTCATATCCCTGAGCCATGTCGTGGAGGCTCAGGAAGTTCAGCAGAGGGACATGGAGAAATACTGGAGTGAGAGGTGGAAGAGCCCCCTACCCCCTGAGGCTAAGACGAAGTATAAGCTTGCATATACCCTTGAATATGCGAATAAGACGTACCAAGAATCTCCTCACGGAAAGGCAGCTGCTCTTGGAAAAGAGGGAGTTCCGACTTGTACGGATTGTCACGGCATGGTGGACTGGATGTATTTCCTTCCACAGAGCGATCCAAATTCACCCATCAATCCTAAGAACAGACCTGATATATGCGCGAGGGAGGATTGTCATGGTGTTAAATTGCCCAATGCAGGCAAGGGATCGATGCATGGAAGCGATATATACTCTCTAGGCCCAACCTCCGTGAATGGGCTGATAAACTTCCTCTACAAAATACTTATCTCCGCAGTGATCGGATTCTTCGTAGTCTTTGAGATTTTGGACTTCACCAGAAAGTTCGGTAAGAGCAAGAGGGGGGGCGTGTGAAATGGCCGAAGAGGAATTCTTAAGATTTACCGTCTTTCAGAGGATACAACACGTCCTTTGGGCCCTATCGTTTTTCGTATTGGCATTGACGGGATTCCCACTGAAATACGCCCATACCTCATGGGCACGGGGTATAGTTGACTTGCTTGGGGGTCCGGATAAGAGAGGTTTATATCATCGAATTGCTGCAGTAGTATTCATCGGTACAGGTCTTATACACGTGATATACTATATCCTGATCGACAGAGGAAAGAAGGACATAATGCCGAAGAGGAAAGATTTCGACGATGCTATACAACACATCAAATACAATTTAAGGATGACCGACGAAATGCCAAAAATGGGGAGGTACACCTGGGAGCAGAAGTTCGATTACTGGACCGGAGCTGTTGGTTCCCTCATAGTAGTTGTGACGGGGTTTATGATGTGGTTCACATTCGATATGGTGTTGAAGGTACTGCCGCTGCAGTTCGTCAATTATGCCCGGCTGATACATGGGTGGGAAGCAATTCTGGCATTTTCTTTCGTGATAGTGGTACATTTATACGCGACGATTTTGAATCCGGATGTATTTCCAATGGCAAAGCAATGGATAACTGGAACACTGAGTAAAGAACAAATGGAACATGAGCACCCGTTGGAGCTGGAAGAATTGACAGAGGGGGAAGAGGCATAGAGCCCACCCGTTTTTCCTTTTTATACATTCGTAAATTGTTCTCTCTCATCATTGCTTAGGTGTTGCATCTATTGCACAATACACCCATCAACCTGAACCAGATTGGACGAAATTAATAATACTCTCTCCAGGTGAACTTGCACTTTGTGCAACGCAAAAATCTCGTCTCGGGTTCGTCCGCCCCCCTCGTCTGTAATAGCCACCACGCCGCCTCCATATTCCCGCATTTTGGACACTCCACCCTCGTCGTCGGTAAGGTCTTGGCGTCCTCATCCACGATCAACAATTCCCTCTTCCTATCTACGGTCTTACTGATCTTGTAATCATCTTTTTTGGAGATCTTCCTTTTTGCTCCACATTTTGTACAGACCATCATCCCATCCTTGGGCAACATCAAACTTGCACACTTCTTACAGAACATTTCGTGACCTCGAATAATCCTCCAAAATTCTCCTATGATCGAAGGCAAGATCTTCTTTTAATGCATCTTTCAACTCGAAGAACCTAGCATCCATCGCGTCATCTCCGCCTCTCTCTCCTCCGGATCCTTGGGCCTCAAAACAGATCGAGATGACATGGCCCCTTGGATCGCGATCTGGATTGGAATAGACCCCGAGCAATCCAGTTATCTCGATCTCCAAATTTGCCTCTTCGAGGACCTCCCTTTTTATCGCATCTTCTGCACTTTCGCCGTATTCTATGAACCCCCCCGGCAAAGCCCAGTGGTCCTTGAAAGGGTCGTTCCTCCTCTTTATCAGCAGGACTTTGCCGCCCGATTCGACGACGGCGTCGACGGTTATAGCTGGTGTTTTGCTCCTATTGCCCATGCGAAAGGGAGTCATACGGGCCCTCCGTTAGTTTAAGATATCTTATGTATAAGTTCCATCGTCCCCAACTTAAAGTATCCCAACTTGGGTATTATGAAGATAACCCTGCCATTGATCCATTCCCCCTTGACAGGAGTGGATATCCCCGAACGCGGGTCCTGATCGGTGTAAAAATTATGATCCCCTTTTGTGTAAAAAAGTAAGGACCCTTCATAATCTTCGATCTTTACAACGCGGTGCACTATTGGGATGCCTTTTGCTGGATTCTGATAAACGATTATATCCCCCCTCAGTAGTTGATCGGGATCGATGCCTCTGACGATGACCAAATCCCCCTTGTAGAATGTGGGGGCCATGCTATTCGAAACAACTGCCATGACGGGCTTTTGGGTACCCAAAGCATAACCCAGGCCTTGATTCATAAATACCGCCAAGATCAGCCCTATCGCTATATACTTTATCGTGCTTATGATCTCTTCCTTCCACTTCATCGTCGACACCGAATCATGCCCTGCCTTTGGACTCTCCTTTGACCATGGCGGAAGCTATCAAATGAGCAACCCTTATGGGTTCGGGGATCAGGCCGCGCTTCACGCTCAATCTAATCACTTTCTTTGCATCTTCAAGGCCAATTCCGCAGGCGTGGATAAAAACCTTTCCCGAATCTAATTTGACTTCGTGGATCTCCCCCGCGCTATTTAGGGCCCTCAACTTCTCGTCTTTATCTTCGAAATTTTCTATCGCGCTCATTACCGAACCCAAATCCGGCAGCCTCCTGGTGACCACAATTATCGGTATATGCGTCTCATCGAATAGCTTTTTTAGATCGATTATGTTGAACCCCCCGACCGTGATTCCGTCCAACATCATAACCCTTATCTGCTCTCTATGTCTCGAGCTGTTGATCATCTGGGCGATGCGCTCTGTGGCGTCGTTTCCGTCGGAGGTTATCTCCGTCTTTAGGACCCCTTCGATATACTCGCCTCCTCTAAAAACGGTACCGACTAATGGGACCTTCTCTCTACTTTTAAATTTAAAAGGAGCATCGTCTATACCGAGAACCCTTATCTCCCCCTTGATCTCCCGGAACTTTACTTCGTCCATATCAGATCCCCTATTCGCTTTAGAAGTTCTGTAAAAGCGGCGATAGAAGACCTTCGTAATCTATAGCGGTCGGTGGTGGGCTCAATATTGTCCGTCAATATCCCGACGCATTCATCTATCGTGACCTTGCCTTCCGTCCAAGCGAAGAATATTATGCTCTCAACGAAGTCGGCCATGTCGTGTTTGTCTAGTCCTTTACCCGCGCGATCCCTAAATCCGGAATTGAGCAGGGCTTCGGAAAGGACATAGTTTGATACCTTAACCCCCATCGGTCTCTTCATCGCGTTGGACAACGCCAGGGAATATATCAGATTGACGAAGTTGTCTCCGATATTCGAAAGTTCGTCCATATCTGCTTCGAAATCAAGCATTAGCTAGGGCCTCTTCGAACTTGGCTTTGAGGTCTGAGAAGGTGAGAGATAGCTCTTTTAATGCATCTCTGATTATCGCCTTGTGTCCGAATTTGTCTGGGGGGACGATATCTTTCGCTTCCTTATAGATTTTTTCCAAGACCTTGATGCTTATTCCCGATCTCTTTGCCACCACATCGATATCCGAATTGACGAGATCTTCTGCCGTCATTATCTTTGCCTTCCCAAGTTGTTTTACCGTCTTTGGGCCTACCCCCTTGATAGTTAGAAGAGGAATGAACTCCTCGGCCCCCTTTGGGACTTTGACTCTGGTCCTGACGTACATCCTCGGATTGGACAAGAGGGGGTGCTCTATCCTGTACGTTGCAAAATCGACGTCTTTGTGCTTATTCAATGCCTCCCTTAATACATTACAGAAGGTATGCCCCTCGCCAATTATCTCGAACTCAATCCCCTCCTTATCCTCTTTTATGACCTTAATCTCCATAGATCGCCCCGCCTATATCTCGCCTTTTCCGTACTCCGAGGAAAGTTTTCTAAATTCAGTACGTCTGCACTCCTCGCATTTTAAGACATTGCCGACCCTTATCAAGGGCAAGTTGCACGTAGAACAATATGCCTTGATAACGCCTAAATCTCTGTCCGCCGTAGTGAGCTGGATGGGATCCCTCGCGAAGTTCGTAACCTTTGCCGCGATGATATCGCCCACGCCGAACTCCTTCGCAAGATCGGAGACATATGCGTTTCTGGATTGGGATATATGAACGCCACCCCTGATATTCCCCAACAAGGCCCTATCGTTGCCCCTGATCTTGACAACGTCTGCCACTGCAACTTGTGGCTTGAGACCCCATATCCTTGCGATTACTATGTCGCCATTTTTCAGGACGGGAGGAACGTCAGTTTTGGGGATTATGGCTATCTTCCTCTTCCTCATATCGATGTGGACCTCCCCCGTCACAGCGGCGCAGATGCTTCCATCTTCTTCATAAGTCCCCTCGCCTGGCATGAACTCCTCACTATAACCCAAAACTTCTCCTGGAACAACAAAGGCCCCGTTTTCCACCTAATTACCTCCTTTTAAAATCATCCAAGATTTGGACAGAATCCTATAAACGTCGACTTTCGTTTTACCCATTGCTCTTTTGTGAAATTCGTAAGAATGCGGAAGGGCGAATTCCGCAGGCATGATATCCGTTGTCTCGCCACCCAGTTTTTGAACATAACCCACCACGAACTCTCTTGTCTCCATCTTATGCATAGAATAAATAACTTTCCCTAATTGCAACGCCTTTTCCAAAAAGACCCTATCGGCTTTTTCTCTCTGCACACCAAAGGGCGGGTTTTGGATCACGGTATCGCAATCTCCTTCAACTTCTGCGATATCTCCCTCGATCCAGTTAACGTCGACACCAATATTTGATGCGTTCTTCCTCGCAACCTCGAGGGCCTCTCGATCTACTTCAAAACCGAAGACCTTCTTGGCCTTTAATAATGCACAACCTATTGCCAGCTTTCCTGTGCCGCAACCCAGATCATAGACGACTTTACCTTCGATATCGCCTTTCAGATATGCTAGGTATAAAATCTCTGCAGCTATGTCCGAGGGTATTGTATACTGTTCGAGATAAACCTTGGGCCTATCAAAAGTTTCGCACTTTTGAAGCAGTATCTCCAATCTCTTCTTAGTCAATTGAGACATGGATCAATTTTGGATTACCAATAATAAATAAGATATGCTTTGCTTAATAATCTTGAAGGGGGATCACGGTATTTCGTCCATACGATAGTTCTCCCATCTCTCTTCGCCCAACATTATATCCAGCTCATTCGGCGTTAAAAGAGCTTGTTTGTACCTTTTTGCCTCATCTATCGTGACCCTCGGGCACGCGGTATTTACAAAAGCATCCAACTTCCTGAAGGGCATCAACGTACCGGGATCGATCTCATTCAGATATATCAGATATGCCTTCTTACCGTGCACTTCCAACTTTCTCTTGATCTTCAATGCCAGGTTTTTCCGCGCCTGACCTCTCTTCTCTCCAACGATGATTCCAAATGTCTCTGCGTTCATCGCTTTCTCAATCTGTGCAAACCTCTGCTTCAATATCCTATCCTTGAAATCCTCCATATCTCTGACTTCATTTAAAAGTAGGTCGAAAGCAAAGGTCTTCTTTCTCGTTGCTAATGCGACTCCGAGGGGGTGAAAATTCCCAGTGCCCGTGTAGATAAACCCATCAACCAATTCTGATATCTCTTTTGCGCAAGCAAAGTTGCAACCCAGAACCTGACCATCGTATTTTGCCCTTCCCTTTGCTTTACCGATATGGACCTCAAATCCTTTATCTTCCAAAAATCTCTTGACCTTGTTCAGGGTATGAACGTGTTGGATGGTCGTCACTAGGCCTACTCTCTTGGGCAACTTTTCTAAGTGTTCAGACAACAACGAGATGGGATCTACATCTGATCTCGCCTCGATATAAAAGACCGGGATCCCCGTTTTTTTGAGGATCTTGCTGTGCCCAAAATGGAATAGAGCTTCAACTCCTATCAGTTCCATATCTCCATCCGCAAGGTCGCATGCGCCATGGCATGGATCTGCAGAGATGATGATGGAACAATCAACTTTTTTATTGATCTCATCCACCACTTCTGGGGCATGCTCTTTCAACCCTTCCGGAAACTGTAGGCCAACCGTCCTGTAATTATTCTCTCTGATAATCCCCACAACGCGGTCGATTTCGAAGTCGTACAAATGGATACCTCATTTTACAGGGTTCCTTTAATTGAGGTCGAGAATTCGGTCAGAATCACCTTAAACCAACCGAGCTTGGGTATAATTAGGATAACCCTCCCTTTCACGAGGTCTTCTCTGACTGGCGGCGAGATCCCGAACTCGGGGTCTGTCCTCAAATTGTGATCCCCTTTTGTTACAAAATACCGAAGCCCTTCGCGTTCCTCGATATCTACGATGCGATGCACGATGGGGATATTCTTATAAGGATTATAATATACGATTATATCCCCCCTCAGTAGTTGATCGGGATCGATGCCTCTGACGATGACCAAATCCCCCTTGTAGAATGTGGGGGCCATGCTATTCGAAACAACTGCCATGACCGGTTTCTCTGTACCCAGGGCATAGCCCAATCCATGATTCATGATGGATGCCAAGATCAGCCCCAACAGTATATACTTCCCCGTCTCAACAATCTCTTTCTTTACATCCATCGTCTATCTCGCCTCTCTCTTCTTTTGGTATTCTTCCCTCAGTTTTTCTGATATCGAACCGTCCTCGACAACTATCAAGCCACGATAACCACAGGTCTTACATTTATAAATTGGGAGGGTCGTCCCTAGAACGGCATACGTCATATCCCTACTTCCGCATACTGGGCAGAATTTCACTTTGCCTCCCTACTCCTATGATCCAGATCTCCGAGGATCTCTCTCAAATCTTCGATAAATTCACCAATACTATTTTCAGTAACATGGGGCATTATTACTAGACGTATCTCGCCATTTTTAGTCCGCGATATAAGCCAGCCTTTCTCAGATAGTTTTTCTGCAATCGCATCTTGTCTCTCATGGCCGAAGACGACGATATTCATCGTTGGTTTGATCGATTCAAATCCCAGATTTCTCAAGTTAGTATGCAATCTCATCGTCAGCTCCATACATCCCCCTACAGCCCTTCTGTAACCCTCCCTACCCATCGATCGAAGAACGGCGTACGTCGATGCTGCAGAAGCCCCGGGTCTCGTCCCAATTATTGTGAACTGTCTCTTCTCTGTGAGATAGGGGGAGGAAGTCTCGATATATTTTAAGATATTTTCATCTCTAAATAGGATACAGCCGGATGGCATAGGCGCCATGCCCATCTTGTGGGGGTCGATCGTGATTGAACTGACACCTTCGAGAGAGAAGTCAAATCTTTTTATAGGATACCCCAGATCTTTCAAAAGGGGGACTACCAGCCCGCCAAATGCAGCATCGACGTGCAAGTACACGCCGTATTTTGTCGCAAGATTTGCAAGTTCTTCTATATCATCGATAGTGCCATATTCGGTGCTCCCAGCGATCCCGACGATTGCAACGGTGTTTTCATTTATATGCCTTTCAACATCCCCTAGGTCCACAGTATGATCCCCTAATGTGTCTGCCTTTATCAATCTCAAATTTAAAAGATTTGAAGCTTTGTCAAAAGAGAAATGCGCAGTCTCTGGAACGATCACCTCGGGTTTTTTCTTCTTCCGCATGTTTCGTGCGACCCACAGCGCCATGATATTTGCCTCTGTTCCTCCAGAAACCACGAAGCCCTTTGCTGCTCTTTTTTTGAGCAGGCCCCCAAGTATCTTTATCACTTCACTTTCCAACTCTTTCGTTCCAGGGAAGAGCCCTGCGTCGCCTAGATTGGTCTCCATAAATGAGCCCCAAACCTCCTTTGAAAAAGGCAGAGGAGGGGTGCACATAGAATTCAGTATCTTTCCATCTAAATACCTCAAATCTTTTTTCCTCGCGTCCTTTAATAACTTCAGGATCTCTTCTCTAGACATGCCTTTCTCTTCCATGGGTCTACCTCATCTAGGGCATTCATTGATATAACCGTCTCATTTCCTATTAAAATCATTTCATTTCGCCATTAGGAAAGAAGGAATCTCTTTAGGAGACATTGGCCTAGAATCAGAAAAGGTTAAATATGGAGAGGATTTAGTTAAGTGAGGAAGGATCAATATGCACCCTACACATATGTTGGAGTTCGTAGGCGGACTGGCGACTATCCCCTTTTATTTGGCCACGCTTTACCTCTTCTTTTCGCGGGTCAGGAGTAGATATGAGAAACGGGGCCTCTTTTTCACCATGGGGCTCCTACTTATCGTATTCAGCTATTTTTCGGAGTTTTGGGGGGATCACTATGCAGTTACCTGGTTGACTACCCTATCAAATGGGCTGTTTGGATTGGCGGGGATATCCATGATTATAAGTTGCTATTTCTCTATAAAATGGCTCGATGCAACTTCCCAGAAAAAAGGGGAGGCCTGACATGAATCTGCCAGCGATCTTTTCATTTGCAAACATCGTATATTTTGCAGTTGCTGCATACCTGGGATATCTCAACTATCAGAAAAGCGATCATAGCGGGTTTTGGCTCCACCTGACTCTAGTTTTTTGTATTAGCACAATAGTCTCGATCACGAACTTCGCAAAATATGTTGGACTTATTTTAAAGGTTACTGGGGATATTATAGACGTGGTATTGGGTATAGAGATAGCTGTCCTCTTCTTCACCGCAGTATATACATTGACGAAAAAACACCACGAGGAGCACGTCTTTTAATAGAGTAGCGGGTTAAGGCAATTTTAACTATTGATGTGGTCCCAGTTTTTAAAAAGGCCCAGTATGTGCACCAAGAGGCAATAAGCTACATACATAATGGGCAGTGGAAAGGCATCGATGGACCAAGATTATATTATGTTTCCGGTAAATGCGATACCTCGAAAAGAGAACTCCAACATAAAAGGAAAGTTATAAATATAATCGTATATTTGTAAGGTTAGGAGATAAACGAGGTGCGAATGTGGCAGTCAAATTTGGTGCAGAGAAACTGTTGATTGACCAGTTCTTCGATCACCACGGCATGATGGAGATCTATGCGCATATCTATGCATCAATATTCCTGTTTCTTGCGAGCTTGGTCGCTGTTTACGTGCTCTATAAGATACTGGTAATGGAGTCCCCTTACACTTGGTCCGCGCTCACCGTCGGGATGATCGCTGTGGGATTCATAGGGCTTGGGGAAGCCGCCGAACACTTCTTCCCCCTAGACCCATTTAGCCATGATCTATTCCACTACTTGCATATGGTAGCCGCTCCAGTAGCGCTCTTCTTTTTATATAGAGGATCGAAAGAATTTATCGAGGAATCTTCAAACGCCTCCGAATTGGGAACTGAGGGCAGGATCAAACCTATGTCGTCCGATACTATAATGGCGATATTTGGGGGTATGGTGATCCTGGTGGTGGTTTTGGCCATGATGTCGGAAACTCCATGGGACCCATATATCGAAGGCCCCTTCATCTATCTCACCCTAATACCGACTTTGGTATTGGCTTATATGCTCTTACAGCAGGCCAGGCATACGACCGAATCCATCGTTATGGTGTTCATCCCGATCATTGCTGTTGCGGTCTCTTTGCTCGTCTTTGATATAATGCTTGGGAGGCTCATGGATATCTGGGGCTTGGCCCCTTTGTACGTTATAACTCACGTTGTGCAGAACGTCCTCCACGTTGCGACCGGCACGATACTGCTCCTATTCTCCATCACCACTTATCGCGCCAACAAGTTGGGAATTATATATGTCCGTGGTGAGCGTCCAAAATATGAAGCGCCTCCTCATAAGAAGATCCCCGCGGAGGATTATTTCTAAAGGGATGTACTTCTGAATCAGAAAAATTTATATAACCCCATAGAGATTAGCTCTCTGTTTCGTTTTGATGATCGACAAAGCTGGTAGCTCAGCATAGAATTGTTCAGGATGTACGAAGATGAGCATAAAAGAGATCAGCAAAAGTTTGAGGGAGAACAAGTCTGGATTCCTTGTAACCTTCCTCGCTTTGCTGTTATTCTGGCTCTTTGTGTCATCGACCTTCGATATCCAACACATCATGCTTGGCGCCTTCTGCGCCCTCCTTGTCGCCGTCTTCTCCCACGAAATGCTCATTCGGAAAGGCGAGAGGGCCTTGCCTAAACCCAAAGTGATTATCCTGTATCTATTTTATATCGGATATCTGATAACCGAGATAATAAAGTCCAATATACAGGTTGCACGTATAGTCCTCGACCCAAAGATGCCCATATCTCCGGGGATAGTGAAATTCAAGACGGGCCTCAAGAAAGACCTCATAAAAGTCACTTTGGCAAACTCGATTACACTGACCCCTGGTACTTTTACTATAGATATCATCGGCGATACATATTACGTCCACGCGATAACGACCCATCGGCCCGAAGAATACGCCAGAGGCATTGAGGAGTGGCCCATGTTGAGGAGGTTGAGGGAGATAGAGAATGTTAGCGGGTGAGCAAAACGATCGAGCCAAATATCTTCATTTATATGGGTGTGATATTGGGGTTCACGAGCTTCTTATGTCTCTACAGAGGGGTTAAAGGGCCATCTGCACCGGATAGGGTAATCGCGATAAATGTGATAGGGACAAAGACCATGGTAATTTTGGTTTTGTTTGCTTACATCTATGAGCATCCTTTATACATCGACGTGGCCATCGTCTATGCCCTGATCAACTTCTTAGCCACCCTAACGATTTCGAAATATTTGGAGAAGGGGGAGTTGGGCGAATGATCGATACGATAGTAATGCTATTCTTTATCATAGGACTGTTCTTCTTCATCGTTGGAACGATCGGATTGTTGAGGCTGCCCGATGTCTATACGAGGATGCACGCCACGACAAAGTGCGACACCTTGGGAGCGATGACGATATTGACAGGACTTGCCGTATATTCTGTTGTATTGGGCGCGCCAGGAAGTTTGTTCATTTCGGGAAAAATGATTTTGATAGCAACCTTTATCTTTGTCGCCAATCCCACTTCGGCACATGCCATAGCCAAGGCCGCATACCTTAGCGGTGTTAAGTTATGGGAAGGAAGTGTATTTGATATGTACGGGAAAGATGCAAAAAAAACGTATGCGAGGTGAAAAGAATGATATGGCTCTTGGATCTGATCCTTCTTCTATTTTTGGTGGTATGTTCCCTAGAGGTGATCCGTACAAAGGATCTACTGAGCGCCGTTGTGATCTTCTCTGCATATAGCCTAGTCATGTCGATCATATGGCAGCAATTAGATGCCCCGGACATAGCCATAACCGAAGCAGCTGTCGGAGCCGGGATTACTACGATGTTGTTCATAGCGACCATAAGTAAGACGACGAGGTGGGAAGAAGAATGAGGTTAAAGGGGTCGTTGGCCAGACGGTTTTTGGCCCTTCTTTTTGTGATAATAATCGGATATGCCCTAGTGACGATCGTGACAGAGATGCCCCCCTTTGGGGATCCAAACAGTCCTGGATATACCCATGTGGTGCCGAGGTACATAACCGAGAATGTTGAGGAAACTGGAGCCTTGAACATCGTTGCGAGTATAATAGTCGATTATAGGGCCTATGACACCCTCGGTGAGACGACAGTGCTCTATACCGCGGCCCTCGGCATCATCTCCGTTCTCGCTTTAGGAGGAGAGCACGAGGAGGAATGAGATGGAAGATGTAATCGTTAGGACCGTAACAAGGATGATGACCCCCCTCATACAGATGTTCGGTTTGTACATCATATTTCACGGCCATTTAACCCCTGGTGGCGGGTTTCAGGGCGGTGCGGTCATAGGTGGCAGCATGATACTGATCGCCGTGGTCTTCGGCTTGAAAGAGGGCAATAGGAGGGCGCCCCATGATCTCTCTGTGATACTCGAAAGTTTCGCCTTGGGTTATGCTATCATAGGTTTATTAGGCATTCTTTTAGGAGGAAATTTCTTGGCAAATAAGATCGTTGGGATACCTGTTGGGACGCCCGGAGCTTTGTTGAGCGGAGGTATAATCCTCGGAATCAACATAGTAATCGGGTTCAAGGTCGCTAGTACTGGGAAAACTCTATTTTACACTATAGTGGAGGAACGGCCAGAATGATGATACCCGCGGGTTTTTATCAGTACAATTACCTGATCTCTTCAACCCTATTTTTGATAGGTCTGTACACGATGATCACCAGGAAGAACCTGATAAAGAAGATCATAGGGCTGAATATCATGGACACCTCGATATTCCTATTCTTCATATCTATGGGGAGCGTCAAAGGAGGGAGGGCCCCGATCGTTATTCCTGGCGTCGAGAATGTGGTGTATGTGAATCCACTGCCCCAAGCCCTCATACTCACTGCCATCGTCGTTGCTGTCAGCGTCACCGCGTTTGCACTCGGCCTCACGATAAAATTGTACGAGAAGTATGGTACGCTGAACGGAGATAAGATCAGAGAGATCAGGATAAGAGGACCTGGAGAGAGTTGAGATGGGCATCTCCCAACATTTTCCTGTCTTGATAGTAGTAACACCGTTGATAGCTTCCTATATTGTCCCGATGTTTGCCAGATGGAGAAAGGAGTGGTGTGTGCCTACAACTATATCCGCTACTCTCCTGTCTTTCTTTATGGCTATCTCGATGGCATTCACCGTGCAAAAGGCAGGCCCAATACACTACTATCTTGGAAACTGGGAACCTCCGTGGGGGATAGAGGTTGCGGTAGATTATCTGGGCGCCTTCGTGGCATTGATGGTTACTGGCATTGGTCTACTTATAGTCATATTCTCAGTTAGATATGCCGAGGAGATGATAGATGAGAGAAATATATATTTATATTATGCCTTGGTCTTACTCCTCTTGGCGGGTCTCACTGGGATGGTCGTCACGGGCGACATATTCAACCTATTCGTCTTCCTGGAGATCGCCTCTCTGTCTTCCTATGCATTGGTTCCGATTGCTGGCAAGAAGGGAACGGAAGGGCAGTTCGAATCGAGCTTCAGATACCTCTACATGGGGGCAATGGCCTCGAGCTTTGTGCTACTCGGTATTGGTTTAACATATATGACCACCGGGACCTTGAATATGGCCGATCTTGCAGTAAGGATAAAAGAGGTTGCAATGCCCAATTATCCTAGGGTGTTATTGGCCGGTTTGGGTTTTTTGGTCGTCGGCTTCAGTCTGAAAACTGCACTATTCCCGTTGCACATATGGGTGCCGGATGCATATACCCATGCGCCAGCGCCTGTAAACGCATTATGCTCAGGAATAACTTTAGAGGTCGGCGCTTATGTCCTTATAAGGCTCTTTTATTCCATCTTCGGTATGCCCGTTGTAAATGGCACAGCGCTCGATGAGATACTGCCACTGCTTGCCGGTATAGCAATCATCTTCGGTTCTCTATTTGCGATAGCCCAGAACGATGTCTTCCGCATGTTGGCGTACTCAACTATAAGCCAGATGGGCTATATAGTTCTTGGTGCAACATTATTCTCTCATAATGGTTTGATAGGGGGGATATACCATCTAATCAATCATTCGGTTATGAAGGGCACGATGTTCCTGGCGGTTGGTGCTGTGGTCTATAAGACGGGGATCAGGGATATACCCGAATTTGGTGGTCTGGGCAAGAAGATGCCCCTGACCATGGGCGCATTTTCAATATCCGCCCTCGGGATGGTCGGGATACCTCCCCTTGCGGGCTTTATGAGCAAATTTTTCCTGGTCCTCGGAAGTCTGCAATCAAATATGGCTTTCGTATTCGTCATACTTGCGAGTAGTTTGCTGAATGCGGTCTATTTCATGAGGGTGATAAACCACATATATTTCGGAGTCCCCGAAGATTTGGTGATCAAGAGGGATGAAGCGCCTTTGAGCATGTTGATACCGACGGTTATCATGGGGCTTGGGGTTATAGCCCTGGGCCTATTTCCCGGTGCTCCACTCTCCTTGATAAAGCCCGCGGTCAAGTTGCTAGGGCTGTAGCTAGGAAATATTTATTGTGAAAGATTAGAAACATTTATGTAGCACGCGTAAATAAAGAATACTTGCAATCTATCATGATAAATCATTTAGATGTGGTATGATGGTTGGCGAGACTGCGACCTCCATATTGTTGGTTTTGGCGGTTTGGATACCGGCTATTTTGTCCGTGCCCATCTATCTAGCTGGGAGGTACTCCGAAGATCTGAGGAACTATCTCGCAGTAGGGAGTACTGTGGCTTCATTTTTGTTATCCTTGGCTATGATCCCCGCTGTGTTGGGCGGTACCGTTCTGGAATTTGTCCTGCTTCCTTCTACGGTCTCCCCCATACCAATCGAGTATATGGCAGATCCCCTCGGCCTGCTCATGGCTATAATGTCCTCATTTGCTTGGATGCTTGCTACGATCTATTCCATCGCCTACATGGAGCCAGAACATGCGAAGGATAGATATTATGGGTTCTTGATCTTGACTTTCAGCTCGATGATGGGCGTCGTATTGGCGAAGAATCTATTTACATTGTATATATGCTTTGAAATCCTCGCGATAGCGTCTTGGGTTCTCGTTATTCACGAAGAGACGGATGAGGCAATGGAGGCCGGGAAAAAGTATCTATTCATGGGCATCGGCGGCGGTCTCTTCCTCTTGTTCGCCGTGGTTATGACGTTCATAGAATCGAATGTACTGGATATAAGCAGGGTCGGTATCTTGCAATATAATGGCTGGATAACACAGGCGATATTTTACAGTTACATAATCGGTTTTGGTACGAAGGCAGGGATGTTCCCCATGCATGTATGGTTGCCAGATGCGCATCCTATCGCGCCATCCCCTTGTAGCGCACTACTTTCTGGGGTGATGATCAAGGCAGGTGCATATGGCATAATCAGGACGATCTACAACATATTTGGCGTTCCCCTCATATTCAGGATGAATGCCCATATCGTGATAGCGGGCTTCGCCGGCATGGCCATAATCCTGGGCTCGGCCGTCGCGATATCGCAGAAGTTGCTGAAGAGGATGTTGGCCTACTCATCTATAAGCCAGATGGGCTATATAATCCTGGGTTCTATGTTCCTCACTACAAGGGGTTTGGAGGGCGGCATTTTGCACCTATTCAACCACATCCTGATGAAGGATGCATTGTTCCTCGTCGCTGGAGCGCTCATCTTCAAGACCGGCAAAAAGAACATAGATGACTTTGCCGGGATTGGGAGGAAGATGCCCCTCTCAATGCTCGTCTTTACGGTAGCTGCCCTATCGATGATAGGTCTCCCGCCATTTGCCGGATTTATAAGCAAGTGGTATCTCCTCTTGGGCGCCTTGGACGCTGGTACTATAGCACTTACATTTTATGTGGTCGTCCTCCTCGCGAGCAGCCTGATGAATGCGGTATATTACATGCCGATAATAATTAAGGCCTATTTTGGCGTGCATGAGGGCGAGCACGAGGAAGTAGAGACGGACGAAGCTCCTCTAGTCATGTTGATCCCCATGCTTATTCTGGCCCTCGGCGTCCTGTTATTTGGGATATTCCCGAACATACCCCTTGCCCTGATAAGGCCTGCCGCCAAGTTGATGGGGATGTAGGGGGCTTCTAATCTTCCAAAAAAAATAGATAAGAGGTATATGTTTAGCTACTCTCATAAATTACTTTTCCCAAGGTTTTTAAGGGCACCGACTTCAGCCTCCTTTTCATGGCAACAAGCTTAGATCATGCAACCACTCCACCATGCCTCAACTGCAATATCTTCAAGCTTCTTCAAGACTATGCCAGGAGAATAGAGGAGGTGGAGAAAACCAATTCTGAGCTGGCTAGTAGGATTTCAGAGCTTGAAGCCAAGCTGGCAAAATACGAGAGCCCGCACACACCTTCATCGGCACAGAGATTCAAAAAGGAGCCGAAAGGTCAAACTCCGAAAAAGCGTGGGGCGCCAAAGGGACACAGGGGGGCAACCCGGAAGATCCCAATACCAGACGAAACCATTCCAGTCCCAACAGCACGCTGCCCAAGATGCGGACAAGACCCTGGAGACCCCGTAGACACAGAGGAGAAGATCGTCGAAGAACTTGAATCAGCCCCGAAGATCAAGGTCACAAAGTATATCCTAGACAAGCACGTTTGCCGGCACTGCGGCCACCCGTTCACCGCCAGACACAGTGCCTGTCCTACAAAGGGGAACTTCGGCGTTCACCTGCTCGTATACGCCACGATGCTCAAGTATCATCTGAGAGGGCCCCTCAGAAAGGTGCAGGATTTCATGGGCCATTACAACGACTTCGAGATCAGTACGAAGGGCGTTATGGACATGCTCCTGAGAGTCGGGGATGCCTGCAAGAGCGAGTACGATAGGATCCAGGAGAAGGTGAGGGCCGCCAATTGGAGGTATATCGACGAGACAGGGATCAAGATCAACGGCGAGCAATGGTGGCTCTGGATCTTCAGGACTGATAAGGACGATGTCCTCACCGTCATTAGAAGATCCAGAGGGAAAAAGGTGGTGGACGAGATCCTTGGAGAGGACCACGTCGGGCCGGATGTGGTAGATGGCTGGAGGGCATATTCTCATATCAACATAGTTCAAAGGGGCTGGGCGCACCTCCTAAGGGAGGTGGACGATCGCAAGGATGTTTCCGACACCGGTAGACGGCTCTCCGAGGAGACACATTCCATGTTCGATGAGCTGAAGGCTTTCATCGGGAAAGACCCTCCGATGAGTGAGAGGAAACGTGAAAAACAGGAGTTCGAAGAGAAGATGGAAGACCTGGTCGAGAGATATAGCAACTTCGAGGAGCTCAAGAAGCCGGTGGGCTATATACGCGGCGGTCTTGGTAAGTGGTTCACATGCCTACTTTATCCTGGTATGGAGCCCACCAACAACCTGGGCGAGCAGGCCATGCGAGAGCATGTGATCATGAGGAAGATAATCGGGTGCTTCCGATCGGAGAACGGCTCCCAGAACTATCAGTACATCGCCTCTCTCTTTGCATCGTGGAAGCTGCAGGGCAAGAACATATTCGTAGAGCTAGAAAAGCTGCTAAGAAGAGAGCTCTGCCTAGCGTA
>JBHIFP010000024.1:0-22462 GCA_046761145.1 Hydrothermarchaeales archaeon (SeqCode)
CCACATTGCATTGATTACATCATCCAGGGTAGAGAAAAAACCTCGGATGAAAAAGGATTTAAATGTTAGGGATGTTATCCTCTATAGGGTGATTGTTCATGGCTGAAGTTGCTGAAAGAGACCGGATATACATGAGCCGGAAGGTCTTCGAGGAGATCATGGAGGCAAAGGAACGCCTCGACTCACTGATTGAGGGCGTTGAACTGATGAATGATAAGGAGTTTATGGAGAGCTACAGGCGTGCCAAGGGAGATATCTCAGAGAGGCGTTTTGAGGACTGGGAAGAACTTAAAAGTGGCGCCTGATGACTTATAAGATCCTCCCTACCAAGGAGTTCGCTAACGACTTCAGAAAGATAAAGGATGCCAAGGCCAAACAGGCGATAATAAACAAGATAGAGGAAGCGGCCGAGAATCCAGAGCGATACAAAAGACTTCATTACGAATTGAGTGGTAGCCACAGATTGCGCGTTATGAAATACAGAATTATCTACAGCATCGACAAGAAGAAAAAGGAAATGTATTTAGAGAAGATTGTTTTTGGTCACAGGTATTAGGGGTTGGGGGGTTAATCGTGTTCTTCTTTGTTTGATAAATTATGGTTGCGATTTAATGCAAGCATTTTGAGCTGCCCACATTCAGGATGAGTCAGAACCCAGCGTAGCCTATCAGTATACCCAGTAGCGCCTAGCATCCTTTAAACCACTATTTTTTTAGGGGGTTGTTCCCATACCTTATAATGGCCGAACTGGAAATCTCCTCGAGAGGAACGACCGAGACTCGGAAGGTAAGGTTCATCGATACGATCGATCGTGGTATTTAAAGGAGATGGATGATGCAGTGCCATCGACGGCCTTAAAAGTAGATTCAAACTCCTTATCCCAGATGACTTCCTTGATTACCACTCCTTTAATTCTTCTAGAAAGTCATCTACTTTAGCTTTTCTATACTCCCCTCTCTCGATTCTCTTCCAAGCTTTATTTATCTCTTTTAAGATCTTTAGGTCTTCTTCTATGCTAGGAGTTTTAATTGGTTTTAATATTAGGGTATTTTCAGATGTTCTAAAAATAGCAAAAGAATCCCCTATACCTACTGCCAGAGAATCTCGGATGTTTTTGGGTATTACAATCTGACCTTTAGAACTCATGTGGGTAATTTCAGGGATTACGTTTTTAGGGATTCTGCCCAATTCTTTGTTCTTCATCATAATAGTAAGACGGTCTTACCGAGTTAAAAATATTGTTAGAATTTCTAACAAATCCTTTTGTCCTGTCTTAGTGCAAGTTGTGCTACAACTAGGGGTTAAAAAACATCGCTAAAAACATGTTCCATGATTTTTATTGAGCTATCTTAAAGCGTTAAACGCTCTTTGTAATTGTAAGAAGGGCATCAATCCCACACCGTTTCAACATGCCTACTTATTTCCTCATCTGGACTGATAACCAATGCATTCTTTGAGGCGGCAATGGCACATATCATCCTGTCGTGTAAGTCAGGGATGTCGAGCTCGAGAAAATGCCCCCATGCCGTCATATCCATATCCACAGGCGTTATATAACCTGCAGTCTCTACAGTAAGAAGGACCTCCCTTATCACAGCTTCACTGTTCACCGTTTTAAGCCTGTTTTTCAGGGAGATGTAGATAAACTCACCTATAACTATGTGGGGCAAAAGGAGCTGAACTTTGCCACTCTCCGCATCTCTGAATATCGCATCTGCTTTTGAAGGGAGTTCATCTGAGAGGTATCTTATAAATGCGGCGGTATCGACTACGTAGGCACTCAAATACGCCATTCCCTCCTAAGGGATTTGATGTCTTTCTCTACGCCTTCGAGATCAATCTTCCCTGCAAGAATACCCTTTAAAGAGGCCTTCCTATGCTTTACAAGTATCCCCTCTTCAGTAGGTAGTATCAATGCTTCTTCTCCTTCAACGAGATGATATCTATCCCTCAAATCCTTCGGCAGAGTTATCTGCCCCTTCGAACTTATTTTTGATGCTCTTGCGCCCATACTTTTTCTCTCCTACATTAGGTAAAGAAGTATTACCATCGGTAAAGAATATTATTCTCCGTAGAGAATAATACAAATGTTACATATTAAAGATGAAAAAATCACCAGTAGCCCAAGGCGCGCAACCTCTCCATTATCTCCTCCTTGTCCTGCGCCCTGCCTGAACTGGTATCAAATATACTTTTCACACCTTCCCATCCGTGCCCCACAGAGCCCTGAAGTGTTATCGTAAATAACGCTGGTAGATCACTGTTCACAAAAACGGCTTTTCAAATCCGTGAACCTAAACGAAAAGTATTTTATGTATAAAAAATAATACCAATGTTACATGTTAAAGATAAAATACAGTAAACATGCAAGGTTCAGAATGATAGAAAGAGGGATCTCCCATGAAGAAGTCAAAAATGCAATCAATAAAGGTACAAAACGCCTTCAAGGCGGGAAAATCGTGTCTACCTATTCCTATTTCGAAGTAGTGTATAAGAAAGCTAGAGAGAAGGTATATGTCATTACCGTAAAACCCAGATGGTGATAGAGATGAAATGTCCAATCTGTGAAAAAGGCAATCTAAGGAATGGAGAAGTTGAAGAGGAGATGTTCGGGGTATTTTTAGGAAAATTTCCGGCAGAAATCTGCGATGAATGTGGTGAGTCTTTTCTAGACGGAGAAGCGGTGGAAAAAATCGAACATAAAGCAAAAGAGCTCGGGATATGGGGGCTCGCGGAGAAATTAAGAGTGGTAAAGTCCGGGAATTCGTTAGTAATAAGAATTCCCGCAAAGATCGCTAAATTCTTGGATCTAAGTGCTGGCAATGAAGTTCTCTTCTATCCTGAGGGGAAGAAAAAGGCAGTATTAGAGATAACCTGAGATTGGCAAGAGCCGCCTCTCTTTATCCTTTCCCCATTCCACAAAGCCCCAGTCACTTTAAAAATTTTTGTGGGAGGAGATATACTTCTCAACGACATCCCAGCCCTGCCCACTAGGACCATGAAAACGTTTCTCGATGAATTTTGTGGGAAACGATAGGATACTTCGCCTGAAAGAACGAAGTACCAATTGCCTACCAGTAACCCAAAGCGCGCAACCTCTCCATTATCTCCTCCTTGTCCTGCGCCCTACCAGACCTTTCTGTGCCACCTTCTGGGGTGGGCTCTGTACAGGGCTTGCAGCCTATGCTTCGGTAGCCCTTGTCGTACAATGGATTGTGGGGAATTTTTCTCTCCTTTATGAACCTCCAGATGTCCTCTTCGCTCCAGTGCAATATGGGATGAACGCGCCAATGGGTCTTCCTCCTCGAGAAGTAAGATTCGTTCCTCCTCGCCCTCTGCTCGTCCCACCTTATCCCGGCGATCACCGCCTCCAAGCCGAGCTCTTCGAAGGTCTTTTGGGCGGGGATCGTTTTTAGCAAATGGCAACAGTTCTCCCTGTCTCTCGCTATCTCGAAGCCCTCTGGTATCTCCGGCTTCATTATTCTCAAGTCCAAATCCCACTCCTTTGCCATCCTGTCCCTATACTCATAAACCTCATCAAACTTCACCGTCGTATCGCCGTGGAGCACTGGGCATGGCACCTTGCCAAATACCTCCCTTACCAAGGATAAGACTGCCGTGCTGTCTTTGCCGGTGGTCCAAGCAATCCCTATCCTGTCGAATCTATCGAACGCCTCTTTGATCACTCCCCTTGATCTTTCGACCTTCTCCTCAAAGTTCATCCTTTCACCTCTTCCTTTATGGCAAAGAAGATATCCTCTGGTTTTTCGATGTCGCAATCGACATTTTTTGTGATCAAAATGGCCTCTGGATGGTGGTCGCCCTTTATCTCGCCCTCTGGCGTCTCTGGGGGCAAAGTATGGACCTCTACCTCATCCCAGTCGCAGAAGCCGTGATCCGAGAGGACGATTATCTTGTCTCTTTCATTTGTAAATTCTAGTAATTCCCCGACCTTACCGTCGATCTTCTTGTACCAATCTATTACCATCGCCTCCCCCCAATGGAAGTGCTGGATCTTGTCGAGCATGGTATATATCACTATGAAGACATCCGGCCTTTCCGATAGGTTATCTTTTGCCACCCTGGACAATCCCTCCATGTCTTCTCCAAGCTCTCCTAAATCCCATGAGAGGCCATATCCTATGGGCTCATAATGGCAGTTGAAGTTGTAAGGGGGGTAAACGAAGGGGACTCCCAGGACCCTTATATCGAGGTCATTGTCAAGTATATCCCATATGAAGTCGACCTTTATGTCCCCCCTCGTCTGCAATTTTCCATCGATGATGAAGTTGTAATGCTTATGTTCATCCTGAGTTTTCCCTGAGAATATGGAGCACCAGACTGAGGCGGAGTGGGGCTTCCCCTTGACTATTATTGTTCTGTGCTTCCCCTCCTCCATCAATCTCTTCAGATTGGGCAGCACATCTATATTCGGCTCTATCACTTTCCATGTTGCGGCATCCAATCCTATAACCAGCAGCATCGCTATCGCCTTTAGAGGTACCCCAGGGCCCTGAGCCTCCCTTTTACCTTCTCTTCGTCCTCTTTTGTGAAGGGCTCTCTCTCCTCCTCTTTGGTCTCTGAGACCACCTCTCTGAGGACGAAGGTGACGTAATCTGAAACGGATGTGAAGCCTGTATCCTTTATCCTTTCCTTGATCTTGTCGTATAAGGGGATGGGTATGGAGACCGTGGTGAACTTCCTCTTCTCTGCCATCTTCAAGACCTTTAATTATATTTAATTAAATTTAATTACCAATATTTAAAAGTTGCGTTTTATGTACGTTTAATTTGAGAAAGCTAGAGAGAAGGTATATGTCATTACCGTAAAACCCAGATGGTGATAGAGATGAAATGTCCAATCTGTGAAGTCGCGATTCCTACCCACGCTTACGCATGGGATCTCTTTGCCCAATTAAGATGAATTGCATCTCTGATCCCGAGCATTTTTCTCGTCCCCATCCATGAAATTTGTTTCACGAAATTCTGCTAACTTTTCAGAACTCTTCCAGCAATTCCAACTCTAGAAAAGCTTCGTGATGACGGGGGGCCTCCTCTTGTGCTCGTTCCTCTTCATTCTATCGTATATTCTGTTGACAAGCGTTATCTCGATCTTCAACTTGCTGGCCGCCTTTTCCGGTGATAAGCCTCCCTCTACCAAGCAATACAAAACATCGTCGATCTCCTCATATGTTGCGCCCAGTTCTGCCTCATCGGTCTGCCCTTGCCATAGCCCAGCAGATGGCGGCTTCTCGACGATCTCTTCCGGTAAATCTAGATACCTCGCCATCTGTATCACCTGGGTCTTGTAGAGATCGCCAATGGGTAACAGATCCACGCCTCCATCCCCGTATTTTGTGAAATACCCCAACAAGATCTCGGTTTTATTCCCAGTGCCCAAGACTACCCTATCGTCCAGGTTAGCAACCATATAACTCAATATCATCCTGACCCTCGGCTTGACATTTGCCCAGGATAGCTGCCTTCTCTTTCGCTCTCCCACGTGCAAGGTGGTGTAGATATCGCTAAAGCCCTTGAGTACATCGTCGATTTTGATAAGCTTGTACCCGATTCCCAGCTCCTTCGCAAGTTGTTCTGCATGCTCAATATCCTCGGGCAAGGTAACGCCTTCCTCGGGAAGGATCAAAGCGAAAAGCCGATCCCCTATGGCCTCGCTTGCGAGCTTTGCCACAAGGGCGGAATCCACCCCACCGCTCAGGGCAACTACTCCCCCCCTCGTCCCCGTATCCTCTATGCTCGACCTTATGGAGTCCTCGATCCTTCTTTTTACCCTATCGAGCTCCCTATCGCTCAGGAGTAATGCCATCCATATCACTTCAGGTTATGAGTTTTTATCTGATCATATTGTGATAAAAATTGAGGGCATGCTCGCAAATTAATTCTGCCCTCTCCGATCGCCACGTTCTTCGTCCTTAAATCGAGTATCAGCATAACCCCTCACCTAGAGACCAGCCTCAAATACAATATTCCGAATCTTTCCTGCACCTCTGTCATGAACCTCTTCATCTTGCTCTTTTTCCAGCCCATCAATCGTCGTTTCAGCATGGCATAATCCTCGTCCTTCAATCTCTTTATATCTTCTACAGAGAATATGTTGGAGCAGAGCCCCATCATCATCAAATACCTCCCTTCACTTGTCGAGTGGCTGAGCTCGTCCAACAAATCGATGTAACGATCCGATTCTCTGAATATGACCCCGAGCTTCCTCTGAACACTCTCCTGATATTCCGCCAAAGGCGACCCGGTTTCGAGAAACTTTGCCGCTGTCTCTCCGGCTATACTTCCGCAGATTATGGCGGGCAGAATACCCTCGACCAAGGGTTTTATGTTCTGGGTAGCGGCGTCGCCCGCGAGCAAAACATTGCCGTACCAACATTTGTCTGCGAGGTAACCGAAGGGGACAGAACCGCTCTTCTCTTTGACTTTTGTGGAATCTTGGATCTGCCTTTTGACCTGGGGGAGCTCGCAGAATTCTTCGAAGCACTTTTCTATCTCCTTCTCATCCGAGATGCTCCCGACGCCGATATTCGCCCGGTCTCTCGAGATCGGGAAGAGGTACGCATAACCGCTGGGTGCGAAATCGCCGAAGAATAGCTGATCTCTGTGGGGCGCTTGTAACTTCACGTTCTCCAGTTCATAGCTCATCGCGTTGCCGATTATCGGGCTATCATTCCTCACGCCCAGTTCTTCCAGGACCTTCGAGTCGACGCCGTCGGCGGCTATGAGCGCTTTGAAGGCGGCCTCTTCTTCCCCTTCTCCTGTCTTCACTATGGCCTTTGAGGCATGAAAATCGTCTTCGATTTCTAGATCTACCAGCTCGGTTTCTAGTCGAAGATCCGCCCCGGCTTCGACCGCCTTTTGAGCAAGCCAGCTATCGAAGCTGCTCCTATCGATGGCATAGCTCGTCCACGGGCCGCCCCTCCTATTTATGGCGATTCCGTCGGCCCAGAATCGGAGTTCGTCGATCCTCCAAATCAGCAGTTCCTTCGGTATCTCAAAAGGGAGAAATGGCAATAGATAAGCGCCCACTGCACCCGCACACTGTACGGGCTTACCGACCTCCCCCTTTTTGTCTATGAATACGGTCTTCGCGCCGCCCATAGAGGCGGCCCTCGCCGCGCTACTCCCTGCCGGGCCCGCACCTACAACGAGAACATCGCACTCCTTCATCAGATATCACGCTTTAATTAATAATGCGATAACTCCAAGAGGGTTCTAAGACTGCACGCCCTTATCTACCCTACTGCTTTTACTTTGAGCTACTATAAATAATAATCTTTGTCTCAAAAAGCGGGCAGGCTTTATACCACAAACTCGGGATGAAATTTGCAAAAATCTGAAGATATAAATCGGAATGCAAAAGGTATATATTGCGGGATTGCAAAAGGTACCCACTTAATCATCATGCACTTTTTGGGAGTATGAGTATGGCAGGAGATATAGAGCGAATAAAGACATATATCGAGGGTCTGGATCCCTGCATAGAGGGGGGGATACCGAAAGGCAGCGTGTCCTTGATATGCGGCACGCCCGGGAGCATGAAGTCTTCCTTGGCATATAGCATATTGTACCACAACAAGGGCATGAAAAGCGTTTATATCACCTTGGAACAGGACATAAACAGCCTTATGCAACAGATGCGAAAGTTGAATATGGGGAAGAGGAGAAGGAATTTGACAATCGCGGACTTCGATACCATCGAAAGAAAGCTCAAAAAGGAAGTTCGAGAATCGAAATTCGAGTACGACTGGATCAGAAGGGTAAAGGGCTATGTCAAGGGCATAGGCGAGGAAAAGGGGTACGATCTCCTGGTCATAGATTCCTTGGATGCCCTCTATTCCCTGGTTTCCATACAAGACCCCAGACGGGAGATATATTATCTCTTCAAGGAGTTGAGGGACGAGGGGGTTACCAGTTTCTTCATCTCCGAGATGAGTCTAGACAAGCGTAGATTCAGTCGCTTCGGCGTCGAGGAATTTTTGGCGGACGCGATAATCCACCTCGAGTTCCAGAAGAGGGGGGACATCCTGACCTCGCTGGAACGTTATGTCGGTATCGTGAAGATGAGGAGCACGAACCACGACACCCAGTACTTCCCCATGCTCTACACCGGAGACAGATTTACCGTCATTCCGAGGGAAGAGTTGGTGCTGGAGTAACGTGCGATTACTTTCTCCTGCCTTCTCCCTTCCTCTTCACCTCAACCAAGGATGGGAATCGTTTTTTGAACTCTTCAGGTAGCTCTATGGCCTTGTCCTCGACGAAGGAGCCCTTCATCAGCTCTATATAGTCGTGTCGGATGAAGAAATTCTCGACGCTGTTGCCCTTCACCAGCAAGAAAGTCGTCTTTGCGTCCTCGAATCTATCCGCGATGTAATACCTCGAGTAGGTTATGGCATCGTGATCAGAGGTGGCGTGGCCGACTATTATGGTCATGGGGCGCTCACCAAAGCATGTGCTTATCTCCTCTATTATCACCCTCCCGAGGCCGCTCGGCAAGATGAATATATCCCCCTTCTCCTCGTAGTACTCCTCCAGCGCGGCGAGGTGATCCTTCTCGATATCGAAGTTGGACTCCATGTCTCTGCCCTCTATGAGAACGATGAATTTCGTGGGGTACCCCAACTTCTTCCACTCTATCTCCGCGCTATACCCCTTGACTATGCCCCGCTTCTCCAGGTCTTTTCTATAGTAAGAGGCGGAGTTGGCGCTCTTCAATTTCAGGCGCTCCATCAACTCGGAATCGGTTATCCTGCCGTTCCTCATTATGCTGGTAAGGGTGATCGCTTTCTTCTTGCTCAACAGGGGGGAAATGTCCACATAACCTTCATCTGACAAGTCAATCACCAAAAATAAATTTGCAGGTTGCCAATATAAAGTTTTCGAAAATTAAGAAGAATTTTTTAGTAAATGCGATCGATCCCTTTGCCCATATAAGGTCCCATGCGCGAATACCCAAATTTTTTGTAGTACTCCCTAGTCCCGACCGCGCTCGTGATCAGCATCCTTTTCATGCCCGCCTCCGCAGCAACCTCCTCCGCCCTTTGGAGTAGCCTAGCCCCAAATCCCCTATGTTGCTCGGCTTCGTCCAATCTGGCCCCTAGGGGAGCTACTGGACCCAATACCCGCAATTCGCGGATCAGCGAGGTATCCGGAGCGATCTCTCTTCTATGCGCCTTATCGGACGGAAATCTGAGCCTCAGGTACGCGACCAAAGCATCATTTTTTGTATCCTCGATCGAGATGAAGTGCTCGATGCCCTCGGAGGCGTTGTACTTTTCGATCAAGGTATGCAGATTGTCCTCTTCGATTTTGAGGCCCTCCTTGTAAATGAGGTGCCCGATGTCCCTACACCTGATGCAGCTGCACTTGGATCCCTCTTCCCTCAACCCATCATAAACCAATTCACCCAGATTGCTCTTCTTGACCCCCGCCACGATCAGCTTGCTGGGTATGTCGCGCTGGATGCGCATTGTGCGGATCCATTTCGGCATCATCCTTTTGACCTCGACGATGAGTTCAGTCGCCTCCACGTCCGAGTAAGGGGCGAAACCGCCCTCACTCCATATCCGATACAACTCCGTCCCCTTGATGACCAAAGTCGGGTAAATCTTCATCACGTCCGGTTTGAAACCATCGTCGTCGAAGATGGATCTGAAGATCTCGAGGTCGCCCTCGAAATCCGAGAACAGGCCGGGCATCATATGATACCCCACCTTGAGCCCGGAATCTTTCAAAACTCTAGTCGCCTCTACCACATCCTCGAGGGTGTGGCCGCGTTTGATCTTTTTGTATATGGAATCGCGTATGGTCTGAACCCCGAGTTCGACTCTGGTAACTCCGAATCCCAGCATCTCATCGACGTGTCTCTGCTTTGCCCAATCGGGCCGCGTCTCGAAGGTTATGCCGACGTTTCTGACCTTGCTACTCTCGTTAACTCGTTGGGCCTCCTCGATGTCCCTTGCTTCGATATTTCCGTCGTAGAACCGATTCATCGCATCCAGACAACGACGGACGAAGAACTCCTTGTATTCAAGAGGCTGAGAGTTGAAGGTGCCCCCCATGACGATGAGCTCCACCTTGTCGATATGATGCCCGACGTTCCTCAATTGGTCAAGTCGGTCGTGGACTTGTAGATAAGGGTCGTAATTGGCCCTCTTGGCGCGGAGTGCTGCTGGCTCCTCGCCTGTGTAACTTTGGGGCGAGTTTTTACCCACCGGACAATATATACACCGTCCATGGGGGCAGGGGGAAGGCCTAGACATCACCGCTACCGTAGCGATGCCGGAGACCGTCCTTACGGGCTTTTTTCTCAATAGGGGTTCTAGCAATGCCCTCTCGCCCTCTGTGGCGTGCCTCAATATCTCGGCATTGGTCGGAATTTTGCCAAGATGGAGCTCCCTGGAGAGTCTCTTCTTGATCTTCTCGATCTCGGCCCTATCGCCGATCCCTTCGCCTACCAACCTATCGATGATCTCCCTATACGCGTCCATCTCATCTCCTCCATACACTATTAAGACCCGAGGATAAATATAGATAGGCCCCAACATAAGTGGCGATAACCTATCGTGTTGGGATACGGCCGAAATACTGCCCAAACGAATAGAGGCCATAGCCGGGGAGTGTGTAATCGTCCTATTCTGCGAGGGGTATAGAAGATATCGGATCTTTCTTCCATCCCGGGTATTGTTATAAGGTATTTGACGAGAGTGTTACGAACGAATTGAAATGTTATTCTAAGGACCCCGTCAACTTAGTGACCGATAAAGTTTAATCTCCTCCTGGCCTTGCATCCCATAATTTTATATCGCAATTGATAGTAACTCTCTAGGTGTATCGGAGTTGGTTGGGATAAGATGAGGAGCTTTATCGCGATAGAGATGCAAAATGAGGAGATAGGGGAGATTCAGGCACAGCTTAGAGAGGCGAATGCTAAAATAAAGTTTGTAGAGCCGGAGAACCTCCACCTGACCTTGAAGTTCTTGGGAGAGGTAAGAGAAGATCTCATCGATGAGATTCACGAAGTTATGAAGAGATCCTTCGAGGATTTTGGAAAGTTCGAAGTACACTTGAAGGGCGTTGGGGTCTTCCCGAATTTGCGCTATATCAGGGTGATCTGGGTAGGGATCGAAAAAAATAAAGAGACGATCTCCGAGATGCAAAAGGCACTTGACAAAAACATTGCAGAGCTCGGATTCGAAAGGGAGAGGAGATTCGACCCCCACTTGACAATAGGTAGAGTAAAGAGCGCCAAAAATAGGGATAAGCTCGTCGAGATGATAAGGGGCATGGAGGATATCGGCATAGGGGATATCGCCATAGATAGAGTCGAACTGAAGAAGAGCGTTCTGACCCCAAAAGGACCGATCTATACCACTGTGAGGGAAGTTAGGTTATGAACGAACTCGAAATGGGGATATTGGAAAAGATAAAGCCGGACGAAGGCGACGAAAAAGAGGTATTGGGGATAGGTGAAAAGCTGTTGAGGGAGACTAGAAGAGAGGTCGAGAAGGTAGATGCAGGGATAATCCCCATCTTGGTCGGGTCCATATCTAGGGGCACTTGGCTGAAGTACGAGAAGGACGTCGATATATTCCTCAAATTTCCGACCAAATATGAGAAGGAAGAGCTCGAGAAGGTCGTGACAAAAACAGCTCGGAAGATCTTGAAGAATCCGGTGAAGAGGTATGCCCAACATCCTTATGTTACTGGCGAATATGAGGGGTACGAAGTAGAGATCGTCCCCTGCTACGATATCGAGAGTACGTCTCAACTCAAATCCGCCGTAGATAGGACGCCATTTCACGACAGGTTCATCAAGGCGAATATCGAGGGGGGAGAAGACGAGGTCAGGCTGCTTAAACAATTTTTGAAAGGGGTAGGTTGCTATGGAGCTGAAGCAAAGGTGGAGGGGTTTTCTGGCTACTTATGCGAACTTTTGATCGTCTTCTATGGATCCTTTGAGAATGTGGTAAAGTCCGCGTTAAATTGGGAGGCCCAGCACGTGATCGATCTCTATGACGATTATGACAGGGAGGAGGTATCCAAAAAATTCTCTTCGCCACTGGTCTTCATCGATCCGGTGGACAAGAATAGGAATGTGGCCAGCGCGTTATCGGAACAAAAATTTTATGAATTCGCCGTCGCTGCACGAGAGTTTTTAAAGAGTCCGAGCGAGAAATTCTTTTTCCCGGAGAAGAGAAGGGTCGAAAGGGCAAAACTGTTGAAGAAGTTTGGAGAGAGAACCACTTCCTTGATCGCGATAACTTTCTCAAAGCCGAATGTCGTCGATGACGTCCTTTATCCCCAGTTGAGAAGGGCCTGCCATACGATCAAAAACGTTTTGAATGAAAATGATTTCAGATTGATGGGGTTGGATTTTTCTGTTTCAGATAAAGTCTACATCCTGGTCGAACTGGAAAATATCGAGATACCTACTTCAAAGATCCATTTCGGTCCCCAAATCAACTCCCCGCAAGAAGAAAAGTTCTTAAAAAAATACGAAGATTTCGAGAAAAAGTTGACCGAACCTTTTATAAAGGGGGATAGGTGGTGCATCCTTATCGAAAGGGAGTACACCAATGCAAAGGATCTATTGGTGGAATTTCTGTCTCAGAAAGACCTCGGAAAGAGGGGCATGCCTAGATATATCTCGGCCGAGATTGGCAGAGGATTTGAAATAAAAGTTAACAAGGGAGTCTTCCTCGAGGAATTTTTGGGATTTTTGCAGGGGTATCTCGATCCGAGGTTTCCGTGGCAGAGTTGAGTGGTGGGATTTCATGCGCCGCTTTAAAACTCAAGGAAATTGCCTTATTAGAGCACCATATGGAGGGGGAGACATCGTCGAAAGGTTAGAGGCGATCACAATGTCAAGGTCGAAATTCTCGGGTCGGAAAATGACAGCATGGCCCTGGGATCCTTGAGATACTGCAAAGAGTTGGGAGTTGATTTTGTAGATGTATTAAATGCATGTATCGCCAGGGAAAATAAACTCAGGGAGGTAGTGACATACGATAACCATTTTGGAAAGTTGGATTTCATTGAAGCAGTGCCACCTAAAGACTATAAAGAAGCTTGATATATCTGGATCGTCGATGCCTTTATATATCTGTAATAACATTAGTTATAACAGGTGATCATATGGAAGCGTTTAAAGCGAAGATCAGGAAGTTCGGCAATTCTCTAGGGGTGATAATCCCCAAGGAGTGGCTTGAAAGGGAGCGATATAAGGAGGGAGACATCATTGAGCTTGCTAAAGCCGACACCCAGCGAAAGGAGATAGAAACGATAGTCGAAAGCGCCGGGATGCTGAAAGGCAGATTGAAGCCTTTCAGAAGAGAGAAGGGAGACAGATACGATGCTGTTAGATACCGGCATACTGGTTGAGATACTCACCAGCGATAGGGAGTCGTCTAGATTCAAAGATATCTTCGATGAGATAAAAGAGGAAAGACGCACCATCTCCGTGCTATCTTTGGGGGAACTGGTTGACGTTATGATCAGAAGCGGGGTGGATTATCAGGAGCCATTGGAGAGGGTTAAAAGGATGGGAGATGTGGTCGAGATGAGCGAGGAGATATCCATCCAGGGGGCAGAGATAAAGAACAAGAGGAGGAGAGAAGGGTTTGGCAATTTCAGTCTAATGGACGGATTTATTCTGGCTACTGCGAGGACCATAAATGAGAGATTGATCACAACCGATGAGGATTTCGAAGCTCTGGAAGACGTGATAATCGTATGACTATATCTCAACGGAATTAAGTTTGGATAGGACTAGTGTAGTATTGAAATGATCTCCAGAGGTGCTGAATAGAAAGCCGATTAAATTAGTACCCCAATGATACGAGAATGAGATTTACTGCCAAATTTTACATGCCATTCTAAAAAAGCAGATGCTACTTGTCAAGGGGATAAGCGGTAGGAATGGGCAAAACACGACAACACATAAATATAAAAGAGGAGTAAAATTCAGCCATGGTCAAAGTAAGTATCGCAAGGTCTTTCAAACCCGATGTAAAGAGGGCATTGGATTTGATAGATTTTGTCCCAAAGAAATTGGAGCTCTTGGCCATAAAACCCAACCTCTGTTGCCCATTGCCATATTTCACGGGAGCAACGACCGACACGCGAATCCTAGAACAGACGATAGAGATATTTGGAGGTCATGCAGACGAGATCGTCGTCGTAGAAAGCGATGGCTATATGGCTACGGCTGAAAAGAGTTTTGAGAAGTCCGGCATGAAGGATGTCTGCGATGCCCATGACATCGCCTTTGTAAATCTGAGTAAGGAGATATGCATTCCGATCAAGAGGGACCTCAAAGCCTTGACAAATTTTAAAGTCCCGAGGACAATCTTGAAGGCCGATTTCTTGGTGAATCTGCCCGTTATGAAGACCCATTCCCTGACCACCGTAACCCTGAGCCTAAAGAACATGTTCGGCATCGTGCCCAAGAGAAAAGCGATATATCACCCCAAACTTACTGAGGTCATTGCGGATGTCATGAAGATCAGGAAGCCGGACCTTAGCATAATGGATGGAATCGTCGGTATGGAGGGCAATGGACCCATAGATGGCAAATCAAAGAGAATGAACCTAGTACTGGCCAGCGAGGACCCCCTAGCAATGGATTTGGTCTGTTGCAAGATTATGCGCGTAAATCCGGTCCATGTTGAGCATGTCCAAAAGGTCTGCTACTATGGTTTGGGGGAGTGCAACTGGAACGATATCAAGGTCGTAGGGGAACAAATCGAGGACGTATGGAAGAAGTTTGCGCTACCATGAGTCGGTTAGACGATGTCCCAGTACTCTGATTGAATATTCTTAACGGCATCTATCCTCGATGCTACGTAATCGGAAATTGCCTGCCCCTCCTTTCTCGGTTTATCGAAGAAATCTTCCTCCAGATCAAAAAGAGGGATCATGGTCGTATAAATGGAATTGGCAAGGGCATCCAAGTTGTAACCCCCTTCCAAAGTAAAGATAGTATGTATGTCCAATTTTTTTAGTCTTTTCGCGATGTTGTAATAGCATCTGGATGATAGGTTCATGTCTCCAAGGGGGTCGTAATAATGGCCATCATATCCGCTCGAGACGAGGATCAACTCCGGATCAAATTCTTTAAGTACGGGTATGACGACCTCGTCTATTGCCTTTAGGTAGCTATCGTCAGAGATCTTTGGCGGCAGGGGGATGTTCAGGGTATATCCCTCTCCCTCTCTTGAACCGATTTCGTCTACATGCCCCGTCCCGGGGTATAATGGGTATTGATGCAGAGAGACATAAAAAACCCGGGGTTCGGAGTAGAATATCTCTTGGGTTCCATTGCCGTGATGGACGTCGAAATCCAGAATGAATATCCTCTCGAGACCGAGCTCCTCCATCGCGTATTTTGCGCCTATGGCGATGTTGTTGAATATGCAGAACCCCATGGCTTCGTTAGGAGTTGCATGATGGCCGGGCGGCCTTACCAAGGCGAATGAATATCTGTATTCGGTGTGATTTAGAGCCGTTATTATACCGCCCGCAGACAGCAAGGCGGCGTCGAAACTCTTCTCGGTTATATATGTATCGGGTCCGATCATCTTCCCCCCCTTCGAGGACAAGTCCCGCATAGAGTTAAAATGGTGACCGCTATGAACTCTGAGTATATCTTCATCCATTGCAATTTCTGGCTCGATCAACGCGACGGTATCGAAGACGTTCTTCTTCGTCAATAACACCATGGTCTTCCTTAATCGATTGTTGTTCTCGGGGTGGTACTCCATATTGTGCTCCAGGTATTTTTCAGAGTATACTATCATCTCCACACCTAAAGAAAGGCCCTCGCCAAGTCGTATATCACCCTTAATGTGTCCCTGATGGCATTTATATGTGACCTCTCCCCCCCGTACCTGCAGGATACTGGTACCTCTCGAATCACGAATCCTCTCCTCGCCACTTCCAGGATCATTATATGCTCGATCGCATACCTCTCCGCCTTCAGTTCGAGATCGCCCACCTTTGCCCCATTTATGGCCCTGAACCCCGATTGAGGATCTGTTAAGCGCCGCCGTGCTAAGAAGCTTATGACCCTTCTGGCTATCTTGTTCGATATCCTATTGGCCAACGGCATCTCGACGTCGCCTTTCAAGAATCGGCTCCCTACACACAAATCCGCTCCATCTTCAACACATCGGATCAGCGAGGGGATTTCCGATGGCGAATGTTGCAGATCGCCATCCATGGTTACCACCACGTCGTACCCTTTGCATCTTCCCAATCCCACTCTGGTGGCATTGGCCTTGCCGGAATTTTTCTCAAGCCTTATGACTTCGGCGCCATTTCTCGAAGCCTCGATGGAGGTATCGTCCTTTGAACCATCGTCCACGACGACGACGTGGTCTACGAATTTCAAGGCGTCTCTCACAACTTTACCGATGGTTTCGCCCTCGTTGAATGCCGGGATAACGGCGGCCGAACCCATAGCTCCTAATTCAATGGAAAGATATATAAAGATTGAGCATTTACTGAGCAAGCACATAAAGGAGGCAAATATTTGATGGAGAACTTTGAGGCCCCAGTAAGAGAGGGCGAGACGCACACGGTAAAGATACAAGATGTCGGGAAAGAGGGAGATGGGATAGCACGCATCGATGGCTTTGTCGTCTTTGTATCTGGAGCCAGAATAGGTGAAGAAGTGGATATAAGGATAAATAGGGTATTGAAGAGATTTGCTTTTGGTGAAAAGATTTAGGATAATAGTTAACTTCTTCTTTGCTTCTAAATCTTATCTTAGCTATAGCTCTCGATCTAGAGCAATTGAAAATATTTTTATAATGATAGAGTAACACTCGTAGCTCTAAGTAATGAGACAATAACCCAATGCTATTCCTTCGATCCCTTTATTTTATTGTATTTTTCTTCACCCATACACTCCTTCGCATACTTGCACCAATCTATGCATGAAGGGTCAGCCTCTCTAAATATAATCTTCCCACAGTTGGGACACTTCGTCTTCTGCTCATCGCTGAATATCTCTGCCTCCCCTCCACATTCAGGACAGGTTATTACATCTATGGTCGGGCTCTTGACGCCTTTACTGCCTGGGCATCTGTCTATCAATCTCCTCACCTAGACTCTCGATGATTATTTTAATCGAGTAAGAAGTCATGGATAATCAATCTTTTCGTCCCCAATATCATCCTTGACCATATTATTCAACCATTTTTATCATCTAGCAAGCATGTTAAAGTGCTAATATAAAGTACGGAGGAAGCCCAGAATGGCCCGAAAACCCAGATTGCTGCTCCATATATGTTGTGCACCCTGCTCCACCCATGTTATCCAGACTTTGAAGAAAGATTATGAGGTAACGGGTTATTTTTACAATCCAAATATTCACCCCAAAGAAGAATACCGACATCGATTAGAGGAGATGAGGGGTTTTGCAGATAAAATAGGATTAGAAACGATGGATGGAGAGTACGAAATAAAAAGATGGTTCAAAGCTGTGAGAGGTCATGAAAAAGATCCAGAAGGGGGGGAGAGATGCGATATCTGTTACTACCTGAGGCTCAAGAAAACGGCCAAATTTGCCAAGGAAAACGGCTTCGAATATTTCACCACAACCCTTTCCATAAGCCCCCATAAAGAAGCGAAGGTGATAAATTCTATGGGAGATGAAATTTCGAAGAGATGTGGCATAAAATTTTACTCTGCGGACTTCAAGAAAAGAGATGGATTCAAGAAGAGTGTTGAGCTGAGCAAGGAGTATGACTTGTATAGGCAGGACTACTGTGGGTGCATATTCAGTAAGAAGGAGAGGGACGAGAAAAAGTTGACGAAGCGATTCACTTGTTAAAATAACTCTTTTTAAATTCGTTTTTAAATTCTTCAAACTCGTTGTTCGTTATCGCTGCTCTGGATTTTTCCATGAGATCCTGTATGAAATACAGATTGTGGATAGTGACGAGCCTCATGCCGAGAGTTTCATGTACCTTCATAAGGTGGCGGATGTACGCAGTTGGGAAGTTCCTACAGGCATAACATTTACAGTTGGGATCCAACGGATCGGAATCTTCTGCAAATCTGCCTTTACTGATATCGAATTTGCCCCCATATGTATAGACCGTATTATGCCTCGCATTTCTGGTCGGGAAAGCGCTGTCGAATATGTCGATGGCCAAGGAGATCGAGTCCAAGAGCTCCAAAGGAGACCCCACCCCCATGAGATAACGGGGCTTATCCTTAGGGATCATCGGTACTGCGTATCTTAATGTCTTAAACATCACATTTTTGGGCTCGCCGATGGACAAGCCCCCAATGCCGTATCCATCGAAACCCATCTCGATCAATGCCCCGGTGCTCTCTCTTCGCAAATCTTCGAAGATACCTCCCTGGATTATCCCGAAAAGTAGTTGATCCCCATCATGAGTGCGCTTGCACCTTTTGGCCCACTCTATCGTCCTTATCGTCGATCCCTTGACATAGTCGTAATTCGCTCCATGTGGTGGGCAGTCGTCCAACGCCATAGCCACGTCAGACCCCAACGCCATTTGAACTTCTATACATTTTTCCGGGGTGAATAGATGTTTGGAATCGTCGAAGGGCGATTTGAAGGTAACCCCCTTCTTGCTCACCCCGTTAAAGAAAGGTTCCCGAAGCATCTGAAATCCGCCGCTGTCCGTAAAGATTATTTCGGACCAATTCATGAACCCATGTAAGCCTCCTACCTTTTGAATCACTTCGGTGCCAGGCTTTAGATACAAGAGAAAAGCGTTAGAGATTACTGCCCTAGTACCTACCCCCTTCAGTTCTTCGGGGCTGAGGGTCTTGACGCTCCCCTTCGTCGCAACAGGCATAAAAGCCGGTGTCTCGACCTCGCCGTGCTTCGTGTACAGCTTTCCGATTCTCGCCCCCGAATGCTCATCTTCGTGGATCAACTCAAACATAGGATCACTTCAGTATCAGCATCGCGTCTCCAAAGCTATAAAACCTGTATGAGTGGCTAATGGCCTCTCCATAGGCATCCAAGATTCTCTCTCTACTGGCAAAGGAACTGACGAGCATCAGCAAGGTGGATTTGGGGAGATGGAAGTTCGTCAATAACCCCCCAATATCCGTCTTGAACCGATATCCGGGATAGATAAAGAGGTCGGTCCATCCCTCCTTGGGAACGATCCTCCCGGTTTTGCCCGAAGCGCTCTCCAAGGCTCTAACGGTCGTGGTTCCTACCACAATTAACCTACCTCTCCTCTCATCGATGATCTCGGCATTCTCTTCGTCGATTCTGAAATACTCGGCCTCCATCCTATGCATCTCTATATCTTCCACCTCCACCGGCTTGAAAGTGCCCAGTCCAACATGGAGGGTAAGATAAGCGATATCGACCCCCTTATCCTCGATCTCCTTCAACAGCTCTTCGGTGAAGTGAAGCCCCGCTGTAGGGGCCGCTATAGATCCATCGTGCTTCGCATAGACGGTCTGGTACTCATCTTTTGAATTCAATTTTCGCCTTATGTACGGTGGTGTAGGCATCTCGCCGACCTCTTCAAGGATATCTTCGAGGTTGCCATCGTAATTAAAATCGATGAGGTACTTTCCATCTCTCCTCTCTTCGATGCGCCCCGATAAACTGTCCTGAAATGTTATCGTCGATCCGATCGAGAGATTTTTCCCTCTGGCCAGGCACCACCATTTATTGGCTTCTACCTTCTTCATCAAAAGGGCCTCGACCTTGCCTCCGGTCTCTTTCGTTCCCCTCAACCTCGCGGGAATAACTCTAGAGTCATTGAGCACGAGGACATCGCCTTCGCGAAGGTAATCCGCAAAATTGAAGAACCTGGTATGTTCGACATTTGCCCCATTGAGGACCATAAGTTTCGAGTTGTGCCTCGGTTCAACCGGTTTTTGGGCTATTAGTTCCTTGGGTAATTGGTAGTTGAAATCTGATAATTTCATTTTGACCGTTATTAGGGTATAATGTCTCAAGATGTGAGAAGGATTGTCTATAAAAAGAGAGAGGAATCGAACGTTTCGATCATTTGAACCTGGCCCTATAGTTGGCTAGAACTCCTCTCTCCGGTATCTCCTTCTCTATGGGCTCCCAGCCCTCTCTCCTCTTTTCCAACTCCTCTCCGTCGACCAACAGATCCAGCTTTCTGTTCTTCAGGTCTATTCTGATCTTATCTCCATCCCTAAGCAAAGCGATGGGTCCTCCAAAGTATGCCTCGGGTTCTACGTGACCTATACATATCCCCTTTGTTGCGCCAGAAAATCTCCCGTCTGTTATCAGGGCTACCTCTTTGTCCTTATCGAGCCCGGAAATCGCCGAAGTTGGGTACAACATCTCGCGCATTCCCGGACCTCCGGCTGGGCCCTCGTATCTTATGACGATGACCATCCCCTTTTCGAGCCTCTCGTTCTTTATGAAATCCGTCGCATCTTCCTCGCTATTGAACACCTTGGCAAAACCTTCGAAGGGATCCGGGACATCGCTCGCAACACCGCTCTCTTTTATTACAGATCCGTTGGGCGCCAAAGAGCCCTTCAGTATCGCGATGCCGCCGGTTTCTGAATATGGATCTTCGATCGGCCTTATAACCGAGATATCCAAAATCTCTGCTTCGAGCCAAGATCCGCCATGGACGGTTAAGGTGTCTTTCACGATGCCTCTTTTGCGAAGCTGTGAGATAACTGCGGGCACGCCCCCGGCCCTATCGAAGTCTATCATCCTATATTCGCTCGAAGGCGAGATCTTGACGATGTTCGGGGTCTTTTTGCTGATCTCGTTTATCCTATCGAGATCGAAATCATAACCGGCTTCTTTGGCGATAGTTGGGATATGGAGTACGGTATTTGTCGAACCTCCGATGGCCATATCGACTGCAAAGGCGTTCTCAAAGGCCGTCTCGTTCATGATCTGTTTTGCGGTTATGCCTTCCTTGATCAGTTTCATCACCTGCCTTCCGCTGGAAGTTGCGAGGCTCTTCTTCTTGTCATCTACTGCATGGGCTGTTGCACATCCCGGAAGGGACATGCCCAATGCCTCGGTTACACATGCCATGCTATTCGCGGTGAAGAGCCCCGCACAGGAACCCGGGCCTGGACAGCAATTCCGAATAATGCCCTCGTATTCCTCTCTTGATAGCACGCCCTTTGCATACTGCCCATCTGCGGCAAAGGCGTCCTTTACGTCGATACGCTTACCCTTGAACCTTCCAGGCAACATGGGGCCGCCAGTAACGACGATGCTGGGCATATCTAGACGCGCGGCGGCCATCAAAATGCCAGGAACGTTCTTGTCACAAGCGGCGACTAAGACTATGCCGTCATATATACCATGAGCCCTGACCATATCCTCGATGGTATCTGCGATCATCTCCCTTGAGGGCAAGGAATACTTCATGCCATCGTGGCCCATGGCTATGCCGTCACAGACGCCTATTGTTGGAAATTCGATAGGCGTTCCGCCCGCTTTGATGACCCCATTCTTGACGCATTTGACGATCTCATTTAGGTGAACATGGCCCGGAACGATCTCATTAAATGAATTTACCACAGCAACGATCGGTTTCTCGATCTCTCCTTCGCCCAATCCTAGAGCATGAAGTAATGCCCTTACCGCTGGCAAACCCTTGACATCTTTGGGTTCCATTTACATCGCCTTCAGTTATCTCCTTCAAATCAAATTTTTGGATATATAAATTGAACGATGCAGGTTCTGTTAACTTGTTATTGATGGATCTCTTAAGAAATTTTTAATATGCATTAAAATTTTTTACCAGATCTACACAGAATTCTTTATTCTTGGCCAAAGAAAATAAACCTCACCCGTCCTTTGGCCGGGAGCAAAGCCGGGGAAACATATAACCACGAGAACCGTTCAGGCGATTTTTGAGGTTATATGAAATTGCCCTTCGCCGCCAGATAAATAGTTGTAGAGATAAAATGCATTGAGTTAAAAAAAAGGAAAAGGAAGAAGTAGTGTGCTAAAAATGCAAATTAAACACATCAAAATCCTGTCAGCATCCGCCACCATTATGGAATTGTTTATCTATGCGCTTTTGGCAATCTCTATGTTTACCGTTGTAAGCTCCTTCATGGGCAGTTTATCTCCCGAAGAGGGAAAGGAACCCTTGAAAGTAGAAATTAGCCCTTTAGGGGATGCTGTTTTTTCGCTTAAAGTAAAGAACGGTGGGTTATTGGACAGCACCATGAGGCTGAATATCAAGATCATGTCCAGAGATGAAGTCGTGGCTGAAGGAGAGGAGTCCCTTATACTACCGCCCAAAGGAGAAGACGAACTTAGGCTTAGATTGAAGCTGACCAAGGAGCAGATGGAAGAACTGGAAACGGCTCATTCCAGAACTTTCTTCTCTTTTGAGAGCAGAACCCTCTATGGACTCGCCGGGATGGGCGTAAGGGCCGAGATGGAGGGAGGTTAAATGAAGGTCTTAAAG
>JBHIFP010000025.1:0-21346 GCA_046761145.1 Hydrothermarchaeales archaeon (SeqCode)
CTACTTAAAAGAGATGAGTCAGCAAAAGGGTGATGAGATTGAGGAAGGAACTGGCATACACAAGTATAGGTGCCCTCTTCGTGACAGCCCAAGTCTTGACCGCTATAAGGGCAGAGATCTTTCCATTCTTGCCAGAGCCCTATAACCTCATGTTCGGAGGACTATTCGCTTATATCCTGATATACTGCGTGGCCAATATTCTGAACGAGAACGAGGGTAAGAAGGAGGGGGATAAAATCATAATCGCAGGATTATTTGCCAATGCCCTATTTTTGATAAATCTTCGTCTGGAAAATTTGATACCAGAGGCAAGAGGTATCTTTCCAGATTTTGCTTCAGAGACCTTTGGCTGGTTGGTCTCGACAGAGATCCGGATCGTTTTGGGTTCTCTACTCGCCTTTGCAATTGCCATGTGGATCAACAATTACCTGTACAACAGCAACCCTGAAAGGAACCTCATAGCAAAGTATCTCCTTGCGATCGGTGTCGCCCAGGTAATAGATACGGTAGTATTCCATTTTACGGCCTATTTGGGGTTACTGGAATTCGGTTACATAATGGGCTCGATAGGGTCTACCATCATCTTTAAGGTGATTATTACTGTCCTCACAATTCCCATATTCCTCACGGGTTTGAAGGGCTACACCTACATCGGGGTTTACACGGAGAGCAAGGCTGTACATTAGTGGAAGATATTTATACTCAGTTATCCATGAAACTAGGAGAAGGGGGTATAGGGTAGCTTGGTCGATCCTCGTGGCTTTGGGAGCCATGGACCCCGGTTCGAATCCGGGTACCCCCACCTCTCATAGTTTATTTTCCTAGATTCTAGTTTATCCAGTGTTTATTTTTATATTGATCATCGATTTGTAATTATCCTACTATTCTCTCTAAGAAATATTGAAAGATGATCTCATTGCATTCGATCATTGTAGCATTTTTTGCTACAACTTCGTTGCAGAGATAGTTTTGATCTTTGGCCCTCACTCTTTTATCGGGTTAACAAATTTTATAGTAAAGCATTACTTAGAGAATTATCTCGCCCAAACGTGCGGCTTTGACCCCTCTGCCTTTCGAAATGTGAAGTGTTTTCCGTTATCACAATCACCCTCGAGGTCGCATCTGATGCCTGCAAAATTTTCGCATCTCAAGCAAAAAACATATTTCATTTGAAGTCCACGCATTAAAAAGTCAGATTAGATAACAATGTACGATAGAGTATAAAAGTATTTATCCGTGCATGTGGAAGGAGATGCGGTGATAGCGTGTCCGAACTTACATCCTACTTTAAGATAATGTCATATGATAGATACCTTATCTATTTTTCTCTTGTGTTTAATGAATGTGGGAGGATGTTAGAATTTTAATGGAATTTCTAAAACTGATCAGGTTCAAAGACTGGTTTGGGAGCTTAACAACTTTTCTAATTCCTGTCATATTTCTGGGAACGATTGATATTAGGATAGCAATGGCCACTATCGCTTTTTGTTTGGTTATGACCTCTGTATTCATATTCAACTAGTATTGTGATATAGATACTGATAAGAACAATGAAATCAAGTCGAAGTTACCCTTAACTTCTGGAGCCATATCTGGAAGAATGGGACTATTAACTATATTGTGTTTTCTTATTTTTGGGTTCGGCATCGCTTATACCATTGATAAAATATTTTTAGTATTATTGGTCGTTCTAAAAATGCTGGGTGTTTTGTACTCTGCGCATCCTTTTAGGTTGAAGGGTAGACCTGGTTTTGATATCGGCGCTAATCTTTTTGGCATGGCAGTGATTCCCTATCTGGCTGGTTGGAGTTTGATTGGAGATATAAAGGAAGCAAGCATACTTTTGGGGGCAATCATTATTTTTGTACATGTATGGGCGCATATCCTCCAGCAAGTAAGAGATTATGAAGCGGATAAGAAAGCCGATTTAAAAACTATTGTAGTATTTCTTGGCAAGGAACGGTCATACCATGTAGCTGATATTTTGGTGTTTATTTCAATTGCTTTATTCATCATTGCTTGCATATATGGGCCTTTAAATGTTGGAATTTTAAAAGTAAGTTTAGCATCCGTTCCATTCACCCTGCCTCTCTTTTATAATATAAGGCGTAGAAGAATGCCCATGATATGATAGACATAATCTCGGGGTAGATACTCCGCTACTTTCATCGTTTTTCCTGCCCATATGCCGCGCTAGTTTAACAAATTATTCTGCATGATGGGGCACAAAAAGATGGGAAAACATTAAATACTCAAGAGTCGATGTAACTTCAACCCAAATAATATAAGATAATTTTCGGTGGAATGGCCTTAAGGCACGTGCCCACCTTTGTTTTGGGTCTTTGACCCCGTTTCTATTTGGAGGAGTGAGGTTTGATGAAGGCTTTAATACTGGCAGCAGGAGATGGCGATAGATTGAGATGCCATACGGGCGGCAGACCAAAGCCGCTCATACGCATCCTAGGCATCCCCCTAATTGTAAGGACAATCCTCTCGGCCAAAGAAGCTGGAATAGGGGAGTTTGTCATCGTCATCGGTTATAAAGGGGAGGAGATTCGAGCCTATCTCGGAGACGGCTCTAACCTCGGGGTGGATATAGAATATGTGTTTAACCCCGAATGGCTGATGGAAAACGGCATCTCTGCCCTTGCCGCCAAAGAGAATCTGAGAAAGGAGGGAGCGTTCTTGCTTCTAATGGCAGATCACATCCTTGGCATGGGTCTTCTCCAGAGGATATTGGAAAGAGGTGTCCAGGACGGATGTGTATTATGCGTGGACAGAAACATGGGCTCGATATATGATCTGGATGACGCCACAAAAGTCAAAACCCTGGATGGGAGAATCGTCGCCATAGGCAAGGACATTGAAGAGTACGATGCTGTAGACTGCGGCGTATTCCTATGCACTCCCATGCTCTTCGGGGCACTGGAAGATGCAATTAGTGGGGGGGATGACAGCCTTACAGCGGGCATTGCGATCCTAGCAAGGCAAGGCAAGATGGGGGTGGTGGATATCTCAGGAAGCCCTTGGATGGACATCGACACCGAGCCCGAGTTAAAAATGGCCGATGGGATGCTTCTGCAGCCGGTAAAATGATTACTCTCGGTTGATATGAAGGGATTGCAAATGATAGACATCGCCTCTGCAGCATTCAAAATCGGTTGGATTGCGGTTGGTGCTATAGTTATCTTTCTCCTCTCCAAAATTGCTAAAAAAGCTACTCGAAGAACCCTTGAGAGGATAGATGAAAGTCTTGTGAATATAGAATTCGAAGAGAATTTTTATATCCTAACGAATAAGATCGTCAGTATTTTATCCATCGCGATCTTTATCATATACGTCGCCTACATCTTCGGCATAACGGACATCTTCTGGGCATTCATCACAGGAGCAAGTATATTTGGCCTGGCGATTGGCATAGCGACAAAGGATATAATAAATAATATCATCTCTGGCATCATCATCTTTTCGACAAGTACGGTTAAATTTGGGGACCGTATAGTCGTTGATGGCAAATACAAGGGGGTGGTGAGGGATATTAAACTACGGAACGTAGTCCTAGAAACAGAGGAAGGAAACAGATTGATTTTGCCCAGCTCGTTTTTGCTTAATAAGTCACTCGAAATAGCGAAAAGTAAATAGAAGTAGGCCATATACCATGTAATTATTTTAGGCATATCCACTTTGGCAACCAATACCAAAGAGTGGATCGCAAAGTGCCCACAATGAGATTTCACTCTATGGAAACTACTCGAGCTTCGAAGAGATTTTCAAAAGTTGGATACCCCCACCGTCAATCTCGCGCCGTAAACAAACACCAGCTTATTGCTGAGATAGTTTAATCTTGTAGTAAAAGTCGCGCTCTCTTATCGGCATCGTGTATGTGCTTCATCGCCCTGTATGCATACACGACTGCCGTCAGAGTTGCATGCCCCAATATCGCGAATAGAGAATAGAGGGGCTTCCCAGATATGACCCCCAGTAAAATGTAGATTATATAGACGTTCCGCCTCCCGTCGATCTTTGCAAAGGCACGGTCGAATCTTGCGTAATCTGTTAGCGGTATCTCCATCACGGCCTTGAATTGCATATAGACATGCCTGACAAATGTGTCCATGAGGAGTATGCCCAGGCAAAGTCCCAGGGGCAGCCAACTCCCAGTATCGAAGAATATTGCGAGGGAGAACGCTATCCACCACGACTGCTCGAATAAAAGGTCAAAGGAGTGCTCTATGCTGCCGAGCTTTGTTGTAGTGCCCCTTGCTCTGGCCAACTTCCCATCCAAACCGTCCATGATGGATACGACAAACGTGGAGGTCGATGCCGCCAAGAGGTAGCCCTTCAGGAAGAGGAAGGTCACGAAGTATGCAAATGCGTTGGAGATTATGGTCAGTCTATTCGGGGTTATCCAAGGATACTCGCAGATATATTCGACGACCTTGTCTTCTATGGGCTTATTGTAATAGGCGGCAAAGTGCACCCCTTTCTGCGACCTTCCGATCAGCAACCTTTTGCAACGGACCAAATCCTCTCTCGTGCCGATGCTAAACCAAACTGGTTTCAGACTCCGTTTCAAGCCCGCAACATAGGTGGGGATCTCAGATATATCGAAGGGGTGAACCTCGAGCCTCTCTGTTATCTTATCGAGGCATTCTATCCAATTCGAATCCCCGCAATCCTTGAGTATCGGGAATGCCCCATAATCCAGCACACATATACCGACATAGACACCGGTCCAGTTCTGCAAATCCTTACCTATCCCCCTCACCCTGTCATTCTCCACCAAAACCTTCACGGCCTTATCCGAATGCTCCGGGTTGCTGTCATAGCAATAGGTCATGCCTCCTCTTGTCGACAGTTCTTTCAGTATGCGCACATCGAAGACATCGCTCCCGAAGAGAACCATAAAACCTCCATCACCATCCTTCTCCCCTCCTTTGGAAGATATGTCCTCCATCTTAAAGTTGAAATCTTGGAAGTACTCTATCTTCAACCCCCAATCTCGACCGTCTTTGAAGTAATCCTCTATCATGGTCCCCTTATATCCGGTTACTATAGAGACGTCCCTTATCCCAATTGACCTCAATAGGTGCAGGTTCCTCTCCAGCAGAGGGATTCCACATAATTTGACAAGCGCCTTCGGCATCTCCTTCCCGAATATCGTATCCTTATCGATTGCGAAGATCACTGCCCTCAATTTATCCACCATGCTAATCTTTAGAGACTTAGCTCTTGAGGTATTTAGTCCTTATGTATTTCTCCAAACCTTTTTTCTCCGGATGCTACGTAACATAGTTTAAATCTAACGGCGGTTAAGATGTGCATTGATCAATAAGTATCAGTCGGGAGATCGATAGAACAACATTTTTAGAGCAGTGTCTAATCAAGGAACCTCTCTATCGCAAGTTACAACAAGTCCCCTGCAACGATAATAAAGTTTAGCCAAGGCTAATATAAAGCATATGTGAGATAATATTGTGAAATTTAATAAGGCGTGATGACAGTGAAGCGCCCTCTGAATTTGAATGACCTTACCTGGGTGGAGGTAAAAAGGTACCTCGAGAGGAGAAAGGATATTCTGCTCCCCTTCGGATCAGTTGAAGAGCATGGATATCATCTGCCCCTCTCGACGGATGGCGATATCGCATTGGGCATAGCCGAAGAGCTCAGCGCGAAGACTGGAGTAGTTATAGCACCATTGATATGGTACGGCGTCTCAAATACGACGAGAGGTTATGTGGGCACGACGATGGTCGGCTTTGATACTCTCAAGGCATATTGCGGGGATATCTTGGCGGGTTTAAAAGAGAGCGGCTTTGAGATCGTTTACATCATCTCGGGCCATTTCAGTGGTTCTCAGACTTCGGCCATAAAGGAGGCCGCGAGGTCTATCGACGATCTAGAGTGCTATCTCCTAGATTTCTCGAGGATCGACACTTCCGACATTTTGGAGACCCAACCTTTTCATGCATGTGAAGCAGAGACGTCTTTGATGTTGTATTTGCATCCGCAAAAGGTGGATATGGACAAAGCCGTTGATGAAAAAATCGTCTCTAGAAAGTTTGCCATTAAGGGAGGGATAGAGAAGACGGATAGCGGGGTCTTTGGCTCGCCTACAAAGGCTACTAGAGAAAAAGGGGAGAAGCTATTCGAGAGGATAACGGATGAATTGACGGCATTTATCCTATCGAAACAAAAGGTCTGATAGAGCTTATGCTTCTTTGCCTTCTCCGAGTTGGATCATAAAACAATAAGTGGAGCCGGGGATGAGATTTCAGCACGGATTTACTGGTAAATTCTAGGGCATCCCTATAAATTTTTCAGAGTCCATTCAATAGCAGGATTTTCTTGGAGCTTGCTGTGGAAAATTTCATCGTCGTCAATAGATCTAGGTCTAAACTTTTTCTCTTCATAAAACTCGTGAATGAGATTGACCTCTTCCTCGGTCAAATCTTTAATAACCCTTTCGCTGAATTCTGTTACCCTCCTTTTAATCGTCTGGAAGTCCTCTTTTACCCCGCTCCTCAGGAGGTTTTCGAGGCTGGAATCCATTGATACTGAACCTATCCTCTCGGAAATCTCAATTTCATCCAAAGGCGGCTTGCCACGCATGAGGCTCTCAATTACAACGCATTTCCTGAAGATGGTCTGCTCAAAGTTCTCCTCAGCGATCCTGTAAGCATCGTATACGTCTCTGGAAGTGGTCCTATAGAGACATGTACCGAATTTGTTGGCAAAAAGTTCTTCCTTCATGGGTGTATTTATCTTGAAGCTCTCTTTTTTACCTATGTGCATAAACTCGGCTTTGGAGTCTTGCTTGAGGATTGGATACCTTCGAATATAGCCTATTTCGATAAGAAAGCTGTCATTTAGACCCGAAGAGTTCTGATAGGAAACGTCAATCCTGCACAGGGGATAGCTGGGGTTGATCCTCAGATCCTCGTATCCCCTCATCTGCAGGAGCTTCTTAATCCTGTCCTCCACTTCGTCTCTTACTCTGCCCCAATTCTTGGTATCAATATGCCGGTAATTAAAATCTAAATCTACAGAGAGCCTAGGGATATCCTCCAGGTATATGAAGTTGAGGGCAGTGCCCCCGTATAGGGACAGCCGTTCCCGGAGGAACTTGACGTTGGAGATATCTTCCACGAGGTCTGAAATCCTCAAGACTTTCTCCGCTTCCCTAACATTAAACCCGAAGGTTCTTGATAGGTATCCCAAGTCATACTCCATTAAATTCCCCTTAGTTTTTCTTCAAAATTTTTGGGTACATAGAGGCGCCACTTTTCGTTATAAATAAAAGGCTTTTCGTCAGTCAAATATCTGGGGCTCTTACCGATCTTTTTGTGCAATCTGTCAAGCATTTTATCGCTGAAATGCTCATAGAACACAGAGGTATCCCGCAGAATGCTCAGAACAAAGCCCGCCTTCCTGAAAAGGAGTTCATTGTTATAGATCAGCAGGGTTTTGTTGAGATTGTCAAAATTCAGGCCAGTAAGACCTTGGAGGCTTTTTAGTGATTCCTCCCATCCGCCGGCATACTCGACCCTATCTAGGCAGTCGATAAAAGTGCGTTCCTCGGAGCTGAGTCTGACTCCGCTTCCTAGATATTCCTTTTCTTCCACGCTGAAATTGGTGTCCTGAACAAAAACCGGCCTAAACTTCAAGTTCTTGTACTGGAAAGGGTCAAATCTATCCTTCTTTTTAATAGCGACGTATACCTCGTTAAAATGGGAGTAGGCACTCCCGTAGAACTCCAGGGCAGTGTGATAGCCTAAATAGTAGTCGTCTCTGATCTTCGAGGCGATCAGGAATTTATCTGGCACGTACTCTTCCGGTGTTTCAAGGGGGGAGAGCACAGTATATAATCCCTTTCTAATCCTCTCTAACTTTCCTTCCTCCAACAGTTTTTTTACATATTTTCGGTAAATATACTGGGGTTTCTTCGATTCCGTAATCTTCCTGACTTTGTCTACGGTTTCATCAAATGTAACTACCTTGAACGGTAGCAATTCCTTGTAAACCTTTTCCAATTTGTCTGCCATGATATGCCTATATTTTTCACTAATATTTAAAGTTATTACCCTTATTAGGGCATATAACGTTAAATTTAAGAAAAGTTAACAATATTACCCTCAAGAGGGGATATATCATGAAACTTTTTGAAAAAAATAGGCAATAAATAACTTGGGGATATACTCAAGTAAAGGATATCAGCCCGGGTTTACTGGTAAGTGGAGCCGGGGATGAGATTTGAACTCATGTATAGCAGATCTGCAGTCTGCCGCCTCGCCCCTAGGCTACCCCGGCGAGCTCACATACAATGCAAAAGGAGTTGTTCCATCGTACCATCTATTTAACATTTTTCATAATATAAACTTCACGTGTGAAATTTTAAATAACTCGCCGATGATTTATTGTCATGTTCGTTGAGCATCCTTTGATAAAAGGGGGCACCGTCGAATCTCGATTGTATCAAGAGGTGATCGTCGGAAATGCCTCTGAGAGTAACACCTTGGTCGTTGCACCAACCGCGCTCGGCAAGACGGTCATTGCTATCCTGCTTTCCGCTCATAGGCTTGAGAAGTTCCCCCAGAGCAAGATACTCATAATATCGACGACCCGCCCTTTGGTCAATCAGCATGCTCAGAGCTTCAAGAGATTCTTGGCCATCGACGAATCGGAGATAAATGTCTTCACGGGTTACACGCCTCCTGAAAAAAGAACTGAGATCTGGAAAAATTCAAGAGTTATATGTGCAACGCCTCAGGTCATCCAGAACGACGCGATATCCGCAAGATACCCCTTCGATAACGTTTCCTTGCTGATCTTCGACGAGGCCCATCGAGCCGTTGGTGATTATCCCTACGCCTTTATCGCACAGAGCTACCTCAAGGCCTCGAAGCACCCCTTAATTTTGGGTTTGACGGCTTCACCCGGATCGGATGAGGAGAAGATTGCGGAGGTTTGCGAGGGCCTCTTCATCGAGAACATAGAGGTAAGGACAGAGCGTGATCCGGATGTCAGGGGGTATATCAAAGGCATCGATATCCATTGGGAGAAAGTGGGTCTGCCGGAGCCCTTTTTGAGGGTAAAGAGACTCCTCGAAAATTCCATGAAAGATAGGCTAGAGACCCTGAAAAAGTTGGGATTTATCAGGTCATCGAACGTCCAAATTAGTAAGAAAGATTTACTTACTTTGAGGGGGCACCTTCAATCAGATCTCTCAAAGCAACGGGGTAGCCCGGAGCTCTTACAGGGGCTATCGATCGTCGCAAGTTGCATAAACATCGTCCATGCTTTGGAATTGCTCGAGACCCAGGGCCTTGAGACCCTGATGAAGTATTTCAAAAGGATGGAGAAGCAGGCCACATCTTCGGGTTCTACGAGGGCGGTCAAAAATCTATTGAAAGACTGGGATTTTAAAAGGGCAGTTGAATTGACAAGGCGCTTAGCCAAAGAAATGCACCACCCAAAGCTCGATGTCTTGATAGAGATAATAAAAAAGGAGGGGAGGGGCAACCGAGTTATGGTATTTACCCAGTATAGAGATTCCGCTCAGAAGATCGTTGAGACCCTCGGGGGGATAGAAGGCGTAAAGCCCATTCGATTTGTCGGCCAGGCGTCGAAGGATGAGGATACGGGCTTGACCCAGAAGATGCAGTTGGATATTCTAGAGAAGTTCAGAGATGGCGAGTACAACATACTCGTCGCTACCTCAGTGGCCGAAGAAGGCCTAGATATCCCCAAAGTCGATCTGGTCATATTCTACGAGCCCATTCCAAGTGAGATCAGGACTATACAGAGGAGGGGCAGGACCGGTAGGAGCAGGGTAGGAAAAGTGATAGTCCTAATGGCCGAGAAGACCCGGGATGAGGGCTTCTATTGGAGCAGTTTCCACAAGGAGCGTAGGATGGGGAAGATCCTCGAAAGGCTGAAGGACAAATATTACAAACCCAAGATCGACATAGAGCAAAAGCACCTAGAGTTCTTTGAGAAGCACTATGAAATAATCGTCGACTCGAGGGAGCTTGCGTCGAGCGTCGCTAGGGAGCTTCTGGAGTTCGGCATAATCTCAAAGCCCAGAAGATTGGAGGTTGGGGACTATATATTGAGCGACAGGGTAGGGGTGGAAAGAAAGACCGCAGAGGATTTTCTCCAGTCCATAGTCGATAAGCGCCTCTTGGAACAGATGTTGAGGCTGAGGCAGAGTTTTGCGAGGCCCATCTTGCTGATCGAAGGAGGGGATTTGTACTCTAAGAGGAACATCCACCCCAATGCCATAAGGGGTGCACTCGCGAGCGTTGCGATAGACTTCGGGATTCCCATACTATTTTCGAAGGACGAAAAGGAGACCGCGGCCTTCATAACGGCGATAGTCAAGAGAGAACAAGAGGAGCGGGGTAGAGAGGTTCAGATCAGGGGGGAGAGGAGGGTCGTGAGCCTCAAAGAGCAGCAGGAGTACGTCGTGGCGGGGCTGCCCAATGTGAATATAACCCTTGCTAGGAGGCTGTTGCGGGAGTTTAAGAGCGTGCAAAAGATAGTTGAAGCCACGGAAGAACAGCTCGAGAAGGTGCAAGGGATAGGAAAGAAGATCGCCCAAGAGATCAGGAAGGTTTTGACATCCGAGTACAGGGAGTGAGTATTTATCTCCTTCTCCTGTTCGTAGCCCTTAAAAGACAGAGATATCGATCCTTCTCCCTGGGGATAAACCTATACTCAGCACCGCCCAAGGACAACTTTATACCCCTCCCATCGAGCTCCATCTCGGCTTCACCCTCTTCCAATAACTTCCCCTCTTTGTACTCGAGGTCATAGAAGACTTCTGGACTGCAGCAGGAACTGACATCCAGTACCAGTCTAGAATCGCTCCTCTTTTGGGGCAGGCCTTTCGGCAGGTAAAAGTTGTAGAATCTGTCTTCTATCAAGACATAAACGTGATATCCACTCCTCTTGGCTTCGTGCCCCACCATATGTTTTATAAACCTGTATCTGCCCTCCTTCATTTGGACCCAAATAGTTATAATGGAATAACTTTAAATTGTTTACCACATCTATACTCAAAGTGAGTATCCAGAGAGGGAACTTCATGGCCAAAGGCGGCGTTGCTCCCAAGATAGATTTTAAGTGCTTTGTCATCGATCTAGACGGTGTTGTCTACAAGGGTACAAGGCTTATAGGAAAGGCCGATAAGAGGATCGCCACCCTTCGACGAAGGGGCAGGGTAATCTTCCTCACCAATAACTCGACTTTGAGCAGGGCATCGTACGTCAAAAAACTCGCGGAATTCGGCATCTCTGCGAAAGAAGATGACATAGTCACTTCTGGTTATGCGGCCGCCCTGTACATAAAACAGAAGTACAGAAGCCCAAGGGTCTTTATAGTAGGAGAGGATGGATTGAAAGAGGAGTTGGAGAAGCAGGGTGTTAAGGTTTGCTGGCGAGACTGCAACATCGTCCTCGTCGGCCTCGACCGAAACTTCACGTACAAGAAACTCACGTTGGCCTTGAGACATATCCAGAATGGCGCGGATTTTATCGCCACGAATTATGACAGCACCCTGATAACCGAGAGAGGACAGCTCCCCGGAGCTGGGGCAATGGTCAGCGCCCTTATCACCTCGAGCAAGAAGGAGCCCGTCGTAACCGGTAAGCCCTCAAAGATCATGGCCGAGATAGTTCTGAACAAGACGGTCTTCAGGCCAGATGAGATCCTCTTGATAGGCGACCGAATAGAGACCGATATAAAGATGGGAAAGAGCGTGGGGATGAAGACAGCCCTCGCGTTGACGGGCTATGCAAAAAGAAGAGACATAGATGAGAGCGAGATAAAGCCAGATTTTGTCTTGGATTCGTTATAAATTGAGATCTAACTTCTTTTAAAATTCCCCCTCATCGGCCCGTTTACCCATAACTGAAAATTTTTCTCACCACAAAGGTTATTCTCCTCTCATTCAACATATATGGCGGGCTTTAATGGCCTTGCTTGACGCCTCTTGTTCATGGGGTCATAGGCCTCTCCTTCAGAGGCATAAATCTCGACCTCGCTATTGAACCTCTTTTGGAAGAATGCTTTTGATTTACTTAGGACATCATATTCATCGATCTCGACTTCGAGCCTACGCATTGTCATCTCCTTCACTATGTCGTTGACATATCCCACCACTTCCTTGCCTTTACGCCTCAGCCCTTCATCTTGCATCACTCTACTCATGATCTCTTTCATCTCGGGCTTTCCAACCTCGCTCGCGATCTTGAAGACCTCCCACTTCCACTTCGACGATGTATACATGACGATCTTTTTTGGCTTTATGCCGGTCACGTTTAGGATATTCTCGACGTCCTCTATCGTCTGCTTGACGAAGTCTTCGGCGGCCTCTGCATCCTCGTCTATCAGCCTTTCATCCACTTTGGGCCACCTCGCTTGAGACACAAAACCGGTCTTTCCAAACCTCTCCCAGAGCTCTTCGCAGGTATATGGAATGAAAGGCGAGAGTAGCCTGAGCCATACATCCAAAGCGCCCTTTAATATCCCTCCTTTGGCCTTCCCTTTTGACCTCTCCATGTACCACAATATGTCCTTAGAGAAGAGGTAGAACGCATTCTGCAGGGCCTTTCGGGTCTGGAAGTTTTCCAAGGCGTCTGTTGTCTCCTTGATGGTCTTCTGCAACCTCGAGAGGATCCATCTGTCGATAGCCTCAAGCTCGACTTTCGCTTCGTCCATCTTTATAATCTCTTCTGCGATGGCCACAAATCTATCGATCTGCCTTCCCGTAGTTCTTACCAGATTCTCCCTCCAGTCGAAGTCCTGCCAGGGCTCTGCAGAACCCATGAGGAAGAGTCTGACGCCATCGGCGCCATGCCTATCGATCGCCTCTTCGAGCAATACGACGTTTCCTTTGGAGGAGGACATCTTGTTGCCTTCCAAGAGCCCCATTCCGAAGACGACGATCCCCTTGGGCCAGTATTTGGGGGGGAAGACGGCCGTATGGTGAAATACGTGAAAGGTAAGGTGATTGCCTATGAGGTCTTTGGCAGAGAACCTCCATTCGGAGGGATACCAGTAATCGAATTCGGACCTCATCTCCCCCAAGAGCTTTGAATCTATTCCGTACTTTTTGGAGATCTTTTCGATGTTGCCTTTCCCTAGGAAGATGTAGTCAAAGACTTCGGGATCTAGTTTCTCTGGCTCTATCTTCTTGATGCACCTCGATAGGGTGTAATAGCTCATGTAAATGGTAGAGTCACTCAAAGGTTCGATCATCCACTTCCGGTCCCATGGAAGGTGAGTACCCAGACCTTTTCTCCTAGTGCATGCCCAATCATTCAGCCAGTCTATTACGTGATCGAAGTTGGCCCTTACCTCGGGTGGTACGATCTCCATGCCGTCAAAGCATTTGTGGGCCTCTTTCTTCCATTCCTCGTCGGAGTAGCGGAGGAACCACTGGTCCTCCAAGATCTTGATGACGCACTCGGTGTTGCAGCGACAGGTGACGGGCCTCTCAGAGAAGTCGTACATATAATCGCCGGAGCCCTGTTCGAGCATCAGTCCTCGAACCCTCTCCCTCGCGATATTTACGCTCACCCCCCCAAAGCCTTCGATTTCGGGTTTAAGGCGCCCTTTGGCGTGTTCCTCTTTGTATATCACCTCGGTCGCTTCCTCCAGTTTTTCGTCGTTTTGATCCACAATGCCCATCTCCCCGCATATCTCTTTGGCCGGACACGACTTGTAGCCCTCGATATCGATTATAGAAATGGGCTCCAGGGGGATGGCGGTTTTATAGCCAGCCTTCTGCAGGTCCGTCAAAGCCATGTAATCGAAGGGTGCGTGGGCGGGCACAGAAAATACGACGCCCGTCCCATAATTCGGATCCAGAAATGTGGCTGGCAGGATCGGGACCTTCTTATTTGTAAGGGGGGCGATCACGTCCTTGTCGATGAGTTCGCTACCTCTAATCTTGCCGACGATTTCTACTCTCTTTGCTTGATGCGAAAGCTTCTCACTCGCCTCTCTACTTACCACCCAGATCTCGCCATTCACCCTAGCTTTGATATAAACCATGTCGGGATTTAACCAGAGGTTTGTCGTGCCGAAGATTGTCTCGGGCCTTAGTGTAGCAGCGGGCAATACCCAGTCGTTGTATCTGAATTTCAGTAGTGTAAAGTCATGAATCTCCGCCTTTTCCCCGGCCAATAGATCGTGATCTCCTACGGGATTTCTATCATTTGGGCAGTACTTTACGGGATGCTTCCCCTTTGTTATGAGTCCCCTTCCATTCAATTTCAGGTACTGCCATTCGATGAATCTGTTGTACTGCCCATCTTTGGTCATGAATCGCCTTTGCCAGTCTATAGAATAGCCCATCCTCGACATGATATCCCTGTACTCCGCGCTGAAGTAGTCCACGATGGCCTCGGGTTTGGTAAATCGTTTCAAAGTAGCCTTTGGGACTTTGTATAGCTCTCCGTACAACCAGAGGGCCTCTTCGTCGCCCCTCTCTATCCTCTCCGCCACCCCGAGAACGGGCGTTCCCGTAACGTGCCATGCCATGGGGAAAAGGACGTTGAAGCCCTGCATTCTTTTAAATCTGGCTGTTATGTCCGGAACGGTATAGGTCCTTCCATGACCGACATGCATGGAGCCCGAAGGGTAAGGGTAAGCAACGGTGATATAAAATTTATCCCGTTTGTCGGGGGTAGCTTCGAAGATCTTTGCATCTTCCCACCTTTTGAGCCACTTCTTCTCGATGCCTTTGAAGTCCATCTGTAATCCCCTACTCAAGAAGAGGTTTCGATGATTTAAAGCTTATTATCCAACCTTCTCCTCGACGTATCTCCTGACGAACTCTTTTGCCTCGTCTATCTTCTCTTTATGAACGCCTGCACCTTGTGCAAAGCTCGGCTTTCCCCCTCCACCTCCACCCAATACCTTGCACGCATCTCTAACAATCTCCCCCATATCGATATCTATGTCCTCATCCCTCATCCCGACGACCGAAATCTTCTCATTAATCCCAAAAAGGACGACGATCCTATCAGCACCGAGCATCTCATTCGCCATCTTTATCGTATCGTCCATCTCGGCTTCGATCTCTTTACACATCAATTGGTATTTTCCGACCTTTTCAAATCCTCCTATCTCCTCCACCCTGAGTTTTGCCAGTTCTCCTTTCAATCTTTCGATCTCTTTTTTCTGCTTCACCCATGTCTCAAAGACCATCTTACTCAGCTCTGGAAGGGGCCTCGACCTAATTTTATCCACATCGTAAAGAGGCGTAGCTTGGGGTGGGGGGACCTCGCCCAGAGATCTGTACAATCTCTCGAGCCCTTCCCGATCGTCCGAGATCTCCTTTACAAATCTATTGAACGCAACTTCCAATTGTCTTCTAGGAACCGAGAAAACTTCTGCGCTCTCCGTCAACTCGTCGTCCAAGGCGTTGATAAATTCGAGGACTTTTTCAAATTCCCCCGACTTTTTGATGAGCCGCTTTAAGTCTTCTTCCGAGGAGAATTGTTGCACGAGTTGAGCTATCATGTTGAGGCGTTCTGTTAGGGTGTCTTTGATCGGGGCCGTTTCTTTCAGATGGGTTATCAGAGTTATTATCCTAGAGGACGTTTCAAAGATATTCTTCAAGATGTACTTCCTCGCTGCCTCTCCAGCTACGTATTCCACCCTCACTACCCCATCTTGGATCTTCGTAGAACCGATGACCTTCACGAAGCCCACCTCGCCGGTATAGTGGGCGTGGGTACCGCCACATGCCTCCACATCTAGGTCTCCGATCTTCACCACCCTGAGCTCTCTTCCAGGAACCGCTCCACCTTGGTATAACCTAAATCCGAACTTCGCTTCTGCTTCGTCCCTCCTCAATATTTTGCTCACCACCTCTATGTTATCCCTTATGACGCCGTTTGCTCCTTCCTCGATTTCTCTGAGTTGTTCTTTGTTGAGGGACGCATAATGAGTTACGTCGAGTCGAGATTTCTCCATGGTCTTTTCTGCCCCGGCCTGCCAAATGTGCTCCCCCAGAATCTTTTTTGAAACCCCGTTGATTATATGTGTGGCGGTGTGGTGTTGTGTCAATTGCAACCGCCTATCATAGTCGATCTTTCCGGAGATGATATCCCCTTCTCTGAAGCTGGGTGTTTCGACTCTATGGATTATGACATTTCCCTGTTTGGATACATCGATAACCTTACAACCATCCATCGACCCAATATCGGATAATTGGCCCCCGCTCGTCGGATAAAATGCGGTCTTGTCGAGGATGACGTATCTTCCGTCTATGACCTTCAAAACCCTCCCTCTAAAATTGAGGAGAGAGTAGTCATCATAATACATGATCTCGGTTTTCGGCATGCCATTCAACTCGAGTTCCTTTAATCTGCGAGTTTGTGCCTTCTGTTCTATCCGTTCGTGCCTCTCGGAGACTTGGATATAGAAATCTGGGGGGATATCGATACTCAGCCCCTCTTCCTTTAGCATCTCGGGGCTTATGCCGTTTGAATCGTACAATTCGATGAGCTTGTCCAGTGAGACCTCTTTGCCTCGCAGCCTTTCCACTATCCTCTTCGACTTTCTCTTGGTCTCTCCATATTTCTGCCTCTCGACCTCCAGGATTTCTGCGACTTCATCTAGGTGATCGAATAGCTCTGGATACTGGGGTTTCAGGTAGTGGGCGTGCCATTCGCAGACCTCGGGCAGTGCGATGTTCCATTCGTAACGATATATGAAGTCCAAGGCCCTTCTTACGAGTACTCGAAGATTGTATCCCCCTCCAACGTTAGAAGGCAGGGCACCATCAGACAGCGCGAGGAGCAGTGAACGGGCGTGGTCGCCTATGGAATAGATGCCCGAGAGGGGCACGATTTGGGATTTTAGTTCTTCAACGTCGATATCGATCCTCCCCGCGATATCCATCCAAGTGGAGTCGATATCTTCTGAGTCATCGATATTCAATAAACCCGAATATGGCAAGAATCCCCTCAGTATCTCTTCATCCGGCTTTACCCCAGTTGCCTTGTAGAGTTTCTTCACGGCCGGACCGAAATTTGCCTCATAACTGGTATCTGTACCGTGGGTGAACCACGCCGGGCGTTCTTGGCCCATACCCATATCCAGAACTTTGATATCTAGCTCCTTCGGTACCCCGGATCTGATGTCGTACAGCATGTAGACCTGATTGCCTATCTCCAGACCCCGGGAGAAGAACTCCATGCACGGCCCCATATTTCCGCCACCCGCCCAAGCATCTTCATGGAACTGGATCTCCTCTCTCGGCAGCTTCATACCCTCGACGAGCCAGAGATATATATGCCTAAGATATTCCACAGCATCATATTTCTCGGGAGGCATAAACGCATGCTGCCCGATCATCACAAAGCCGGTGTAGTGGCGACCCGTAATGCCCACGTTGTCCGTGTCGTTGAAACGCAAGCAAAATTGGGGCACGACTAGGGGGTTTGCCGGAGGATCTACTTCTCCCGAAACGCAATAGGGCTGGAAGTTGTAGATCGAGGCTTGAACGAAATCCGCATCGTCCCGCCATCTTGCAACTACTGGATAGCGGGGTATGGGGGTATAGCCAAAACCCTCAAATAAGCTGGAGAATTTCTGCCATGTCTCGATGAAATCCATCTTCTCTCTCGCAGGAGAGTCGCCTATGAATGTATAACCACCAGAGCAATCGGGCTCTCCACATACATCTCGCTCTTCAACCGACCAAAAGTAGTTCCCGCAGTTCTTGCATCTCCGCCTTTCAAAGCCTTCCTCGATCAGGGTCTGGACTGGGTAATGCTTCTCTGGATCTCTCTGGGCCTTCCTACTGAACTCCGCTTTGATCTCTTTTTCCGATACCATCATCGATACTCCCTTTGGAAGGGCATGACCTCCTGAGTTGAGGATATGGATATTTACGTCTTTTCATCTATTAAATCAAGGTTTTACGTGATAAAAAGTTATTCCACATTTCATCTGTTCGAATCTACGAGGAGAGATATTTGCTCTAGATCGCCATAAAATACATCATCGTGGGTATTATCAACACCGCCATACAATGGCTCCTTTTTATCCCGGTAAAAGGGCAGATCAGGCCTATCGCAGTGGCCGTTATGGCGATCAAAAGGCCCTTCAATCTCGTCAGATACAGGATCATGACTACGAGAAAGACCAAGATCCCCATCGTAAATTTTCTGTAGTCGATATACTCCAAGTTCCGAACGGCGACTTTGGCGACCTTCAATGTGATGAAGACGGCAAAGGAGGAGCTTATCAAGACCACGGATATCATGAAGAGCAAGTCGGCGGAAGTTATAGTGCCCATTATTTGCTCTACAGCTATGGATGCGCCGCTCCTAGGGTTTCCTATTAGATATAAAGCGAGGAGGGCGTAGATCGCATTGGAGGTATTGATCCCGCCGAGGGCGACGAGAAACTCCCTATCATCGCCCCTACCCAAGATGCCTTGAGCCATAAGGGCGATCTGGGAAGAACCTACGCTGGGAAGCAATCCGGAAAAGATCCCACCGAGAGATCCCAACAAGACCCCCTTTCTGAAGCTCTCTTCGGAGTAGGTCAACTCTTGGGGAGGTATGTGGGGCTGAGTCCTCAATGAGGTCAGCAGCGTACTTATGCCAAAGAGTCCGGTCAAGGTGGGGAAGAGGGCATACTTCGGGTTCAAGATCCCGTAATTCAATATGAGTATGCCCAATATCCCTGAGTAGATGATTACGAATACCGAGGAGAGTTTTCTGTTCGAGCCACCCTCTGTATATACCATGTAGGACAGGATGAGAAAGAGCAGGATATGGATGACCTTCCTGGTATAAAAGTACAAAATCGGAAAGACGAGGATACCCAGAGGCAATACAGCACAGCCAATCATCGTCGCACCCAAACTCCCTATGACCGTCAGACGGATCGCGTCATAGCCCCTCCCTTTGAGGAGGAGTTTGTGCCCTGGGAGAACGGATAGGATGCTCGATTCCTCTGGCGCCCCAAAGACTACCGAAGGTATGTAGTCGACGTAAGTGTGGACGACGGCCATCGCGATTATCAGGGCGACGATATCGTATCGCGAAAAGTTCTCCAATAGTATCGGTAACAAGGAGATTACAACAATTGCGACGGTATTGACATGTATACCAGGGACCAAGCCCGTAAAGGTCCCGAGCAGGATGCCTATGAGGGTGAATAGTAGCGCATTTAATAAGGACATGGTCCCATCTCTTCTTTTTGGATTTATTTAATTTTCTATTAGAGATTTTTTCAAAAGGAATTAAAGAAGATGAAAGCGTAAGTAAATGGAAAAAGAGCGAAGGCCGAAGTGGGGATTGAAAATGATAGCGATTTATTGACACTCTACATCTACGCCATCCTTCGGCACCATCTCGAGGGCTCCCCGATACTCGTCGACTTTCCCCTTGACGTTGAGTGTATTCCCAACTTTCAAACAACTCAAGGTTTCATTTTTAATGGTATTTGCGGTACCGCTGAATATAACGACTTTCATCTTCCCGGTCTCATCTGCTATGTCCAGAAAGATGTGCCCATCTCTGTGCACACTCTTTTTGATTATCTTCCCATTTACGATGACATATCCCCCAACGTCGTCGTAGGTGATTTCAGATATCTTTACCAAAGGTGGTTGACTATAACTCGAGATGGCAAAGAGCATGATCAACCCGATAGTTGAAACCAGGAGGGAGATCTTCAACAATTCCGAGTCATTCATCGAGGACACCCAATAGCGCTGTAACTTTGCTCCCTCTCAAATTCAAGAAACTCTTCTCCACCTTCAGCTTGATGTAATCCCCTTCTTTTGCATTTATCTCATTTTCGAATACGTGCACGCCGGGTTTGACGCTTGCACAGATATCGTAGTTGGTCTTGACTCTGAGCAAACCACCCGCCTCTATAACCTTGCCGACGGTATAATCTCGGCCGTACTTCCTCTTGAATAGGAAGGATATCCCATATACCCCCAAAACTGATACCACCACCAAGTGGATATAGGGGAAGACGAAGTTCACAAAGGGCTTGACCCTCCAGATAAAGAGCAGGAGGATCGCTATTCCGAGATAGGATAGGAAGAAATCCCTATATGCGTTGAAATCTCGTTTGAAATGTTTTTTCACCCCAGAAAACGTGAGATAGAGGGAGTAGGAACCAGAGATCGATGCGAGGATTAAAAATCTTTTGAGGCCCAAGAAGTTGAATATGAATAGTACCGAGAAGATCAGGAACGCTAGGGTCGAGGTCTGGACCTTTAACATGACGTAATCCTTGAACTCTATGTTGCGTCTCTCAAAGACCGGGAAAATCTTCTCCTTGTCAATATTTCCAAGGCGTTCTGTTATCCCTCTCCCAACTTCGATAACCCTTATCAAAAGGCCTATGAAGTAGTAGAATATGGTTTGAAAAAGCCTTATTATCGATTCTCCTAATTCTTCCAAAAATGCCATGGTTCCTTCACTTTATCCATTCTTCGTTTTCGTTATCACGTACTCAAGTCTTCCTATTTAATACTTGCATCGCTGACTTAATGGTCAAGCTCAGTAGAACGTATGTTCGAACAAAATTTCATTGCTTTTTTCAGAATATAAAATCGAGATAAGAAACAATGTGATTATCGCTGATAAAAGGATAGAAAACTCTGCTGATTTCTTCAAGACATTAAATAAAACAAAGCCCAGCGTATATAATATTTCAAAAACTAGGAGGCAGTAGTTACAGTCACCTTTTGCAAGAACATGAAATAGGTGAATGGAGGTTTAAAATTAGAGAAACTTATTAACGCCCATTAAGAAGTAAAATTAAAGCTTGGCAAGAAATCGTTCTACTTTCTTTTCAAAGTTCATGTTTCTATCCAGGTGCTCGAGTTACAACTAATCGGAGCAAATATATAGTATGATCCAGTTCGACTCGCCCTTGTAACAGTGGCTCCAGAAGGCCACTCTCCAGTCATTGCATATGCTACATATCTCTGCGCCTCTGTCCGTATCGTTCCTCGTACACTATTAGTATTTAATTCTGTAGGTCCCCTAACATAGATGGATATACTCACATTATCCAATCCGCTTGGATTATCTATAATGGTGTACTCTACCCTATCAATCTTTATAACCCCAGTTGGATTTCCTCCTTCAGAACTGTACCCCATCCCCCTCATTGCAGCACCGAACTGGGCGCCGTCCCTTGCGGCGGCAATGCCCTTATTCAATTCCGCACTTCTCGAGATAAAGGGGAGAACGGTTATGACGATGACCAAGATGGCGGCAACAATTAGGATGAATTCTATGGAAACTTGGCCTCTTCGAAGTTTGGAGTTTTTGAACGATCTCTCCAT
>JBHIFP010000026.1:0-21253 GCA_046761145.1 Hydrothermarchaeales archaeon (SeqCode)
GCCCATGCCGGTATCGACGAGGTCGCTACGTGGACTACTGCCTGAGCTTCTTGTAAAGATGTCATATTACTCCTTCAACGCGTGAAAACTCTCCTACAGCGGTGTGCGCAAGAATCAGTAGCGTATGGAGCATATTTGCCACCGCGCCAATTATTATGGTAAGGGCGGGCTGGTATCCAAACCGCTAATATCGGTAACATGGACGTAATAGTGTTAAATCCCAAGCTAACACCTCGCTTATCTGTATGAAATATTGTTCATATGAATGAAATTTCATAATCTATTTAAATCTTGCGTGACAAATTAGGGTACCATCTGTATCTGGGCTATCCCGGTGCTCGATGCGTCAGTGCATGGGGCTATGAAAATTTCCACTACCGGGACTAGCACCTTATTTCCATAGCCCCGCATGGTGACGCACACAACCTAATTGCGGATGGTACCCAAATTAGAGTGATAGAAGATTGAGAAGATGGATCTACATTCGAAGAAACAGTATTAAAGAAATGAAAAACCTGAACGTGAAAATTGAAGAAATGCTGAAAAGCGGCAAATTGATCTATAGGAAGTTCCAGGATGTTGCTGGCGATATATGTGCTTAATAGAGATGGTCAGAAATGCACGTGTGTCAAGGTTTTCAAAGATGGAGAGCTGCTGAAAACTATCAACGACCCCCGATTTGGTTGAGGAGCTTATAACAGAAATAGGGGCACCAATAAGGTGGTATAAAGATGGTGGTTCGTTTCGATAGCGGTAAGTTGCTGATTGAGCAGTTCTTCGATCACCACGGCATGATGGAGATCTACGCCCACATATATGCCTCCGCTTTTCTATTTCTGGCGAGCTTGGTGGCCGTTTACATTCTCTACAGGATGCTGGTGATGGAGTCCCCCTTCACATGGTTGGGAGTCATTGCTGGAATGATCGCGGTTGGACTGATAGGGCTTGGGGAAGCCGCCGAACACTTCTTCCCCGACCCATTTGCTCATGATTTCTTCCATTATATGCACATGATAGCCGCCCCAGTAGCACTCTTTTTCCTCTACAGGGGAGCAAGAGAATTTATCGAAGAATCCAAATATGAGTCAGAATCGGGGCTTGGGGGCAGGATCGATCCCTTGTCCCTCGTTCCATAATAGCAATATTTGGCACCATGATCGTCACGATAGTTATTTTGGCCGCAATGGCAGAGAGTCTATGGGATCCATATATCGAATGGCCCTTCATCTATCTCACCCTTATACCGACTTTGGTATTGGCTTATATGCTCTTACAGCAGGCTAGGCATACGACCGAATCCATCGTTATGGTATTCATCCCGATCATCGCCGTTGCCATCTCTCTGCTCGTCTTCGATATAATGCTCGGCAGGCTTGTGGACATATGGGGTATCGCTCAATTGTATGTTATAACTCATGTGGCGCAAAATGTCCTTCATATCGCAACCGGCACGATACTACTCCTATTCTCCATCGCCGCCTATCGCGCGCGCAACTTGGGAATTCTTTACGCCGATGCCGATATTAATTGAAGGGTTAGCCAAAGTCCTCGCGAATTCTTCTCGATTTGTAATTTCGTATGAATTCAAAATGGGTGAATAGCTTTATATTCAACTAGGGAGACAATCGATTGTCCGCGGGAGATCATAACTATTTTTATACCCTCTCCGTGGACTGTCTCCCCCATGCCAAAGACATGGTACTTTTTTCTTGGTGTTATGCAAAATGAAGAGTTTAGTTAATTCATGGGTAAAGCAGGTGAATGGAAGGGCCCCGAACTTCTACTCATCTGAATGGAGTTATCTATTGAAAGGATACATTTCCCCTTGTTACGAATAATGGATTAATAAAATCATGAAGGGTAGAGTTGTCCTTTTCAAGGGGTAAAGGAAAAATGGTTATAATAGGATTGAATAGATTATATCATGGTCTACTATGGCTTGGATGAAAACTTTGCTGGCCAAATTGCAGGGCATTATGGTTTGTTGGAGATATATGCCCACATTTACGCTAGCCTGTTCCTTTTTTTGATGAGTTTAGTCTCAATATCCCTGCTCTATTATTACTACCGGTCCTCGATATTTAGAATGCAAGGCGTGCTCAATGGAATATTCTACACCGGCTTGATCGGAGTTGGAGAGGCGTTTGAACATCTATTTGCAAGCATAACCATTGGAAGTATCTTCCACTATCTACACCTCATCAGTGCCCCTATCGCGTTGATATTTTACTATCTGGGCATCGTGGAGATCTTTGAAAGGGACATAAAAGAAGGGGAGGAGGGGCGATATGTGGATTTCAAAATTAGCTTATCAGTTTTTTTGGTCATCGGGATTGCAATCATGATACTGTCGAGATTCTCGCGCGCCATATGGGATTTCAGGGTCGAAGAGCCCTTCATAATGGTGACGGTGATACCCACTTTGGTAATCGTATGGATACTGCTGAAGAAATCCGAGGTGATAACCGAATCCACTATCCTATTGGCATCGCTCAGAATTGTATCGGTGGGTGTGTGCATCCTCACACTCACCATTTTGATAGGTAGGCAAGCCGATATATATCGATGGGCAAATGTCTACATTATCGCCCATCAGCTCCAAAACATCTTTCACATCATCATAGGAACCGCCCTATTGATGGTGGTTATGACCCTCTCCCAGGTGGAAAGGGTTTTGAAGTCCATTAAATCACAACGCTAATTCTGAGATTGTGAGCTCTGGAACCCGCCCAAAAAGTAGGATAAAAAGAAAAGATTAAGCGGTTTCTTTTTTGGTGCCTTCAATTTCAATTGCCCTGAAGATATCCCTCAATTTTTTGTCCTTGATGGAATAATACCTCCACTTACCTTCTCTTCTCTCTCGAGTCAGATTCAACTTTTTGAAGTCTTTCAGATGATGAGAGATGAGGGTTTGCTCAGCGTTCAAAATTCTCTCAAGATCGGTCGTGCATAACTCTTTTTGACTCAACAGATAAGCCATTTTCAACCTCGTCGGGTTTGCCAATAGAGTGAGTATCTTCAATGCTTCATCCAGGTCTTTCTCATGGGCCTTAATCGATTTGGTAATTTCATCTGAAATTGATTTATGAAGCTCCGATGATTTCATGCTCTTTATTTAGACTAATGATGAATAAAAAGGTTTTCTCTTGGAGAACTAAAAGTATATATATGAAAATATTTTCATATGACATACTAAGAGTCTCAACTCGAAAGGACCCTTTCGATTATTACATAACAGGACCATGGCCAAAGTAACGGACAAATTTTGCTATGTATCTCGAGGAACAAATGAGACACTGATTGAGGATGACTACGATGTCTACATGCAAAAGAAATGAGTGTGGAAGAGTCATATCGTCTTTTCATCGAAAGATGGATTATGGAGAGATGGGTTACTGCTCCGAGGACTGTATGGTGACGGACGAGAAGAAGTTGAAATGCCCAAATTGCCAGACCATAATGGAATATGACTCCGAAATCGCATTCTTTACCTGCCCGAAATGCGGTCAAAAACAGAGGTGGTAGATATTCGAACCTTTGCTGGAGCTTTTTCCGAGTGGTTTGTAGAAGAGGGGATGATGTATTACTATTTGATCTCGTTGATCACTATAATCATTGTTTTGATGACTATAATGAAATGGACCCAGATTCGTGATTATATATTCAAAATATTCAAAAAGAAGGGAACATAAAATAAAATAGACCATCCATCGACAACTTAAAAAGTGCAGTTTTTTAATCCACAAAATTGGGCAAAGTGAAGATCCCTATTGGATAATTCCAGACAAAAAATTCAGAGGGATGGACAGAATAATGAAGGAGCAATCAAATCCCCTCATAGCAAAGGAACGGTGCAAAATTATTTTGGTCAGATTTACTCGCTCCTGACAAAATCGGAAATTTTATAAGTTTCTTAATTATTATTCATTTAAAATTAATGGGGTGTGCCGAATGGAAGACTCTATGACAACGGTTATATTGATTGTCTGCATGATTGTCCTAGTAGGGGGTGTGTCATATCTGGTGGGGGCAAGTAAATACGATCGACGACTACGGGAGATGGATAGGGACATTATAGGTAGAGACATTTACCTTAAAGATCTGGAGGAGGAGGCATCTCGATTAGCCGTTTTACAAGCAGGAAGGAAACCCGTCGAAGGAAAAAAGATGATCCAGACCCCAAGTGCAATGTTGAATTGCTTGATGTGTCACGACTTGGAACAGACGCGTAGCTTTCATTTTGTTGAGAGGATAATGGATATCCAAGACGCGAAGGGTCTGAGGCGCAGGATATGTACGAACTGCCATGGACCACCAGAGGATCCTTCGACCGCTATTCCGGATCCATCAAAGCCTTACCCGTCAGATGATTCGCACCCCCACAGAGTTCACCAAGCGAAATTAGATGCCAACGCTATAACATGTGGGGCCTGCCATGAGTACAAAGGGGAATTTAGATATCCAAAACCAAAAGAAGGGCAGTTGCTGGTCTGCGAGCTGTGCCACGCGAATGGTAACTTCATAACGCTACATATCGACGGCCAAATCCTAAAAGATGGCGAAGTAGATCCCGTTTGGATAAAGGAAGGTGACAAGCACAAGTGCCAAGAATGCCACTGGGGCGATGTCGTAGATATCCATAAAAGAGCTACTGCAGATTTGGGGCAATACTGAGAACTAAAAGGTGATCATTATGTGTGAGATAGAAATGGTTTTGATTATCGGAGGCGATTGAAATGGTAAGCGATAAAACTTTGGCTGGTATGTTGATTGTTGGAATCGTCCTCGCAGTTGGGATATCCTATCAACTTGCAAATATGACATATGGAAGTGAGATCGATAAGAAGACCTCCGAGATCGCGCAGTTGGAACAGAGGATCGCTGAGAAGGAGGCCCAAGTACAGACTTTGCGGGCGTCTCTCACTCCCGGTACCGAAATAGTGTCCACGGAAACGATTGCTGGCGAGGTCGATTGTAAACTCTGCCACGACATGGGCCAAACCAAAGTATTCCACGTCCCTCAGACTATCATGGAGATAGACGCGGCAAAGGATTTGCGCCGACGAATATGTATAGACTGTCATGGACCTTTAGGCCCTCCATGGAGCGCAGATGAACAGATGACCGAGTTGAAGGACATCACCTACTATATAGCGGGTGAAGGTCTGAACGGGGTATTCGACTTTCCGGACAAGGTCCCCCACAGCATCCACAAGAGAAAACTGGATGCAGGCGCGATGAAGTGCGAAACCTGCCACTTGATAGAGGGGCAATTTGCAATTCCAAAAGCAGTCGTTAGTGAGGGGCAAGTGTTGGTCTGCCAGAACTGCAAATACCATCCCGAAGGGGGCAACTACATCAAGATACACGTCGAAGACGCTGGGTTGAGATGCACAGTCTGCCACATCGGCGGGATCATAAATGTCCACAAGGAGAAGACCACGAAACTTGGAGAGGTGCCAGAGATCCCCTGGACTAAAGAAGTTGTCTCAGTTCCTGAGAAAGGGCTTACACCTTCCCCGGAACAACTCAATGAAACTGCAGCGACTGTAGAGAATGTCACTACTGGACCCAAATGAAAACGGAACTATTGGCGAAAAAGAGTCAATAAATATGCTCCAAAATGAAGGCTTGCATTAGGTGTATCATCGACGTTGACCATAAGAAGATCTACAAAATAATCGATCGGGGGGCTGAATAACCCCCTAGCATTTTTAAAACAACCCTTTGATTCACCCCTGCACTGGTTATCGTTTGATTGGAATGCCCAAAATATCCGTTTTACTCCCCAACACCGCCCTCGCTATCTCTGCCCCCCCTTTAGCTGCTGAGAATCCATCGACATTAAAGACCTGAGTAAATCTTTGCAATGAATTCTCAAGTTGATTGTAAACATTATCATGTATCCCAGCGCTCCCTGTAATGACAATAGCCTCTGGATCAACCTCGTCCAAAAGGCTGTAAATTTCCATCTTCGCGCTTAAAATTAGAGACTCCAACGCCAATCTCGCCTCCTCTGTTTTTTGGTTGAGGATGTTTTTTGAGCTCCCTTCAAAAATCTTGATCGCTCCAGAGGAATAGAAGGCTTCATTTGCAGTTGTTTCTCCTCTGTCAACTCTCCTTATCGTCTCCAAATCCAGGGGGCCGTGTAAGATTCCTATTGCGCCCAAACAGGCGTCGATGGCGCCGAAAAACTTTCCATCTTTTATCCCTATAGTAACGGTGTTGGAGCTTATGTCTGAGATTATCAGATTCTTGGCCTCCACATCCTTGTTAACTTCCAAGAATGCATGATAGCTTAGGCTCACTTTGTCAGCGGCTGCGCAATGGGAATATAGTGCTTTAAATCTTGGATCTAAGCACGCTATACCTCTATGCAATCCGGGGATGAGTACTGCCCTTAATTTGGAGTTATATATTTCATCAAAGACCTTGGTACCGCCTCCAACAAAATCCCCTGTTCTTTTTTCCAATAAACCTCTATTCTCAACCTTGTGGAGATCCACGATTGCATCAATTCCATCTCCCATGGAGTAGGCCATCCCGACCATGTCTATGGTAAACGGTACCCTCTCCTCTATCTCTCTCAATATCGATTTTTTGAGTGCTTCTCTTCTCCCTATCTCAAAGTTGACCTCTCGACCATCGCCGCTTAAAGCGCAGAATCGCATACTCTGGGTACCATGGTCTATGCCCAATGTATTCATGATCCTCGCTAAATATTAACCAAAAAGAGTTATAATATTTGTCTTTGAGCTCTATTCACATGCACCTTTTTCAGATCAAATCCTTTCGGGCTTTCACCAATAACTCGGCGTTCAAGACCGAAGCACCTGCAGCGCCCCTTATCGTATTATGCCCCAAAACTGTGTATTTGAAATCGAGAATCGGGTCCTCCCTCACCCTGCCCACCGTCACCGCCATGCCCTTCTCCCTCAACCTATCTAAACGGGGCTGGGGCCTGTCGTCCTCCTCTTTAACGACTATCGGATTTTTGGGTGCGGTCGGCAGATTTAATTCTTGAGGTAATGCCTTGAAATTCGACATGGCCATCTTTACACCTTCTATACTGCAATCTCTCTCCGTCCCCACAAAGACCGATTCGGTGTGGCCATCCAAAACCGGGACTCTATTACAAGAAGCAGAGACCTTAAAATCCGGTAGCACCACTTCTGAACCATTGAACTCTCCAAATATCTTCAGGATCTCCGACTCGACCTTTTCCTCCTCGCCACCGATGTAAGGGATGATGTTGTCCTGTATAGCCATGGACGGAACACCGCCATATCCCGCTCCAGACAGCGCCTGCATGCTTGTAAGAAAAATCTTTTCAAGCCCGAACTTGTCGTGGACGGGTTTCAATGAGAGGGTATACACCACAGCAGTGCAGTTGGGGTTAGTAATTATGCAACCGTCCCAACCACGGATGTCTCGCTGCAATTGAATCATATCCAAATGCTCTGGGTTGACTTCCGGGATAAGTATCGGCACGTCTGGAGCTACTCTATATGCCGAGGCGTTTGATGCAACGATGAAGCCTTCTTTCGCAAATGTTGGCTCTACATCCTTAGCTATGCTTGAGGGCAGGGCAGAGAATACGATATCCGCCTCAATGTCTCTGGGCTCTGTCTCTTTTACCGCTATATCCCTCACGTCTTTCGGCATCTCCCCCTCCAGATACCACTTTGCTGCCTTTTCATAAGTTTTGCCCGCCGACCTTGAAGACGCCGCTAGATCCGTGAGCTCAAAGAAAGGGTGCCCCTCAAGCATCTGGATGAACCTTTGGCCCACCATACCGGTTGCGCCCAGAACGGCTACCCGCATAAAAGTCACCTATCCGCCTGTAAGAAAGTAGAATAAAGAAAGGCTTACTCCTATTAATATTTTGGGGTTTAAAAAATAGAAAAAAGGAGGGGAGTTGGAGGATGGCTCTCCAATTGAAGCTGAACTCTTTGACTCATCTAACTGGGTAGGTCTGTTGGGAAATCACCGCCGACGTTTCCGTATATGCCAGGTGCCTTCTCGCCATCGTGGCAACTCAAACAAAGGGTTATTGGCACCTTCTGCCTTGTTCCTCCGGCCCATTCGCCTCTTCCTGGGAATACCACTGCCTGTTCTCTCTCTACTATTACCTCTTCCTGCCCCACATATTCATCGGAGGTCCAGAAGACCCGTTCGTCCTCGGTGAGCATCACGTTGCCGTGACAGTCCAGGCAGTGCGGCTTAACGAAGGTCTCGCCCGTCTTTCCCCTGAAGCCGTAGGCAACCCATGGCGCCTCTTCCTTGCTAGGCGCTTGGATATGCAACTGGTGGAACGACAATATGTTGCCCGCCTTCTCATTGGGGTTCTCGCTTATCAACTTTGCCTCTACTTCCACGGGTTCCCTTAAAGATCTCTCCCCTGCAGGTATAAAGACCGACGGATCAAATTCGAAATTCCTCGTCTTCCCTGCCTTTATGAACCTGTTCTCGTCGTGGCAACCGCTCCTCTGGCAGCTCTCCATAGGTGCGGCTTTTGAGATCCATTCTTCCCTCGGGATGCCCTCCATTATTCCGTCGAAGCTCTCTTTGTATTTGCCTCCTCTGATGTAGAACTTGAACACATTTCCTGTATTGACAATCTGGGAGCTTATCCACCCGGTCGCTCCCGGCTTGGTGTGACATTCCTTGCACATGACACCTGCCTGCTGATGTAGCGTGCCCTGGTACATCTCATAATATTCTTCGTGGTTATGGCAAAGCTGCCCGCATCTCTCGTCCTCCTCCATCCAATGCATGAATTTCCATCCCCCCAACCCCACTACCACGAGCAGTACTATTACAATCGCTATAATCTTGCCCCGTCTAGTGCCTAAGAATGAGACTTTTTCTTCCCCCCCTCCTGCTTCTTCACCATTGGCCATCCTACACTCCTCCTTCTCTCCTATCTTGTACCATCATAGATGGTGCCGATATGTCAGCGGCTGAACATACCCCCAAGATCGCTGAACTCCCTTTTCCTCTCATTGAGCACCACCCTCTCTCATACGCGTAACCTCACCTTTCATGATACTCTTGATACTCTAAATCAATATATCCTATATAAATGTTATGTTTTGAAGCAGGGCTTTTTGGGCAAATATGTGTTATAACTGGGCAATAACAGGAATAATGTCCTTCTTTTGGTTTATATGGTTAATCCGTCCAAGATATCTACACCAAACCGCAATATGATAAAGTAGAGGTATAATTGAAGGGGTGAATGCCCCTGAATTGGAAGCAAAACGTGACGACAGTTGATGGTTGGAAGAAAGATGAAGAAGCTTAGATCTCTACCTTCTCCGCTTGCTCCACCAATCTGATTATGTCGACGTACTCTATTTTTACAAAATCCTTGGTTATCATCGCCACGCCTTTGAAGAAGTTGGCTTCGCGTTCTCCAACGATGTCGTTGCAGAATTGTTCTATCCACTTGCCCAGATGATCCCTCAAGAAGTCCCTCTCAAAGCGGAGGTAGGTTAAGGCAAGTTCTTTATCAGATGCCTTCCAGGCTTCCTCTTCTTTGCCGCACAGAAAGCCCATAAACTCCAATTCTATCGCTATATAATCGGCCAATTCGTCCCTTGCGTCGGTGAATTCTACCCCTGCCCTCTTCATAAAATTCTCCACTTCTATGGTGACTCTGGCCCCTATCTTGCGCTCGCTATCCAAGTAGAACGACTCGTAGGGCCTCCCCTCCGTAAATTTTGGAATTACAAACAATGCTGTATGTTCGACTTCCAATTTCTCGACCAGATCCTTCAGTTTCTTTATCTTTTGGGCCTCTAGGACATATTTCTTAAGGAGCTTGAACCCTTTTCCCCCACCAGAGATAGCATTCAAGATGCTTTTATCCCTTATCGACTTTGCTATCTCCTTTATCGGTTGATAAGAGTAGAGGGCGGCAAAGAATCGATATATCTCGGCCCTCTCCCCCGCGAGCTCGATAAAATCCTTTGCGCTCAATCTCTCTTCTTTGGGTTTTGCCAACATGGTTCCTCCTCTCTCTATCCAAAACCTAACATGCAATGTTCCCGGATATATAAAAAGTTTTTCAAATGCTCCTCAGCCTACAGCAACGCTTGCATACGGGCGATAGATTATTCCTCAAGAGTTTTTTTCTAAATTCCATGATTTCGCCGGAGTTCCAAACCTCTTCCAATGATTTATCCGCCAAATTGCCAAACTCCTTTTTGATCAAATGGCAGAAGATAAGACCCCCCTGTGCGTCTATCCTCGGTACCAATAGGTGCTTGCAGAAGAGCTTCTTCTTTTCCCTTATAGTGCCATGATAAAACTCCCTATCATCGATATCCGCTACTTTAGGGGCGATGTTGAATCGCATTCCTGTATCCCGAGAAAGTCCTTTCAGCTTCTTTTTAACCTCTTGGAACTTCTCAAAAGGATAATCGTATTGGCCGTCCTCTTTGATCTGGGTGATGATATAATCTCCATCGATGGCCAAGAGACCTTTAGTGATATTCACATCCTCTTCTGTGCTGAACATCTCTGGTTCGATCCTATACTCCACTGCACCCAGGCCATTCAAGATGAGGAAGATCTCTTCAAGTTGGTCTATATTCTCCCCCATTATTACGCTATTTACGGCGGTTGGAAAGGCCCCTGCCATCAATTTAATCCCCTCGATGGTCTTATCAAATGCAGAGTTTGAACCCCTGATTTTGTTGTGCAACTCTCTTGTCCCGTCTAAGGAAAACCCGATCCTCTTAAAATTGTCATATTCTGACAATCTCTCAACTTTATCCTCGTCTATCAAGGTACCGTTTGTATGGAAATTGACGATGAACCCTCTGTCCCTCAGAAGATCTAGGATGTCGAAGATATCACTCCTCAAAAAGATCTCCCCCCCTATAAGACTTATCTCATCGACAGATGGCTTTAAATTGTCGATAACTTGGTTTATATCCTCCAGGGTTAACTCCTCCTTATTGGATTTGTCCCTGAAACACATCCTGCAATTTAAGTTACACCGCATAGTCAATTCAAAAGTGACCCTTCTGGGATCGGCGACCTTTTCGGTCCTCAAGATCTGATCGTGAATTTTATTGAAATGGCGTGCCCATTTAAAACGGTTGTAAGGCTCATAAATCCCGGTCAAAAACTTGAAGATCGCCTTGCTCAATGGCCTTCACCAGTGGAAGATAAAATTCGCTGACATATAATGCTTTGGTCTTAAGTCTTTGCACGATAAGGCATCATCCGCCATGCCCGCGCTTTGGGCGTGGGTCTTTGACTATACAAAGAAAAGATTTTAAAGGGTAGAGTACCACTTTGAATCTAATCGAAACTCATCTCGATCACTCTACCGGATATCCTGTTTATTACCATCCTGAAATCCTTGTCATCGCCCAAGAATTTTCCTCTGCCCCACACAATAAAAGTCGGTACAGGGTGGGGTCTGCTCTCGACCTCGCCTTCCTTGAGATCCATCGTAACGTAGTAGTAGCCACTCTCTTTTAGTATCTTCTCTGCAATCACCCTGGCATGTTCTTCTGGCATGAGCATCTTTTCACCGATCTCGGCTTTTTCCCTTCTGAGCCATTTTTTGTATTCATCGAACTGCTCTTTTTTTCGCTCTCCAATCTTTATTTTGCCGTGTTTGATGATGATATCCGCGAGTTCGACCGAAAGCCTCACGTACTTCTTTGCAAAGGAGGGCCTTGGCACTTTTATCTTTTTTACTTTGAATTCGGTATCAAAGGTTGCAAGACCGACATCATAGATTGCTGCCTTCAATCTCTCTATCGTATCCGTTTCAAGGACAAAAGGTACCACTTCTGTTATCTTGAATTCGGGTACGAGTATATAGGGCTCGTCGGTCATCTGCCCCGGAAAGAAGAACGCCTCGCCGAAACCCTGGTAATACGGTAAGCTGGTGATATCGCCGGCGGATATGGGAAGTTTGACGGAATATGCCCTTATCGTGCGGTTTTCGGTCACCTCTATGATGTCAATCGGCGGAAACCCAAATCCGAATTTTGCGACAAACAATGTCTTTGGGTCTTTGACCAGAGCATCGACGAGATTCTCTATCAACCGATCCCTATCTTGTTGTATTTTCAACAACTCTTCCTTCGTCCATTCGCCATCGGACATTCAGGGCCCCATTTTCAAATTTGATTTGGCCAGAATTATATTTCCGCGCCGGCCTAATAGGGATGTTTTTGGAGTATAAAAAGGTTTTCAAATCCACTCAACTACAGCACCCGCGCCCATAAAGAATGTTTATAACAAGAAGATTAGAGATTATTTCTCCAAAGTCCTACGAGTCAATTATAGTAAGGGCGATCTCCACTTTCACTTCTTATATTTATTATGAAATAAAGATTTTTCCCAATTGGCCCCATACCCTCTTTACATCTGCTCAAGTCTATCTTTGGGAGGGAATAATAACTAGCGAAATCGGGTTGTTATGAAAAAGGAAAATCCAAAAAAAAAGAGAAGGGGACGAATCCCCTTATTTTTTGTCTACGAGTACAGGACGCTCGGCTGGGCACCGGTCACGCCTTTTCCTGCTCTCAACGCCCTCTTCTTTCTCCTTACCGTGGAAAGGGAGTTCATGTCTCCGAAGAACCTCGCCCTGCCTATGCAGGTAGGTACGCACGCCGGTAGAGCCCCTGTGAGCTCCTGGTTTGCGTCCGTCGTTCTGTGGGAGCAGAGGGTGCACTTCTGGGTCACGTGCTTAGCCGCATTGAACTGTGGCGCTCCGAACGGGCAGGCCCATATGCAGTACCTGCAGCCGATGCACTTGTCGCCGTCGATCAAGACTATGCCGTCCTTGGCGCGCTTGGTTATAGCACGAACCGGGCAAGCGGCCTGGCATGGTGGTCGACCGCAGTGCATGCACGGCATCGGCACGTAGAGCCTCTTGGTGTCTGGGTACTTGCCCTGCTCGACGTATATAACGCGGTTGTAGTCGACATCCAGGTCTGTGTTGTTCTCCGCCTTGCACTGTATCGTGCAAGCCCTGCAGCCGGTGCAGTGCTCCAGGTCTATCCAGAGCGTGAGCTGGTACTTCTCCGCCCCTGGCACGATCTGGACGGGCAGTATCTCGGCCGCGCCGGTCTCCCTGTACTGCGGGTATTTTGGACTAGTTACCGTGGCTTCTGGTTGATTTGTCATTTTAGACCCTCCTTACCTTGACCGGGTATCCATATTGCTTCGAGCTCCCGCCCACCGGGTCAGTGAGGCATCCTATCGTGTCCTTGTCTCCGCTCTGCGCAGGGTCGTGCGCCATCAGGTACGTTATATTGAACCCAGCGCCTACCCTCGGGTCGCCCTTGATTCCTCCGCCTTCGTGGCCCTCGATCTCTATGTCCTTGGAGCCCAGCTCCCAGTGGCCGAAGCTGTTCTTGACCTCGCCATAGCCGGGCCTCATGGTGTTGGTCACCTTCACCTTGTACTTGCCTTTGTCGCCAGACCAGTTCTCGAGCTCTACCCAGTCTCCCGTATCGACTCCGTACTTCGCCGCATCCACCGGGTTCATCTCCAGGGCGTTCTCAGGCTCGAGGGACATGAGCCACAGGTTCTCCGCCGTCCTCCCTTGTGTATGAACTATGTTCTTCTGCGTTCCCAGCTCATAGGTGTATACGCTCGTATCCACCGCGATGGGCTTGTGCTCACCATCGAGCAGTCTTCCCACGTGTGGTAGTCCATCCATGTACGCACCGGTAAGGGAGTTCTTTGTACCGGCAACGTTGGAGAGATAGGCATTGGTGTGCTTTCCAGTCGCCAGGTCTAATCTGTGCGCCTGACTGCCGAAGATGCCGCCTATCCTCATGTGTGGAGCCTCTGGATCGAGTCCTGCCTTGTGTGCACCTACATGCTCGACTACCTCTTTTATGTGCTCGCCGTTGTAGTAGACGTTCCAGAGCTGGTAGTCGGTGTATATATCGTTGCCCTCGCCGTCTGCGTTCTTCCCTGCGTTCGGGAGCCCCATCTTCAGCAAGAGGTCAAGGTGTATTTGGTCTACAGTCTTTGTATCCGGGTGTATCGGCGTGTAGGTCTGGGCCTTGTGGTCCACGGTGCCCACGACCGGCTGCCTCACCGCCTTCTCGGAATACTTGTTCATCGGGTGTGCGTGCATATAGCCGTAGTGCTCAAGGTATGTGGTATCCGGCAGGACGTAGTCGCTCAGCATCGAGGTCTCGTTCATGAACGGATCTATCGCAAAGGTCAGTGGTACTACTTCCATCGTCTTCCTAGCCGGCTGCGCCCTGGCCAGGGTGTATACTGCATCCGACCTGTAGTGGCTCATCGCCTTGAGCTTGAAGGGATAGCCGCTCGCTATGCCCGGGTAGCACTGCTGCTGCACGCCGTCTCCGCCCTTGCTCGGGTTAAGTGGGAACCATGGCTTCGTCGGCTTCGCCTTGGAGCCAGCGTATGTGTCTGAAGCCCTAGATGCACAGACACCTTCTCTCTTCACCTTCTCTGCCCATCCTAGATGGCCGTGTACATAGCCTCCGCCGCCGGAGAATCCGCCTACCCTGTAGTACCTGTCCATCATCAGGTTGACGATGCAATAGGCCTGCACGCCGGTTGCATTGCTCTGCTGGCACGGCCCCTTGTATTGGAAGATTACCGGCTTCTCCGCAGCCGCGAACTCGCTGGTGATCCTCTCTATCGTGCCTCTCGGTATGCCGCAGTGGTCGTTGTACCAGTCCATGGTGTGCTCCATGGCTCTCTCCTTGAGCAGGGTGAAGACGGTGCTAGCACCAGGTACGTTCGCCTCTAGGTCCGCTGGACCCGTTGCGTCGTCCACATTCGTAAGGACGCCGTTCACCGAAACCTGGCCGGTATAGGTCTTGGGCTCTGTAGTGCTTACCAGGTGGGTGAAGTCCGTAGAGGTCGGGTAGCCTCCCGCCTCTGCAGTCGCCTTGTTCGGTCTCGACATCATGTCCGCGTTGTAGAGGTTGTTCTCTATGATGTAGCGTATCATCCCGAGACCGAATGCAGGATCCGTCTCCGTCTTTATCGGGACCCACTCGCCCTGCGGGCTGTTGCCTGCCGCCTTGTTCTCTCTGGGTCCTAGGTAAACGAGCTTGGTACCGGCCCTTCTCAGGAACCACTTGGACATGTACCTCGCCTGGGTCTGCGCCGTGAAGCTCGCGTCGTACACGTTGCAACCCGCCGATATAGCGTAGGTTGCATTCTTCAGGTCCCACGCACCCCATGGTCCCCCACTGAGAATCGCCATGAAGTGTACCGCTGAGGCCTCGCAGATGGTCCAGTGGGTGCCCTTGTTTATGGTACCAAAGGTCTTGTGCCACCTATCCGTCGATTTCGAGTTCTCGTTCCTTCCTCTCATCCAGTAGTACTGGTTCTTCTTCGGTCCATAGCCGGTTGGCGGCGCCTCGTCCATGTAGTCCGAATCCGCTGCTCCTATCGGCTCGTCGCTGCGTATCGCTTTGAGGCCGTCCACGTGCCCCTCGCCGAACAGATTGCCGCCGTTTATTATCTCGCTGTATGCCTGGTCCCAGGTTATGCGTTTCCACTTCCTGGATCCTCTTGCTCCCACCCTCTTTATCGGGTGGAGCAGTCTCCTAGGGTTGTAGAGCGTGTATATGCCGGCCGCGCCCTTCGGGCAGACCGAACCCAGGTCGGGCCCTTCCGATCCAGCCTCCAGGTCGTCCTCTACCGCCCATTCGCCCTTCGCGATGTAGTCGTAGGTGTTCGATGCGTATGGGTTTCCGTCGATCTTGATCGCTTCTCCGCCCTTCACTTTCACCTGTATGCCGCACCCGCCGTGGCAGGCTAGGCAACAACTGCGTATCACTTCGGTATCGATCGCATCGGGTGCATCTCCAGAGTATCCCTGCGGGTGTTCCCTGTCCAGTGTCGCGCCTACTAACTTAGGCCCAAGTGCTGCTGCAGCTCCTGTAGCTGCCGCTAGCTTCAGAAAACTTCGTCTCTTCATTCTCAACATAACCTCTCTCACCTCCGTTGAGATAACATCCAATTTTATCTCTATTGGATTGACTAAGGAGTTGGCTGAGTCTTATATATAAAGTTTTCCGTTAGAAATTTTTTTCAACTCTTCCTTGAGATTATATAATAAAATTCCAATTAACCGATACCCCTTGAAATATTCATCGAGTCAAATGATTTTATTTACACAATTTTTTGATGAAGATAATAGAGAAATGAAGGCAAACTCCTTTCCACTGCTCGAGCTTCGATGCCTCAAATCACTCCCATGGAGCCCTCCCCTGGTGGAATATTCTCACGTCCTCGGAGTCCTCTATATCGAGAAGACTGAGTATATTCATCCTGTCCATACAATCCTGACACAACCTCGGAAGTTCCAACTCCTCCTCTTCCAGAGAACCCGTAAGTTTGTTGAAGGCCGTGGAGGCCATTATCGGCTTGCCGCACCTCTCGCAGTTGATCAATTTGACCTTGATTTCCTCCTTCTGCGCCGCGATAAAACGCTCGAGGTCGATCTGTTTCCTGAGCTTGATCGCCTTTTCTGGGCAGACCTCCTCGCATATCCCACATGCGATGCAATATGTGTGGGTAAACGCCACTATAGGTAAGACCTTGCCTTCGGCGGTGAATCCGCCCGTGGAGCATTGAGATCCACAAGCACCACAGATGGTACATCTGTTCTCGTCTATGCTTACGTCGCCGAAGGGGAAATCCCCCTTTATTAATCCAGTCCTAATCCCTGTTTTTTCCGAAAAAGAGGATATAAAGGCGTGCAATAGGTCCCTTTCGGTCTTCTCCCTATCCTCGGTGTCCCGCATGATGCTCTCGATATCCACGGGCTCTTTCTTTTTGAGAGGCGTGGATTTCAGGTCTTCCAGGTTTTTCGTAAATTTGGCGATATTATCGGCGAATCTTTTGGGTTTCTCTGGGTCACCCTGGAGCATCTTTACTCTATCGCTTCCGATCCCCAATGCCTTGAACAACTTTTTGATAAAGGCGACGCCCTTAGCGGCCGCCTTTACCCCATTTTTATGCCTGCATTCGCCCCCCCTACAACCGTTGAGCAATACGCCATCTGCGCCGAGATCAAAGGCCCTCAATATATGGATATCGGAGACGCTTCCTAGGCATGGGACTGTGATGGGGATGACGACTGGGTATGCGATCCTATTCTCGCCAACCGCTTTCAAAGTCGCATTCCCGCACCCCTCGCAAGAGAACATCAGGACCTTGGGCTTTATATTTGTCTCGAGCATCCTCTCAATCTCGCCCATGATTTCTGCACAGGGGTGGTCGGTCCATCGAATCACCCCCAAGGGGCAGGCGGAGATGCATACCCCGCAGTCTTGGCACTGAATTTCGTCGACAATTCCTGAGGATATAGCGCCGTATGGACACGCATCCGAACAGAGGGTGCACCCCTCGATGTCCAACTTCTTCTCTCTGAGCCACTTGTTCGCGCATTTATCTGGCTCTGACTTTATCACCTTATCCTTCTTGATGCCTTCCATGTAGGGGATCGCCCTCAAGATGGCGGATTGAGAATTCTTGTAAAGATCGAGTTTGGTCTCGCCCTCGCAGAGGTAGATGCCCTCTTTTGGGGGGATATCGGAAAAGGAGATTATCTGGCCGGCATTGATCACGCCCGTTTGATCTTCTAGGTTTATGGCATAACTCGGACATGCCTCCAAACACGCCTTGCAATCGTCGCATTTCTCTACATCGATGACATAGGTCCTGGAGACCGCATCCGGCGGCGAGGATATAGCGCCCTTCTCGCAGACCTCCACGCATTTGCCACACGCCAAGCACAACCCCGCGTCTATGGATTTGGACTTCTCGAACCCGATGGCGAAATTCCCTATCTCCCCCTCGATATCGGTTATACTGGAGTTGGTATGAACCACGACGTCCTCTAACCCGTATAAACACTCCCTGTGGGAAGGATCGCATAGCTGAGAATCCAAGCATAAGCTACAGTCCTTTTTTATATACCCCTCCTCGGTCAAAACCTGCACGTCGGCCCCAAACCTCGATAGCTCGCTGGCGACGCGCAATCCCTCGACATTCCCCATTACCAAGACGTCATAGCCAGCATTTACATCGATCCTATCCGGAAAATACACCTCCTTATCAAAGGCGCTCTTTATCAATAGGGCGGCCTTTTTTGTGGAATCCGCCCTGTTGTCGTGTACCCAACCGCAGTTCTCCCTTATATTCACGATCTCGAGGGCTATCGGATCCAGGCCCAAGTCCTCTACGACCTTTTCGAATACCTTGTTCTTAGACGAGCAGGCGGCGATCAATATGCTCTCCAGTTCCTTCCTCCTAAAATCGTCCACGATATAGGCCAGACCATCGTCCCTACAGAGATAATCGACCTTCTCGACTACCTCGATGTCCTCCAGCTTCTTGACCTCGTTTGCCAACTTACGGAAGTTGATATTGAGGTCCTTACCACAACTGCACAAGAAGACACCAGTCTTGCCTAGATACATCTCCACACCTCTAACCTATCGCGTTAGCATTTTGTTAACTTCATCTTTCGGCCATTTCCCCAATAAAAAGGTGATTTTTTACCTCTTGATACCCCTCCTTTTACCTTATATATTTTTGCCTTCGGCTTAGAAAAAATTTATAAATATGTTATACCTATGAGACGGAGACAGCGAATTGGAGGTAGTGATCATGGCATATGAAAATCTCGAGGCCTTCGAAAAAGAACTGGAGGATGAAGGTTTTTTCAAAAAGCAGGTACAGAAGACCCTAGAGGCCCTCAGGATCATCTACATAGGGCAGGAGAATATCGGCACGATAGGGATCCCCCACGGCGATGTCGATGCGGCCTACGAGAGGGAGATCGAGTATCTGATAGAGAATGGTTTGGTTTATACCGTTCCCCATACCGGGGTATGGGATTTTGGTTACAGGTGTACCGATGATGGCAACGCGATAGGTGCTGAGATCGTGCAAAGGACCCTGGAGGAGAATGAGGGGGATATAAAGAAATTCTTGGACAAGTTTCCCAAAAAGATATTGTCGTATTGGCTCGCGAATGGGTTCGAAGTGACGAAGAGCGGGCATCTAACTTCTCGAACCGCTTACCTGAGCTTTGCCTATATAATCAACAAAGTCCTCGAGGCCGTGGATATATTCAACCTATGCGAGGTTGCTCGGAAGGGGTTGATATCCCTCGATGTGGGCGTGAAATCCTACGACGGCCAGATCACGGTATTGGCGCCGGAATTTGCGGACTTCATAAGGGAGTACACCGTGGAGATAGGCGAAGAGACCAACGAGTACGGTATCTATAAGACCCTGGTGGATTTTATGGATAGGAGAGGATTCTCTTCGAGAACGGATCTCTTCGATAGACTGGAGCAGAATGGCTACTCAGAGGACCAGTTAGAAGAACTCATTAACGATGCTGCAGAACTCGAGTTGACCACCAGGTATATCAGATCCGAAGTACTCTTGGAAGAGGACGAAGAGCTGGATGAAGAGGATGTGGATGACATCCCGCCCTTCGAGGTCATGGACAGGGAGGGGTTCGTGGGCTACTTGAAGGAGATATTTATAGAACCCATGAAGGAGTCCCTCAGAGGGGTTGAGGCACCATCGGGATGAGATAGACCCCTCAAAAAAAAGCTTCACCTTAGATCCAAGAACTTCCCGAGTCGATCGTACCTTTCAAGGTCCCTTTCCTCGTCGAGTTTTTTGATCTTATTCAGAAATCCGACCCTCGCCTTCTCCCTCAATTCCCGGTCGATCATCTCCGTGCAGAGTTCTCTCCTCCTCTCATTCCTCTCCATCTTATCGACGCCGACGATGAGGGACTTTACCATATTGTACTCTTCGGGCGTTAGTTCGACACAATACCTGAAATTGTCAAAATATTTCGCGGTGGAGCTCATCTCCTCTTCATCGATTTCTGACAATCTCTTCATGAACTCCTTCCGCCCTTCGCCCATCTCGAATCCCCTATCGATACACTTATAGCCCGTCCCAGTAAATGCCTCCAATCTTTCCGGGACCAAATTCACAAAAAGCGCCTCGGGAAACAGGCGGCAATGGAGGGGCCTAATCTCGTAAATCACGCACCTTCCGTCCCTCAAAAATCCGCACGGAAATCTCAGCCCGATGGAAGGGATCAGCGTCCGGGTATTGGGTATCATATTCCACATGACAAAGCAATATCTCTGGAATAGATTTTCAGCGCTGACCCCCAAATGCCCAGAGATCCTGATCATGTCCCCTATCGTCAGTTCGAGGGGTGCTCCTGGATCCTCGCAACACCTTACGCAGTCCAGGAGACACTCAAACTCCTCCTTTACCCCTTCGCCCTCCCCCTCCAATCCATGCATCTTTGAGATATGATCTTCGTATTCCCTCTTCTTCACCCTCTCTCCGCAATATGGGCACCTCTTCTTCAACTTAACCCCCATAGGATATTGCAGGCAACTTCGATATAAATAAGTGAGGGTATAGGGGATGATAAAACTCCTGATTTGTTGGAGGATTGGTTCGTGCATTGCAATTTCATAAGGCGCATCGGGCGCTTGAGGACAAGACCCGCTTAGGTTGCCGACCTTGATCTCAACTTAGGGGAGGTATAGGTGTTTTCTCTAATCAAAAAAAGCTGATTAAGTTCAAATTCTCTTGACACTGATAGCTTTTGGCCCTCTATCGCCCTCTTCGATATCGAACTCCACCCTATCACCCTCTCTGATATATCCGCTTACAATTCCACTTTCATGGACGAATACATCTCCCCCTCCATCCTGTTCTATAAAGCCATAATGCTTGCTCGGATTGAACCATTTTACCGTTCCAGTTGCCATTTTAACACCGATGCGATGTTAGTGGTGGTATTTAATAAATTTTTTATCTCTTTTCAACTTCCCCTGTATTCGTACTGAAATCTCATTTATTCTCTTTCTTTAATCGGTTTCTCCACCTACCCAAGTGTTGGGCATTGCTGAAGGGAAATCGCCGACTTCTACAATACCTATCAGATAAAAAATCGTACATCTTTTTTGAACTGGCATCGACTCCTAGCTCAGTCTCGGCCTCTCCAATAAGTTTTATAACCATCTTCTTTTGGTATTCGGTGGGTTTTGCCATTGTGCTTTAAGGTTTTATAGGGGGTGGGTGATAAAGTTTTCTCTATATTCGACTCCTTTTTATTGTCATGGCTACCAACTAAAATGCAACACCCCGAGATTCAACAGAAGCCCCCTAGTTAAATTTATATAGAACTTTTTAATCATAAACCCAATACTACTAT
>JBHIFP010000027.1:0-20950 GCA_046761145.1 Hydrothermarchaeales archaeon (SeqCode)
GTTCCGGATTGGCTCTTCAATTTGGATTTCCGTTGATCTTGGCCAACATGTCTTTGGGCATGACCCTCGTCAATCTCTTACATGGTGACAAAACTGCTTTCAACTCAGCCATGACCCTGGCTCCTCCCATATATATCATCTTTTTCTTTCTGGTTGGAGCGCGACTCCAGATCTCCTTGCTTACACAACTTGGGGGTTTGGGACTCATCTACATAGTATTTAGAATACTTGGAAAGACCTCGGGCTCCTTTGTCGGTGCCCGTATATCCGGCGCAGAAGAAAATATTCAGAAGTATCTTGGCCTCTGTCTACTACCACAAGGGGGTGTAGCTGTTGGTCTGTCCATTGAAGCGCTGCAGGAATTTAGGGCTTTTGGCCCAGCCGGGATTCAGCTAGGGCTTCTAGCCGTCAACGTCATCGCTGCTACGACATTCGTCCTTGAGATGATTGGGCCGCCATCCACAAGGTATGCAATCATAAAAGCTGGCGAATCTCGGGTTGAGTAATGCTGGGAGGCAAGATATATTTAAGTATGGCGTAAAATCATATTTAACAGAGGATCGGATATGGAAGAAATAAAAAGATATACAGTCCCTTCGATCAAAATAAAAGATTTAAGGAAGATCATGGAACATGAAGTGACTACGGTCCAGAAAGACTATACCATTGAAGAACTCGTGGTGAATTTTAGGGAACATGATTTTCATGGGTTTCCGGTTTTGGACAAAGATGAATTGGTCGGCGTGGTGACGAAAACCGATCTTTTGAAAATAATAACCATAACCGAGAGGAAAGTGAGCAGGATGTTTGCCTCCCATGTGGAAGACATAATGACACCCCACCCGATCACAATTACTCCTGAAATGACTCTACCAGAAGCGGTGGATATAATGAACAAAAACCGCATCAGAACATTGCCTATAGTGGATGGTAAGAGGTTAGTTGGCTTGCTCTCGTATAGCGATTTGGTAAAAACTATATTTAAATTTTGAACTTTTTAGTGCTGTTTAATCTTTGGCTAGAATTCGCCTCGCTTTTGGCAGATTTAGGTGTTCTTTCTGATCATATGGTTGCTTTAAAATTGTCAAATCCAACGATGCTTTGTTCTATCTCAGGAAATATGTCCTGTTGAAGTGGATGTGGTCTTTCGTAGTTCCAGAAACGCACAAATTTACTGAGACCGTCGAACATCATGCTTTGAACACATGTGTTTTGTGATATGCCTCAACCTCCCCTATTGTCGTTGGTCTCTTCAGCGTCTCACGGTTCTGGTGCTTATTCTAAGGGCCTTTGCGATATCCCCTTCCTCCAGACTTGAAGTTTCTTATGAACGATCCATCTCCAGCGTCTATGTTCTCGCTCTAATATGATCACTAACATATGTTTTATGTGTTTTCATGCATAGGATCTGAAACAGAACACACGTGGGTCAGATAGAACTTAACACTGCTACTCGATACTTCTCTGGCTCTGGGACCTTCATCTTAATTTGGAGAGACGCAATTATCTAATCCAAAGGGGGGGAGTCACCTCCTGGTTGTCCTTCAATATACTGGAGATGATTCTCTAAAAATAATATTCATTCTGGCCAGACTTTGGACACGACCAAAATATTATATCCCCTAACTACAAAGATTTAAGCATAGAGATACAAGTAAAACAGGGGGTAACATAACGAGAGCAGATTCGGGATTCCCATACAAAGAGGTAAAGCTGATCCATTCCATACCAGTATTGAACGGGGAGATCCTGGACGGGGGCATAGGCACAAAATTCCCGATAAGGAAGGCAAAGCTGAAGTACAGACACGAGCTCAAAGTCGTCTCTTTCAGAGATATAATTAGTTTGATGAATGAAAGTTTGTTGAGGGATAAAAAATCCCTTAGAGATTATCTTGTTAGGGACCTAGGAGGCACATATAGCTTTCCTGCAGAGAACATACTCTTCGAGGCGGTCCTAGCATGGCTCAACGGCGATCGGATAGATGCCCTAGTACTAGAGGACACGGGACACAAGGTCCTCGACTATGACCCGGAATTTCACACATTCCTTCAAGTCCTCTTTAGAAAGATGCGCCCTGAAGATGAAGATGCCCTATCCTTTGCAATAAGAATGGCAGAACTAACAAAGCCCAAGCAGGGTTTTGTTCACAGGGCAAAGTTTGGAAAAGGCTACCAAGAAAGGTGGTCAAAGTTCGAGGAGGCATTGAAGGCGATTAAGGAGGGGAGTAGCTAGTCCCCACTCGTTTCTTTGGGGTACTGGAGAAACTCGGCTAGCTCCTTAGTTTTAGTGAAGAGCCTAGCATTTTCTATTCCGATGGCTATCTGTTCTGTTATAGAGTTGAGAAAATCAAGGTCGATGTCCTCAAAGTGGTGAGGAGCATAGCTCAGCAAAGCAGTCACCCCAATGATGTTGCCGCGATAATTAAGGGGCAGGATGGCCAAGGTCTTACAATTCTCCTGCTTCAACGCCTTGATTACAGGACCTTTCTCCCTCGAAGAGTCGCCTATGATCATTGGGCTACCAGTCTCCGCCACTTCCCCTATAAAGTCCTCTCCCAATTTAAATCTTGAATATACTTTCAAAAAGTCTTCCGACATAGCTACTTGGGTCCTCAATTCCAATGTACCGTCTTCATTCAAAAGATAGATGGCACCCTTGTCCAGTTTGAATGCCTTTAGAGTCCCTTTTAAGGAATCCTTCAACGTCCTCTCCAGATCTAATGACTTGGTTATAGCTTCCACCACAAGCTTCAATGCCAGCAGTTCGTCGTATCTCCTTTTGATCTCCTCCTCCATCTCCATGATCTTAGTGATATCCTCGATGGTAACTAGAGCCCCCCCATCAGGGAGGGGTACTATGCCGGCATTGAGGTGCTTCCTACCCCTTTCCGGGAATTCCACTAACAGATCTTCGACACTTCGGGACTTTCCAGTCTCAATCACATCCTCTATGATCTCATCAAACCCATATTCTTTGAGGGATGAGAAGACCTTATCCCAGCTCCTGTTGATGGCCTCTTTGTCTTTGATACCGGTAAGCTCCTCCATTGCAGGATTCCAGCTCCTTATCGTGAAATCACTATCTACGCTATACATTGCCACCGGGTTTGATTCAATGATCTCTTCGTAAAGTTCCTCAAAGTACTTCAACTTCCCGATCTCCTCCTCTTTCTTGGACTTCCGAGCTATCCCGAGTTCCCCTATAGTCCTACCCCCCTCCTTGTAGAGCACAGAATTCACCTCCATCTTCACGCCTATATTGTTGGAGTCCAAGATCTCGATTTCATAGAATAAGGGCCCCTCGCCCTGAAGGAGCCTGGTAAAATTCTTCCGCCAGACCTTCCTGTATTCCGGAGCGATGATGTCGAAGAAGCCCCTCCCTACAAGTTCATCCCTCTTCAAGCCAAGGATCACCTCAGCGGTTCTGTTCACCATCCTCAGTGAGCCGTCGAGCCCCACAATAAATACGATGTCACCTAAAGAATCGATTATATCTCCATGCAATTCCGAGCCTTCTTATGTGACTATATTATATTCCCAGTGATAAATATTATGTATCTTAATGTAGATAATTATTGTTGCAGATTATTTTTGTTGAAGGGTATCGAAATTCATAGGAATAGCGATCCTTATGTTGGAATATAGTTGGTTCATTTTTCTACCATACTTGGTGGCGATCCTACTAATAGCCCTTTACAATAAGAGAAATAGCCCATTGGGGGGATATTTGGGTCTGGGGGCATCTGTCATATCCTTCATTGCTTCACTTCATTATCTGAACGTGGAGAATCCGTTAGAGCAGATCTTCCTTACTGGTGCCTTCGGGGACAACGATCTTAGGTTAGGTATTGTGATTGACCAATTGAGTCTCATGATGGTCCTCCTCATAACATTCATAGGCATATTGGTCTTTGCCTATTCCATAGCATATATGGCCAAGGACAGGTCTCAGCCCAGATTCTACGCAGAATTATGTTTCTTTGCTGTAGCGATGATAGGCCTTGTCATGTCCAATGGCTTCACCTTCATGTTCATCTGCTGGGAGCTGGTAGGAATCGCCTCTTACCTACTCGTCGCCTTCTGGCATCACAAGCCAAAGGTACCCAGTGCGGCACACAAAGTGATCATGATCACCTTGACCGGTGACGCGATGTTCTTTGCGGGCATAGTGATCCTCTACGTGATCTTTCATTCTCTAAATTTTGAGGTTCTGAACGAATTGGCTATTCAGGACAAGGGCATAGAGTTGACGATCGCTATGGCCTTGATCTTGGGCGGGGTCTGGGCAAAGTCGGCACAGGCGCCTTTCCACATATGGCTCCCAACCGCCATGGCGGGTCCAATACCTGTCAGTACATATCTTCATGCTGCAACAATGGTCAAGGCAGGTATATTCTTGGTAGCTAGGGCATACCCGCTCTTCAAGAGTTCCGGTCTTTTACCAATAATCTTTTTTATGGGGGCGATCACGGCCTTTATCGGCACTAGTAGCGCTTTCACGTCAACGCATATAAAGAAGGTCACTGCCTATTCAACAGTTGGGCAGCTGGGGGTGATGCTCATGGCACTGGGCGGGGGTGCATATGCGGCAGGCCTCTTCCATCTAGTTAACCAGACCTTCTTCAAGGCCCTCCTTTTCATGTGCGCAGGCGTGATAATACACTTGAGTGGGACCCATGATCTGCGTGAGGTATATGCGAATGAGAGGATAACGGTCTTGGAAGACGGCACATGCGAGATTAGGAGGATATACGATATCAAGAAGAACAAATTGTTGACTGCGGCAATTGTAATAGGCAGCCTGGGCTTGGCAGGATTCCCTCCATTCAACGGTTTCTGGAGCAAGGAGGAGATATTGGCCGGGCTGGCTGGTACAAATCCTGTTTTTTACCTCTTCATAGTTGGGACCTTCTTCCTTACGAGCTTCTACATCTTCAGATGGCTGTTCTTGATAATGAGCGAGAAAGAGGAGGAGATCATAAGATTCAAGGATGTGAGCGAGGCCCATGAGTTCGAGGCATTGATAATGAAGGAGGATTACCTGGTGAAAAAGGAGAGGGTTTCATGGTTCATGCTCTTTCCCATTGTCATCTTGGCTTTCCTTGTCATAACATTCGGATTCACTATGAGGTCCTTCAATCTGTGGATGGGTTTGGGATCGGCGGTCCCCCAACTCAGCATCCCATATATGGTAGTTTCAGCAATGATAGATCTTACAGCAATCTTCGTCACATACATGATCTACTACAAAAAGAGATACTCCATACCGAGCTCCAACAGGATAGTGTCCGCCATCCAGTCTATCCTTGTAACTGACTATGGACTTAATAGTGTAGCGGAAAAGATAGCGGACGCTGTTTTGGGCTTGTCCAGGGCCATCTTTAGTTTCGATTTTAAGATGGTTGATGGTATAATAAATGGGCTTGGGTTGGATGGATTGGTGATATCCAGAGGCGTTTACACATTTGATTCAAGGATTGTAGATGGAATAGTAAACGGTATAGGAGATACATTAAAGGAGATTGGAAGGCGGCTTAGGAATGTGGAAAGCGGTGTGATAGAGACATATGCGACATATGCGATTGTAGGGCTCCTCCTCGCCGCAATTATCTTGGTGCTTCTAAGATGATTGAATATTTAGCTGCTCTTCCTTCACCCCGTAAACACCGGTGCTGTTTAACCTTTAGAGCTAGAATTCACCTCGCTTTTGGCAGATTTAGGTGTTCTTTCTGATCATATGGTTGCTTTAAAATTGTCAAATCCAACGATGCTTTGTTCTATCTCAGGAAATATGTCCTGTTGAAGTGGATGTGGTCTTTCGTAGTTCCAGAAACGCACAAATTTACTGAGACCGTCGAACATCATGCTTTGAACACATGTGTTTTGTGATATGCCTCAACCTCCCCTATTGTCGTTGGTCTCTTCAGCGTCTCACGGTTCTGGTGCTTATTCTAAGGGCCTTTGCGATATCCCCTCCATCCAGACTTTAATCATCTCTTCTGTGACCTCGATTTCAGTTCTAAATGAGGTGTTACTCTTTATTCATGTGTTGATTGATCTGAAATAGCAAAGAGCTGATCTCCTCTATGTTTTTCTCCACACTTAAACTTAGGGTTTTCTTGATAAAGTCGAGTTCTTCCTGCATGTGTTCAATCTCTTTTTCGGCTTTGAGATTTATCTCGAAGTCATGATCTGCCTGGAGCCTGTCTTTTTTGGCTTGCCTGTTTTGACTCATCATGATAACCGGTGCTTGGATAGCTGCCAGAGTAGATAAAATAAGGTTTAAAAGGATGTAAGGGTAGGGATCGAAGCCTTTGTTGTACGCAATAATTGTTTGATAAAACATCCATAGGAACAAGGCAAGAATGAAGATAAAAATAAATGTCCAGCTTCCTCCAAAAGAGGCTACTTTATCAGCCATCCTTTGACCAAGGGTTAATTGCTCCTGAAATTCCTTATTAACATTCTTGGCCAGGTACTTATCATAGACTTTTTCACGAAGTTTCAATTTCAAACACCTCCTTCAAAATCACATTACGTTTTTAAAGAAGTTTTTAGTATAAGTGTATATCTCATTGTGCCCCAATTCTACAGATTTCGGCAGGGCTTCCTTCTCCTAAACCAAGAGAAACGACAATGCCCAATTAATAGTACGATTTGAATCATAATTTTGCCTGGTTGGCAATGGCCGATAACGTTTTAAGCGCATCTGAAGACACTTGAAGAAACCTATTTAAATATCGATCTATATTTTTAAATGGCAATCACCATGTCAAACTCTAATAGGGATACATCTCTTTTGGTAAAAGATGTGATGACCAAAGCCAAGGATCTCGTGGTTATCAACGAGAATGGCACCATCGATGACCTCCTTGAATTATACAGGAAATATCACTATCACAGCTTTCCGGTAGTCAACAAGAAGAGAGAATTGATGGGCATAGTAACCGAGAATGTGATTTTGATCAGGGTACTTTTCGATTCACTGTCTTCAAAGGCGTTTAGCCACATGATAGGGCGTGCAGATATAAAGAACATTGAAAAATATACCGGCAAAGAGATCAAATACATCATGTCCCATCCCATAAACGTCTCACCTGACACCAAACTCGAAGACGCAGTTGTGTTGATGGTCAGACACTCGATAAGCCGCCTCTGTGTAACAGAGGGGGAAAAGTTGGTCGGAATAATATCCAGGAGAGATATCCTAAGAAAGATTGGTAATATGAAATAAAGATATTCAGGCTATAATTATCATTATTAATTTTTATAAATCGGGGTTAAGATGAACGAACTGCTTGCTATCGCAATAGTCTTGGCCGGGGCCAAGATCGCAGGTGAAATCGCGAAGAGGGCACATCAGCCATCTATAATAGGCGAGATCGTGACCGGAATAATACTGGGCGGATCCATGCTCAATATTCTTGAGATGGATACTGCACTAAACCTCCTCTCGGAATTGGGCATAATCCTCCTCTTATTCCTTGCCGGGATCAGCATAGATGTAGATAGATTGAAATCCGTTGGATCGGTCGTTTTGGTCGGCTCATTATTCGATATAGTTTTCGCATTTTTACTGGGCTATTTTATTGGTTTGTTGTTTGGGTTTTCACAAATGACCGCCCTGTTTTTGGGAGGGATATTGACAGCAACGAGCGTGGGCATCACAACCAGGACGCTGATGGATATAGGAAAATTGGACACAAAGGCAGGTATGACCATCTTGGGGGTTGCGGTACTGGATGATATCCAAGGGATCTTCGTACTCTCTATATTGGCAGGCATGGCAACTACAGGCACTACCCCTCCTTTAAGCGAGTTCGTAATCCTCATACTCATGGTAGTGGGGTTCTTTGCGATTTTGTTGACCATCGGTCCGGGCATCATGGGTTTCATGGAAACTGTTGTCAACTCCATGAGGATAGATGAGGCCCCCTTTGCCTTGACTTTGGTCTTTCTTTTTTCATTGGCTTATGTGGCAGAGCAGATCCGCCTAGCACATATAGTGGGAGCCTTTGCAGCCGGCTTGGTAATAAATATGGGGACTCATTATCACGAGGCTATCGCAGAGAAATTCACCCCCATCACCTACGGCTTTTTGGCGCCTTTCTTTTTTGTGGGAGTGGGCCTTAAAACCGACTTATCGGCGATACTTCACACCGGATTTTTGATCACCATAGGTATAGTCCTTGCCGCCTTTGTGGGCAAGATATCAGGATCCACTCTGGGGTGCTCCATAATGGGTTATGACAAAAAGGATTCGTTCAGGGTGGGATTCGGCATGATCCCCAGGGCAGAGGTGTGCCTCATCACAGCGACGATAGGCCTTGAAGCAGGCATCATCTCGCCCGAATTGTTCTCTTCGGTTGTCGTCATGGTTCTGGTCTGCGCACTAAGCGCACCTGTGTTGGTAAAATGGGCATTCAAGGGTGAAGAGTAAATCTAATTGTAATTTGGGATAGGACAATATTAATATGATTTGGGTTTTAATTAAGGACTATGAGAGATGTACTTGAAGCCCTGTATCAAAGATGAAACACAACCAAATAATTTATCTACGCATGCCCTTATATCACCTAAATGATAAAACCCACCATCTGGAGGGTTGAGATATTGGTCAAAAATCAGGCCTAAATAGTGAGCAAAAAGCGATTTTGTCAAAGATACTGGCATTTCACGAATTAGAGAATATCATGGCAGTGACTTTAAAGGGCAAGACCCTGGAAGAGAAGAAGAAAATCCTGTTAGATGTGTGGGGAAAGATCGAATCGCTGATCTCTCCAATGGACATGGAGTATAAAATTCCTCAGGATATACACGAATTGAACAGCATCTTCAAAAAAATAAAGGTCTTCTCCAGGATATTTGAGGACCTGATTCAACCTGGCATAGGCAAGGAGGTATCGAGGGTCCTACATAAACTTGAGATCAACAATACAATCCCAGCTCTGAAGGTCAAACGCATAGATATCATGGAGTCAAAATTATTTGGGGAGGAAGATGTTGAGGGGAAGGTATTACCCGGAAGGAAGTCCCCGACCTATGCTACATTGACCCTGGATCCGTTGATAAAAGATAAACTTAAAAAATATTTCTTGAAAAGGATCGAGGAGGCAGAGCCCGAGCTCCTCATGGATGAAAATCTGGCCGATATCCTGTCTGCCCGGATAGAGAGAGATGTTGAAAAGTTGATCGAAGTTGACGAGAAGAATGCTTACCATTCGATGGACTATGGCTATGTCAAACCAGATTCTAGGTCTTTATCAGAGTACATCCTGAAGGCGTCGAAGGAGAGCATAGACTGGCTGATTGGACATGGCCTCATCTTGGAAGAGATTGCAGGCGCTTTAGAATCTACCAAAAAATGATGAACCAGACATCTCAGGATAGAAATAGAAGCGGCAGATATTACACTAGGACTGGCATAGCAAGTTCATTGTCTCGGTAGCAAGCGATTTAGTAAAAAACCATTTTCAAATTTTAATCAAAGTCGGTAGGGGATAGGACAATATTAATATGATTTGGGTTTTAATTAAGGACTATGAGAGATGTACTTGAAGCCCTGTATCAAAATAGGATCAGCGTCAAAGAAGCCGAAGAGAAATTGAAGGTCCGTTTTTTGGAAATAGAAGAACTTGCCAAATTGGACATCCATAGGGAATCAAGGGCAGGCATACCTGAAGTTATATTGGCAGAGGGCAAAGAGCCAGGGGATGTAGTGGAGCTTGCCAAACGGTTTCTCGAGACGAAGGGCAGGGCGATAATAACAAAAGCTAGGGACGAAGATTTTGCCAATTTTGAAAATTTCGAGTGTATCAAAGAGTTGAACAAGAAGGGCAGGACCATCGTATTAAAGAACGAAGAGAGGAAGGCGAAGCCCTTCGGCAAGATAGGCATCCTCGCAGCAGGCACCTCTGACGTACCGGTCGCGGAAGAGGCCAGAGTGATCTGCGAAGAGTTGGGTTGTAAGGTGATCAAAGACTACGATGTCGGCGTCGCTGGTATCCACCGAGTCTTTCCGTCGGTAAAGAGATTGGTAAATGAAAATGTAGATGTTATCGTCGTCGTCGCGGGCATGGAGGGTGCCTTGCCTTCCGTTGTCAAAAGCCTCGTGGATGTCCCGGTCATCGGGGTACCCACTTCCATTGGATATGGACTTGGGGGCAAAGGCGTATCTGCCCTTATGGGGATGCTCCAGTCCTGCTCGCCAGGTATCGCGGTGGTGAACATCGATAACGGTTTTGGGGCCGCTTCCATTGCGTGTTTGATATGCAAGCGCATTGCTAAGAATAGAAAGGAGTGACGTCCTCCCAGGCTGAAGAGGCCGCCCGTAATCCAAAATCACAGAAAAAATAATCTCAATTTGGCCTTTATTTGCCAAAGAAGCAAATATTTTATCACTATGGGTAATTGTGAGACATCCTCTGAAGCCCGAGGCGTTCTGCCCGGTTCATTCGTAATCCAACCCCCAGAGGTTCGTTTAAAAAATAGGAAAAAAGTTTCCTCCGATATATTATGCTCGTCGCTGTTCATTTTGAGTCGCTTCACATTAATCGGAGGAGTAGGCTCCTATGCACTCGATCCGGGAGCTCGATTGGACCCACAAAGACCGAAAATCAAAAATGTAAGGCAAGATCCCTAACCCTTTTTTCGTATCTAAAAAGTGGAGGGCCGAAGCCGGGATTTGAACCCGGGCTAGGGGATCCACAGTCCCCTGTGCTAACCAAGCTACACTACCTCGGCCACGAAATTATACTTAAATAGCCAGGGGTTATATAATTTTTTTAAATTGACCCATCCTATAGGTTTAGCTGTCATAACTTAACGGCGATAAATAAAGATAAATACAATCGCTACTTGTGCCCCGAATTAAGGAAAAAATTGATAGATGGTATATGGGCTCCAAAGAGATCCAGAATCAATCTTTTACCTTGGCATCGCTCTGCTCAGAAAAAGATGTAAGTTCACCGATCTTCAGTTCCTTTCTGGGCAGATGTTTTTCTTTTATATACCATTCGGAATATCCACAACTAGTGCACATATATAATTCGAAATCTTTCGATTTCGGAAAGGCGTTGAAATGATTGGATTCGAACTCTTTGTCGGATATAAATGTGCTGGGATAATGTGCCTGGTGGCCCCTTTTGATTTTGGTGCTCCCGCATTTGGGGCATCTTTTTGAAGTCTTCATCTTTCAAGTTCCTCAAATGTTTAAACGGTCGCCAAATTCAACTAAGGGCATAGTAGTGCCCTCATAAACCTTTCGCCAATGGTATTTATCGATTTCAAATGAGGGGGCAAAACATTGGGCTATAAGCCTTTTGCCTCGAGTTCAGGGAAGGGGGGCATGCTTTATGGATAAAAAATTTTAAGCGTTCAATTTTGAAGAATGACAATTATGAGCATCAAAGTCGTTTCCTTCGATGTAGACGGCACACTGGTGGATCATGGGTTTGTGGATCTGTTTTGGGAGGTAGGTATACCCGAATTATACGCGGAGAAGGAGGGGATCCCTTTCGACCAAGCAAAGGAGCACGTGATGACGAGATACGGCGAAGTGGGGGAGGAGGATATAAGGTGGTATCTGCCGGAGTTCTGGTTCGATGATCTCGGCCTAAAAGGCGATGTAAGGGAATTGCTCGACAAATTCAAAGAGGAAGTGCGCATTTTTCCGGAAGTCCCAGAGGTCTTGGAGGATCTACGGGTAGAATACGAGTTGATCGTCCTTTCAAACGCGGCTAGGGAGTTCCTCGGCATTGAATTGGAAGAAATCGAATCTTACTTCGCCCATATATTTTCGTCCACCTCCGATTTCAATCAGGTTAGAAAGACAACCGATTTTTACTCCAAGATATGTCAGATCTTGGGCATAGAACCATCGGATATGCTCCACGTAGGCGATCACCCTACTTTCGACTATATTGCGCCAAAAAAGCTCGGCATCGAGGCTCTTTATATGGATCGGACTGGAAAAAGCACGGGCGAGGAAACGATCAAAGACTTGAGGGAAGTGAAACGAAAATTGATGTCCTGATTCTATAAAGAATCCCTTTTCTGCAGATCTTCAGCAGCGTGGTGTTGCACTAGATTTGCTTATCTCCTCACGATATTTTCCGCCTTCATCGATAAATACCAAAGGAGAGAGAAGACTTCTCTAGTTTCCGCTATGCCTACCTCTACAAACCTCGTCAATGATACGTTTCCCGGAGACACCAACTTCAATATCAGGACCAGCGTAAAGAGGTTCACTATCAGGACGAAGGGTATCGAGAAGATCGCGCTAGTTTCAGTTATGTCGCTCTGCCTCAGCCTTAAAAACCCCGCCGCAGATAGCATGTGGAAGACGAGGGTGAAACCCATCAGGAAGAAGATGTGCAACACGTACTTCTCACTTACGAAGAAAGAGGCGGCTGCGGCCAAGAAGGTGAAGAAGGGGAAGAAGTAAGGCGCCAAAGTTATTATGAAGTTGGTCTTCGAGAGCAAGACGAAGCCCTCCCTACTGGAGACATAGAATCTCTTGACCCTGCCGCCGAAGAGGGCGCCCCAGAAGGCGTGGGTCAACTCGTGTTCGAAGACATGGAGATACCTGGGCCTGATCAAGTAGGAGTGGACTAGAACATAGGACAGCCCCCCTGCCAGGAAGGCGAGCTCCCTCGAACCTATATAGGTAAAGCCCGTTATCTCTTCGAAAAAAGCCAAGATGAAACCCAGGCATACTGGGATGAGAATCAGCCCCATAATTACCCTGAAAAACCTCACGAAGTCCACCGAGAAACCAATCTTCCACTGTACTTTAAAAATGATTGGCTAGCCACCGAATCCACAGCTTCAAAAGCCCGTTAAACAAGCGAGGAAAAGATAGAGGTTTTACCGCTAAAGATGGTGCTCCGGCCGGGATTTGAACCCGGGTCGCCGGCTATCTCCGTCCATCTCCATTATCTCCTAGAAAATGAACGCGAAAGGCCAGCATGATTGGCCGTGCTACACTACCGGAGCAAATATCCAATACTTAGAATAGAGTAACTTTATTATAATCAATATAAAGTTTTATTTAAAAATCATGGGTGGTTCGATGAAAATTTTGATCATGGGAGCAGGTGCCTTGGGCTCCGTCTTCGGAGGATTTCTATCAAAGAACAACGAAGTGACGTTGATAGGCCGGGAGCCGCATATATCCAAAGTCAACGAAGATGGTTTGAGAATCTCCGGAATTTGGGGCGAACACATCTTTAAGGATCTCAAGGCATTTGACCGAGTTGAAAAGGAGATTGGAACCCAAGATCTGATTCTGATAACGACGAAATCATATGACACAGAAGAGGCGGTCGAGGAGATTACGCCTTTATTGAAAGGAGATACGTCGGTAATGTCGATGCAGAACGGGATAGGCAACGAGGAGGCCATCGCAAAGATCGTCGGAGAAGATAGGACCTTGGGAGGAATGGCGATATTCGGCGCCTTGCTGATCGAACCGGGACACGTAAAGGTTACGGTATATGCAAGCGAATGTTTGGTCGGACCGATAAAAGGGGATATTGCCGAAGCAACAAAGATTGCGGAGAATTTTTCCGCTGCGGGGATCCCCACCTTGCCCTCCGAGAATATCATGCGCGAGAAGTGGATGAAGGCCTTCTATAACATCGCCTTGAATCCCCTATCTGCAATCTTGAAAGTTCCTTATGGAGAGTTGGGCCAACATAGAGAAACTCGAGAGATTATGAAAGGACTATTGGAGGAGGCCTTTCAAGTCGCCAAGGCCGAGGAGATAGACCCGAATTTAACTCCCGATGAATACTTCCGATATCTATTGAAAAAGCAGCTCCCCCCAACTGCCCAACACAGAAGCTCCATGCTCCAAGATATCGAGAAGGGGAAGAAGACCGAGATCGATTATCTCAACGGAGCCATAGTCGAATTGGGCAGAAAGCACGGGATAGAGACACCCAGAAACGAGATCGTTGTAGATTTGGTCAAGGTCTTGGAGAAGTCGAATGCCTCTCCTTCACCTTGAAGATGAGATCGTTCTTTCTGGCTCTATTGTATACTTTGGCTCCTGCCCTTTTGCCTTTCTCGACGTATTCGCCGTTGTTCAGTGCCGCTCTCAATGCCGCCATCTGGAGAGAGATGTTCAACCTTCTTCATTTTCTCACTTTACTATCCGAAATCATCCAAAATCAGTCTTAAAGAATGGTGCGGCCGCCGGGATTTGAACCCGGGCTACAAGCGTGGCAGGCTCGTGTACTAGCCAGGCTATACTACGGCCGCTTTGATAAAACAATCATTACCGTCGTATTGAAAAACATATCGTTTGAAAATAAAGGGATTTGTGATCTTAATAAGGTGGGCCTGAAGGGATTTCTATCAATATGAGTATAGGTCTTATAAAAATCGTCTGGAAAAGCTGGATCAAACATCCTTTTTTATATCTCTGTTTTGTCTTCATCATTGCGGGCCTCCTAGCAACTTAGAGGCTATTAACATTGTCTTATTCTGAAAGCACCTCTTCTACTCTATTTACAAACTCTGTTGCTATTTTTATCATGTTCTCAGCTTCCTTTCTCCTTGCTATGAAACTAAAACTTTTTTCCTAACCATCCGTTATTAAAATATTTTACCATGTTATTTTGTTTAAAAATAATCAAGATTTCAAGCATTAAATAGGGTGGTCGATTTGGTCTTCGATTGCTTCTTTATGCGTTTTATTGAGATCAGGAGGTGGAGAGATGAGTGGAGTTGGTGATCTTGGCAAGATTCCAGTTGGATTACTACTTATGTTAGTTGGAGTTGCATGGTACTTCGTCAAGGTTCCAATATTAAGCGACGTATTATCAACAGGTGCTCTAGTGCCTTTTTGGCGCTCCCTTTTAGTAGCCTTCGCAGGCGTTTTTGGAATCCTAATCTTCTTTAAAGATTTGACATTGACCTAGCTTAGTTACAACGAGTACAAATCTAATTGAGGAGGTGAGTAGATGGCAACCCAACTAGGAGGACAGCCGGTTTTAATTCTTCCAGAAAAAACCCAACGCACCGTTGGGAAGGATGCACAGAGAGGGAACATATTAGCTGCAAAAGTAATAGCTGAGAGTGTGAAAACAACCTTGGGGCCGAGGGGCATGGACAAGATGCTCGTGGACAACCTCGGCGATGTCGTGGTTACAAACGATGGGGCTGCCATCCTCAAGGAGATGGATGTGGAGCATCCTGCGGCAAAGATGATGGTCGAGGTTGCAAAGACCATGGATGACGAGGTAGGTGATGGCACCACCACTGCCGTGGTGATAGCAGGAGAACTGCTCAAACAAGCGGAGGATCTTCTGGAACAAGAGGTACATCCGACGATTGTAGCCGAAGGTTATCGTCTAGCTGCAGAGAAAGCCCAAGAAATCCTAAATAGAACAGCCACACCATTTTCTGTTGAAGATAAGGACATCCTCAAAAAGGTCGCTACTACTGCGATGACCGGTAAGGGCGCGGAAAAATCCAAGGACCACTTAGCGGAGCTGGTGGTTAAGGCTGTAAAAGCGGTGGCCGAGGATATAGATGATAAAATAATCATTGACAGTGATGACATAAAACTGGAGAAAAAGAAGGGCGGCGGAATAGAGGACACAGAACTCATTCAAGGAATAGTTATAGACAAAGAACGGGTACACTCTGCAATGCCGAAGAAGATAGAGAAGGCGAGGATAGCCCTACTTAACTCTCCTTTGGAAATAGAGAAGACAGAGGTTGATGCGGAGATACGTATCACAGATCCCAACCAGCTTAAGGCCTTTATTGACGAGGAAGAACGAATGCTCCGGGAAATGGTTGACAAGCTAAAGGGAAGCGGCGCTAACGTGCTTGTGTGTCAGAAAGGAATCGACGATCTTGCTCAGCACTATCTCGCAAAAGCCGGCATTTTCGCTGTCCGCAGGGCTAAGAAGAGTGACATGGAGAAGCTGGCCAGAGCCACCGGGGCAAAGATTATCACGAATATTGAAGATCTCTCTAAAGATGATCTTGGCGAGGCAGGGGTCGTGGAAGAGGTCAAAATCGGCGATGACAAGATGACCTTCATCAAGGAATGTAAGGACCCCAAAAGTGTGACAATTCTTATTCGCGGCGGTACCGAGCACATTGTGGACGAGGTTGAGAGAGCCATCGAGGACTGTCTCGGAGTGGTCCCTGCTGCACTGAAGAGTCAGAAGGTGCTGGCAGGTGGCGGCGCTCCGGAGATTGAGGTTGCTGAGGAGTTGCGAGCATATGCTAAATCTGTTGGAGGACGGGAGCAACTGGCCATCGAGACTTTCGCGGATTCCTTAGGGGTGATACCCCGAGCGCTTGCGGAGAACGCTGGTCTTGACCCCATCGATGTTGTCGTTGGCCTACGAACAAAACATAAGAACGGTGGCTCTAAGATGGGCATAGATGTCTTCGATGGCAAGGTGAAGGACATGCTCAAAGAAGGCATTATTGAACCTTTGAGTGTGAAGACACAGGTGATATCCAGCGCAGGTGAGGCGGCGGTGATGATTCTCAGGATAGACGATGTGATCGCTACTTCGAAACCTGAGGAGAAAGCCCCCCCAGGTCCAGAAGGAATGGGTGGAGAGTACTAGAGTAAAATAAAATCCCTCCCTTTTTTCTTCAGCCAGTACCTGGGTGATATAAATGGATGATGCGGCTTTAGTAAATAATGTTTCTACAATGAGGTGCTATTGTAGAGCAATGCTTGAGTGGGTAGAAGAGGGTAGGAGGTTTAGATGCCCAAAAGAGGGAGTTGTGTATGAGATTCCTAAAAGGGTAAATACATCGCTTTAAGAGAACGGAAAGAAGGGTATCAGATAACGGTTGTATGAGGAATACAATGGACTGCTCTAACTGTGGAGAAAGGGTTAAGGAGAGCTGGAAATTCTGTCCTCGCTGTGGCAATCGACAGAAGGAAAGGTTATGGGAAGGCCTGTTTCCGTCCAGTTTTGAGAGGCTGTTTCAAGAGATCGAAAAGGAATTTGTGAGGATAGATGGGCTTTTCAGCGAGGAATTTCCTATGAATATCTTCAAAGAACAGTCCATAGGCGGAATCGACATAGACGTATATGCTGGGATAGACAAGGGACCTAGGATAGACCTTAGGACCCACAAGGATTATAGAAAGCACGAGCCTGAAATTAAACGAAATCTTGGCATAAAAGAAAGCGGGGCAGAAAAAAGGAGAGAACCTCCTAGATTCGTTAGGGAGCCAAGAGCAGAGCTTCAAAAGCTTAAGGGTAGGATCATATTAAAGATTGAAATCCCTTTAACCAAATCTGAAAAAGACATAGAGATCCAGAAGCTTAGTGAGTCCATAGAGGTCAAGGCTTATGCTGGAGATACAGCCTATTTTAGGCTCTTCAGGGTACCTCCCAACTCCAGGATAATATCAAAAAGATTGGAAGACGGCGTCCTAATCATCGAAATTCAGGAATAGATCTGTGGAGGGTTGTGTATCGCATGAAAGAATTGAAAATGGTTAGTACGTCGAAGCGTGAAAGAGGCTTATTGGATCTGGGGTGGAGATAAAAATGGGAAAATCGATAAAGAGCATCGTTGAGCAGTGGAAAAGATACTGGAAGGATAATGTAGGATTGTATGAATCCCTTGATGAACACGTAGAGATAAATGACGATTTAAAGACCTACATTATAAAGAAGAAAAAGGGTAGAGGTGAGGTATAGAGATTGGAACTCCGTAATTAACGTTCAAAAATCTTTAAGTTCGTTATTAAAGTAACATTATGTGGAAAAATGAAGACGGATACAGAAGCCATGCTAGACATTCTGGGCAATAAGACTAGGAGGAAAATGATGCGCCTTATAAGCAAGGAGCCAAGATGTTTAACCGAGCTTTCTGAAGAAACAGGTGTTAAAAAGATGTCGATTACGCGGCATCTTGAAAAGATGGAAAAAGCCGGGATACTCCATCGAGAAGAAAAGAGAATAAAGAGGGGAAGACCTAGGAAGTATTATGGGATCGATACGTATGCAGAACTGAAAGTCAGCGTCGCCCCTGATGATTTTGAGACGAGGTTACAGGTTTCGAAGGTTGGAGAATCTAGGTTCTATCCGGATAAGGAGAACGAATTTAAGAAAATCATGAGTTTAAAAGAGACAGATACAAAATCAAAGAAATTGGGAGAATTGGAAAATCGCCTAACTATGGATATTCAAAAGCATAAAGAAGCTATTGGTATTGATGAGGATCTGATTACAAGAATTAGAAAAGAGAGTTTAATGTCGTCAGATAAAAAGTAATCTTAAAAGGTTGGAGGTGAAAAATTGGGAAAGATAAATGTAGCTGTAGCAGGCGTGGGCAACTGCGCATCATCTCTAGTGCAAGGAGTGGAGTACTACCAAAACGCGGACAACGATGACTTCGTCCCTGGTTTGATGCATGTGAACTTTGGCGGCTATCATATTCGAGACCTAAAATTCGCCGCCGCTTTTGACATAAACGCAAATAAGGTAGGCAAAGATCTGAGCGAAGCAATCTTCACCGAGCCCAACTGTACTGCAAGGTTTGCCGAGGTGCCGGAGCTCGGAGTAGAGGTTCAAAAGGCGCCAGTGATGGACGGACTTGGGAAGTATCTGAGAGATGTGATACCAGTGGACACCCGGCAACAGCCAGTAGATGTGTCTCGGGTGCTCGAGGAATGCGGAGCAGATGTCCTAATAAACTATCTGCCAGTAGGAAGCGCAGAAGCCACCAGATACTACGCCCAAGCTACCATTGACGCTGGATGCGGATTTGTAAACTGCATCCCTGAGTTTATTGCGTCAGATCCTGTTTGGGCAGATAAATTTGCGATGGCGGGTCTTCCAATAGCAGGGGATGACATCAAAAGCCAAGTGGGCGCAACCATCTTACACCGAACGCTGATCCAATTATTAGCGGACCGCGGTGTCAAGGTTAAGAAGACCTACCAGCTTAACATTGGAGGGAATACTGACTTTCAGAATATGCTTCAGGAGTCTAGACTGAGCTCCAAGCGGATTTCCAAAACAGAGGCTGTGACATCATTGTTGGAGTATGATTTTCCGACGAGGATAGGTCCCAGCGACTATGTTTCCTTCTTGAACGACAACAAACAAGCTTTCATACATTTAGAGGGCGAAAAGTTTGGGGGAGTGCCCCTTACCATAGACGCGAGGCTTTCGGTGGAGGACTCTCCCAACAGCGCAGGGGTGGCTGTGGATGCTATAAGGGCTATAAAGCTCGCCCTTGACAACGGGATCTCCGGCCCCCTTAATGGTGTTTCAGCTTATTTTTTCAAGCACCCACCAGTACAATATCCAGACGCTGTTGCGAAGCAGATGGTAGTGGAATATCTCCAAAAGTCCTACATACCCCCAGAAGTTGCACTGGAGATAGAGATGCCTAAAGCACAGTAAAAAGGAGGTGCTGAGAATAAAGGCAGTCATTCTGGCTGCTGGCAGGGGCGAGAGGTTTGAAGACGATCACCCTAAGCCCCTCGCAAAACTTTTTGGAAAGCCCTTAATAGATTATACTCTGGACATTCTGAGTAGAGAAGGAATCGCGGATATCACCGTGGTTTATAACGACAAAAAAGTTAAGGATCATGTCATTGGGCGGGTAAACCCAATTTTCAATCCCTTGGTGGAAAGGGAGGAGGGATACTCTCTCCTGTTAGGTGCCAAAGCTACTGGTGGATCGCCTTTCCTTCTTCTGATGGCCGATCACTTCATTGACTGTCGCATTCTTGAAAAGCTTTTAGATTCACCCCCTTACACCACCACTCTATGCATAGATAGAGATCTTGTTGGAAAAGACATAAAGGAGGCCACAAAAGTCTTTGTGGAGGGATCAATTATCCAACAGATAGGTAAGGAAATCGAAGATTACAATGCCTTAGATACCGGAGTTTTTATGTGCACAGATGAAGTACTCGATGCTGCTAAAGAGTTTGATGGCAGATTTACAGTGTCAGACGTCATGAATAAGCTCTCTAGGAGAAGGCGGCTCTCTGCATGCGATGTTACTGGTTTATTCTGGAGAGATATCGACACAAAAAATGAACTCCAAAGGACTGAAGAAGGCATTATAAATACCCTGGTAAAGCCTACCGACGGTTTCGTTTCCAGATACATCAATAGGAAGGTTTCCATACCCCTCTCTCGCATGCTGGCCAAGACTCCTTTAACTCCTGATCAGATGTCCTTTTTTAGCTTCTTTTTGGGGATTTTCTCAGCCATGCTTTTCGCGTTGGGGTATGCATTTTATGCCGGCATATTGGCCCAGATTTCCTCCATAACTGATGGAAGCGATGGAGAGATAGCAAGAATGAAAAATATGGAGTCAAAGTTCGGGGCCTACTTAGACTCCCTCCTTGACAGATACGCAGACGTCGCTATTGTCTTGGGAATGATAGCTATGACGCCGGAAAAACTGTGGCACATTGGCGGTTTAGCACTTTTGGGCACGTATTCAATCAGCTACAGTGCCTCTAGGATAAAAGGTCTTACTGGAAGAGATTTTACTGAAGGAGTGGCAGGGTTCATGACCCGTGATTTACGCCTTTTCATAATAATGCTTGGCGGAATACTCAATCAGATATTTCTCACCCTTTTAGTCCTAGCAATCCTCACCAACTTTGTGGTTGCATCCCGAATAATTAGCGCAAAGAGTATGATGAAGCGCGGTGCTACACAAACTATTTGAAGACTTCATTGCAAAGGAGGCCTACAAAGAAAAGATAATCCATCTAACCATAGAAAGTTAGGGAGTGGTGAAGCGGGAGGGGCCTCCAAGCCAATAGGCGCGTGCAGGGTCTAGCACATGGAATCCCCTACATGGCGTGGTGAAAAAAGCCACTATGACATAGAGGGTATACGATCTCTACATCATTAAAAAAGCCCCCCAATAGCTGAAAACTGACCAGATAAAGCCAGAAAAGGCCCTATAAAATACAG
>JBHIFP010000028.1:0-20593 GCA_046761145.1 Hydrothermarchaeales archaeon (SeqCode)
CCAGGTACTTCGGAGATATGAACTCCCTTTCTACGATAGTGAGAAAGAAGAGGGCATTGAGAGCCACCACTGGCGTAGCTGGCGCAAAGCCGAGCGTACTGTACTCGTAAGCAAAAATAAGGGGATTCGTCCCCTCTCTTTTTCTTTTTTAGATTTTGGGTTTAAAAGGCACATTGATTCCCCTCAGTTGACCCGCTATTTTGAAATTCAATGTCGGGCAAAACAGGGAAGAAAATGGGATAGATTTGGGCAAAATATTAATGAAGTTAAAGTGGAGCGATATTGAGTGAGGAAGATGAACAGAACTATCCTAATTTTCGGTCTCATCCTGCTGATAGTATCCAGCTCAGGGTGCATAACCAGGGAAACGAAGACCAAGAGTCCGGTAGTTGGGACGGTCCAACCCTTGGCCACGGAGCCGACTTGGGCGCCACAAACGACCCAGCCACCGACAACTACCCCACCTCCAGAGACGACGAAGCCCCCGTCCATAATCTCCTCCCTCTTCGAGAAGGGGTATGAAGATATTTCCGTTCAGGAGGTGATGAAAAAGATCGAGGACAAGGAAGACTTTATATTACTCGACGTCAGAACGCCCATGGAGTTCGAGGAGGGTTATATAGAAGGGGCGATTCTCATCCCGCATACAGAGATAGAGGATAGACACCTCGAGCTCAAAGCCTCCAAAGACAAAGAGATCGTGGTCTATTGCAAGGCAGGAGTGAGGAGCGCAAAGGCCGCCAAAAAGCTCGTGCAACTCGGTTACACCAATGTCAAGGACATGAAGGAGGGGACCGACGGCTGGATAGCTGAAGGGGGGCGGTTGATCCAACCAACCCCGACAACCACGCAACCCCCGGCCACGGAGCCGGCTTGGGCGCCACAAACGACCCAATCACCGACAACAGCTCCACCGGAAGAAAGATTGTGGACGGAGAAACCCTCCGCGATTTATCGATTCGATGGGAGCAAGACCTTCGAGATGAATCACGGAGAGACGGTGCAGGTAGGAGATGCCTTGATCTACTTCGAGTACTCGATCGAGGGCATCTCCGGGAGCTGTTTCCCTATCCCGGCATGGTTTCTATCCATCTTCAGGGCGACCGAAGAAGGGGGAGTATGGGAAGACACGTTGGCGTATTCCATGGATTCTGTAAAGACCCCGCAGGACATAACTGGCGACGTCCACCAGAGGACAGACGCCTTGGACGATTATACCATAGTCGTCGAGGATTGGCTACAGGAGAAGATAGTGCTCACCCTCACCTCTAAAAAATGATGGACGCTATTAGCACGGACAGGATTCGTTGGTAGGGGTGCCAGTGATATTCAATGTATAATATGCCAGGTCGTCCTTGAAGGGCGTGATAGGGATCATGAATTGCTCAGATTCCCCGGATTCCAGAGTATGGGTAACGGAATCTTGGGTCAAAGTTGCGATAACCTTGCCCTCCTCATCGTAGAGAGTTGCTTGAATCTCGACGTCCTGAACGTACTCATCGCCGTTGTATATGAATGTGCCCCCTATGTGGGCGTCTTCTCCCGGACCTTGGTGGATATAATCACTCAAGATTTCTAGCATCGGCTCGTTTTCCGAAGGGGCAGACGTCTCGACACTTGGGGATTTCTCTCCAATGCATCCAGCAATAACCACCATCGATAAAGCAACAAAGATCATGACAAACGGCCGATACATATGCCTACACCTTGCCCTCTTATCTGGCTGATGAATTTCATGAATCCATAATATATAGAGTTATTCCCAAATCCAACCCATATATCCTCCCAACTTTGTAAAATAAAGAAAGATTTAAAAACGATAGCGGCAAGACTTCGGCATCGGTATAGCGGATAACTTGAGAAAACTTTAAAATAACTGGAGTCGTTAAAAAATTTCGATGCGGCGTTCGAATAAGAGGCTGAAAGACCATCTATCTTATATGGGCATTGAAGGTGATGTGCGTGGAAGAAGGCGAGAAGAGTAGAGGACCGGATAAACCCAACGAACTACCTCAAGAAGGAGAGGAAAAACCGAGAGCGATGATCGTTTCAAATGACAAGAAGACCCGCAAGTTAGTGAAGGGGGCGTTGAAGGAAGGATACGAGGTCATCGAGGCAGAGGACGGAAAAGGATGCGTAGAGACACTCCAAGATGAGAGACCCGATCTCGTGTTGCTGGATGAGGAGATGGAAGAAGAGGACGGCTGGGGGGTCCTCGAAGAGATAAAGGCGACGGTCTTCGATCACTCCTACCTAAAATCCCTGTCCCTGCCAATAGTTATGATCTCAGGGTCACCTCCTTCGCCAGAACTGCTGCAACGAACCGAGTTGGAGAGGCTCGTGGACTACATAACGAAACCACTCAGTAAGGAGGATATATCATCGAGGGTGGATAAGATCATGAAGAGATTATCGAGGATCGAGAAGACGGAAAGACGAGTCCGGTCCATGAGCAAGAACTTGGCGGATGAATATCTAAAGATCTCCAAGGCCATGTACCTGCGTCGAGGTTTGGTGAAATCGCTCAAAGAAGATCTCAAGCGGAAGAGGGAAGCGGACGAATTTGAGGATATATTCGACCTCGAGAACGCGATCAACGACCAGACGGCCTTGATCAACTTCTACAAGAATAGGAGACTGGAGATCGAGGAGATCATCGATAAGAGATCTAAGCAGATATAAGGGTATCCGTCCCCTCTCTTCTCTTTTTTGAATTCTATTTTTGACCACGTTATCTTTATAGACCAATAAAATTGGAGATATATATAAAACCGACTTCGTCAAATTCAATAGAGAATTGGGCATTGGAACTGCAAAAGGGTGTGGCAATGCAGAGAAGGTCTTCGAACTCTTTTGATTACCCTCCGACGTTCTTCGTCTGTAATCTCGATTGGAGCGCATCTTGATGGAAGTGAATGAATGAAAAAAGTAAAGTATATCTGTCCCCTTTGCAAACGTTCGTCGATTATACCTACTCGATGCGTCAACTGCACCAGGATGATGATAGAGGTCTGTGCAGTCTGTGAAAGACCTTTGAAGAATTGCGTTTGTGGAGAAGATCTGGGTATCCCGTCATCCGTTGAAAGAAAGGAGACGAAAATTATCTACATCTGTCCGGGATGCGGAGAGGTATCGCCTTGGCCAGACCACTGTATCGACTGCCACTCCCCATTCGAAGCGACGTTCGTATGCGCCAAATGCGAGGAACCTCCTGAAGATTGCAAATGCGAAGAGGAGGTAGAAGTCCCGGATTCATCTGTGCCAAGTAGCGGATCATAGGCCTTTTGATCATCTCGGAATGGGCAAGGTTAGAGCATCACCATCAACTGTGGCCTCGGACGCATGCTTAAGGTTTGTAGCAACTCCTGCCCTTGACACGAGGCCATAGTGCGGCGTAGACCGCATATAGGAACATGCGAACTAGGATATATGATGGGGAGGATTGTCAAATTTTCGGCTGCTGGAAAAAGGCAAGTTTTCCAGTATACCTAACCTTGTTGGAGGTGCATGGAGGAGGTTCAGCGTGGAATGGGGGATAGTAAAGTTGCCGTGTGTGTTTTTGACGACTAAGCCCCACGGTTATCGCATGCTCGGGAACTGCTATCTCTGTTGGTTTGAGGGCGAATTTCTTTGAGAGTTTGAGGATGGTCAGCCCCACGAGTCTAGCTCGAAAAGTAGATATGCTCAACTTTAAATTGCAACAAAAGTATATAAAGTGTAATGATTAACTATACAATGTCTACGAATTACACTTTGGTGGAACTATGAGAAGAGAAAATCCTTTCTCACCCAGCTTCCCGGTTAATCCGAGATATTTCGTAAATAGAGAGGAGGTTGTAGATTCTTTTAAGAAGGCATTTGACAGGTCTACAAAAACGGAATTTCCTACTCCAGATAATATCGCGATACTGGGGGATTGGGGCATTGGAAAGACCTCCGTGCTGAGAAAATTCGAATCCATAGCCATCGAAGAGTTTAGAGAGAGGAAGGCATTTTCCACGATAGCGGAATTGATACCCACCGCTTGCAATTCCTTTGCCTCCTTCACCGCCAAGGTCATTGATGACGTTGACAGGAACTTCAATGTTCAAGCATCGATATTGACGAGAATTCGGAGTGAAATAAGAAATTGGAGGATTAAGTCGGTTGGTATTGGCGGGGTCGAACTGGAGAGAGCCAAGGTGAAATCCGATGCCGCTGCATTTAAGGATGCATTGATAGATCTGTGGAAAATCCTAGAAAAATCCGGCATAGATACGGCCTTATTGATGCTCGACGATCTCCACTATCTTTCGGAGCGCTATCCGGATGGACTGTATGACTTAAGGGGGGTATTCCAAGGATTGCCCAGGCATGGATGCAATTTTATTCTCTGCACCACGGGGAAGAGAGAGCTTTTTTCGGAGATAAGGGAGCTCGCAGAACCGTTGGGAAGATTTTTTAACATCAAGCACGCCCTGAAGCCCTTTGACTTGGGGGAAACCGCGAAGGCCATTCGGAAGCCGATAAGATTGTCCGGTTTAAATCTAACCTTGGAAGATGGTGTGATCTCAAGGATACACGAATTGACAGCAGGCCATCCATTTTTCATTCACTTTATCATGCGGGAACTGGTAAGTCTGAAGGAGGAAGGCACCATCGATCTTAGATACTTTGATGAAAATTACCCCAGCATAGAAAGGATAATGGAGAGGGAGAAGTTCGAGGTCGATTTTTCCATAGCCAGCGAGAAGGAAAGGAGGATTTTATTGGAGATGGCAGGCCTTCCTGAGAGGTTCGCTCCCTCTGACATAAAAATAAAAAATGCAAGAACTCAGTTGAGATTTTTGCTCAAAAAGAACCTCATAATAAGACACGATAGAGGTGAATACTCCCTTTATCATCCCCTCTTCAAGGGGTTCTTGGGGGGGTTTAAGGTGACGTGAGATAGGAAAATGAACTCGTCGAATATCGCCATTATCCCAGGAGTATGGAAGTAATTGGCGAAACAGCCGCCAATGATTTGACAGCCGCGATAGGGGATAAAACTTAAAACGACGAAGAGACAAAAGCAATGAGGGGTAGGAAGGAGCGTCACATAGGAGTTATATGGTTGAAAGATAAAGCGTTGGAATTGATGGAGATCCCAGGAGGTATGAGTATTGACTGTATACGTATGCAATGAGTGTGGAAAAGAATACGAAAACCCAAAAAACCCTAGGTGTAGATTGCCCACTTGTCCAAACTGTGGTGCGCCGAAGACGAAACATACAAAAAAATAGATTTGCGCGCGGAGAAAACATGGTAATGGACGGAAGATCGAGTCATTTAAGGCACCTGCTGGACACCTATGAGGCCAAAAAAACCGAGATTAAAGAGAGGCTGAGAGAGTTCGAAGAGATGGGAAAGGAGGGAGAGAAAGAGATCTTTGCCGAGTTGTGTTTCTGTATTCTTACTTCTCAATCAAAGGCCAAAGTCTGCGACTCCGCTATAAAAAAATTGGTGAAGAATAACGTGCTTTTTGAGGGATCTCAAGAGGGGATTAGGCAATTTTTGGATGGAGTGAGGTTTCCGAATAACAAAGCAAGATACATAGCCGAGGCGAGGGACTTTTTGAGCATGGAGGGCAGGATAAAAATAAAAGAGAATATCGATTCCTTCGGCGATGTTCAAGAGCTAAGGGAGTGGCTCGCTACCAATATCAAGGGCATGGGTTATAAGGAGGCCAGTCACTTTCTGAGGAATATAGGGAGGGGAGAAGATTTGGCCATCCTCGACAGGCATATCTTGAGGAATCTGGAGTCGTTGGGAATCGTGGGCGGCTATAAGGGTGGGTTGACGAAAAGGAGATACCTGGAATACGAATCGAAGATGCGCCAGTTCGCAAGGCGGGTGAATATCTCCTTGGCCGAACTGGATCTCCTGTTCTGGTCCGAAGAGACCGGCGAGATATTTAAGTGACCCTCGCGTCTTTATGATTAGAAAACCCAAATGGTATCCGACGTTACCTTTTTGATAGAATATCCAAAACATTATCCCCTTCCAAAGAAATCCCCATTGAATAACCGCATTTTCTAAGGTATTGAGTGATGACATGGATATAGAGGAGTTGAAGGAAGACTGTATCATATTGGCGCACAATTACCAGATCCCGGAGATTCAGGATATAGCCGATTTTGTGGGCGATTCTCTGGGACTGTGCCAAGAGGCCGCGAATGTCGACAAAAGGTATATCCTCTTCTGCGGAGTCGACTTTATGGCGGAGTCCGCGGTGATGCTGAATCCGGACAAGACGGTTTTGATGCCCGACCTAGAGGCCAAATGCCCCATGGCCGCAATGCTCCCCGCGGAGAGGCTTCGTAAGGCGAAGAGGGAGTACCCAGATGCTGCTGTGGTTTTGTACATCAACACCTGGGCAGAAGCCAGGGCGGAGTCGGATGTTACTTGCACTTCTGCAAATTCGGTAAAGATAGTAAAGGCCCTCGATGAGGACGAGATAATCTTTGGACCAGACGCAAACCTCGCATGGTATGTGGCCCAACAAGTTCCTGAGAAGACCATAATACCTGTTCCAGCGAAAGGTCATTGCCGTACCCACGTAATGTTCGATAAGGAAGACATCCTCTTGGCCAAAGAACTGCATCCGGATGCAGAGGTCTTGATACACCCCGAATGCAAGCCAGAGGTACAAGAACTTGCCGATTATATATGCAGCACGAGCCAGATGGTAAGGCGGGCCAAAGAATCGAATAGCAGAGAGTTTATAATAGCGACAGAAACCGGCTTGATCTACAGGCTTAAAAAAGAGGCCCCGAGCAAGGCCTTTATCCCAGCTTTAGAAGATGCCATCTGCGTAAACATGAAGATGCATACCATGGAGAAGGTCATAAGGGAGCTGAAAGAGAGGAGGAACATAATCAGAGTCGATCCAGAGATAGCAGAGCATGCGAGAAGATCGCTTGAGAGGATGTTGGTGCTATCATGAGAAACTTCTACTTTACCTTCCTTCCGATATCTTTTCATCTGTTAAGATGTCAATAATAGGGTTAACTCTATGATGGCAAATCGGCCATTACCTCCGTTTAGTAGCGTGAAATCCAAAGGCGACTGAGGAGGGACGAATAGATAGCGAGGTGATGATATGGCGGTGGATATAGGAAGGGTATGCGTGAAGTTGGCGGGGAGGGAAGCGGGCAAAAAATGCGTCATCGTGGACAGAGTCAACAAGAACTTCGTCTTGATATCTGGACCCGAGGTCAAGAGGAGGAGATGCAATATAAAGCACCTGGAGCCTACCGAGATCAGGCTCGAGATCGAGCAGGGCATCTCCGAGACCAATTTGAAGAAAGCGCTGAAAAAAGCGAAGGTTTCTTTAGAGGAGTAATGGATGCCGAAGCTGCCTCTTGAAGTCGAACGAAAGTTGATAGTCAAAAGCAGGAGTGCAGCCGACCCCAAATTCGGAAAAAAACCCGAAGAGAGGTCCATCGAAGAACACCTCAAATATGGCGTCATAAACCTCGATAAACCTTCTGGTCCGACTTCTCATGAGGTAGTCTCGTGGGTGAAGAATATCTTGGGGGTGGGGATTGCGGGGCACGGAGGGACATTGGATCCAAAGGTCACCGGTGTCTTGCCCATAGGCCTTGAGGAATCGACGAAGGTCGTCCAAGTCCTCTTACCTTCTAGGAAAGAATATGCGTGCGTGATGAGGGTTCACGACGATATCAGCGATAAGAGGATCAAGAAGGTCTCAGAGGAGTTCATTGGCGAGATCATACAAAGGCCGCCCGTGAGATCCGCAGTGAAGAGAGAACTCAGAAAACGAAGGATATATTACCTTGATATCTTCGAGGTAGATGGCAGAGATGTGCTCTTCAAGGTCGGATGTGAGGCCGGGACATATATAAGGAAGCTCTGCCATGATATCGGAGAGGCATTGGGTTGCGGTGCCCACATGGTAGAGCTTAGGAGGACGAAGAGCGGCGCTTTTACCGAGGATAATTTAGTAACCTTGCACGATGTTACGGATGCATACCACTTCTGGAAAGAGAACGGAATCGAAGGCCCAATACGCGAAGTTGTAATGCCGGTAGAGAGGGCAGTGGATTATCTACCAAAGATCGTGATTCGCGATAGCGCCGTAGATGCGATCTGCCATGGCGCCGACCTCGCTGTACCGGGCATAAGCAAGCTGGATTCAAAGATCGAGAAGGGTAGTTTGGTAGCCATATTTACCCTCAAGGACGAGTTGGTCGCAATCGGAAGGGCATTGATGGAGACGAAGGATATACTGATAAATGATTCCGGGATAGTTGTAAACACCACAAGGGTGATAATGAAACCGGATACATATCCGAGGATGTGGAAGACAGGAGCATGATCGTCAAATTATAGCCGGGGTAGCCAAGCCCGGACTACGGCGCCGGTCTTGAGAACCGGTTTTCCTCTGGAAAACATGGGTTCAAATCCCATCCCCGGCGCCATTCAATTGGAGGCATGAGATGGAGGAAGAGTTCAAGTACCTAGTGCGGGTCGCTGGAAATGACCTAGACGGAAATAAAAAAGCCATGTATGCAGTAACCAAGATCAAGGGCATAGGGAGGAGGCTTGGTAGAATAGCCTGTGAGTTGGCGGGCATCGATCCACACAAAAAGGCGGGATACCTATCGGACAAAGAAGCCAAAGATCTGGAGAAAGTCATTGAAAACTTTTCTGAGCAGAATACACCATCGTGGTTGCTGAACAGGAAGAGGGATTATAATAGTGGTAAGGACATGCATCTAATCACTTCGGAACTACTGATGAGTTTAAGGGAGGACGTGAACAGACTCAAGAAGATCAGGAGTTACAGGGGCATTAGGCACGAGCGAGGGTTGCCTGTTAGAGGCCAGCGAACCAAGTCCAGTTTTAGGAAGGGGACGACCGTTGGAGTTAGCAGGAGGAAGATGGCACAGGTGAGGAAGGAAAGTAAGAGGAGGAGGGAGAGGTAGATATGGGCGACCCTAGAAAAATCGTAAAGAAGTACACCACTCCACATCATCCATGGCAGGCAGAGAGGATATCAGAGGAAAATGAGATAAAAAAGGAGTACGGCCTCAAAAACAAAAAAGAGATATGGAAGAGCGAAACCACCCTGAGAAGGATAAGGAGAGAAGCTAGGAAGGTGTCGGCTTCTAGGACCGAGCAGGCAAAGAGAGAGGAGGAGCAGATGCTCGGAAAATTGACCAGGTTGAAGTTGATCAAAGAAGACGCTAACCTGGATGACGTTTTGGCCCTAAAGACGAGGGACCTTCTCGAGAGGAGATTACAGACTTTGGTTTATAAGAAGGGCTTGGCAAACACGGTAAAGCACGCGAGGCAGCTTATAGTGCACGGTCACATTTCGATTGGAGGGCGAAAGGTCACATCCCCAGGGTATTTGGTCGGGGCCGAGGAAGAGGATGAGATAGGGTTCCACAATTATTCCTCAGCCAAGGCACAACTCAAGACCGAGGAAGGGGCATAGATATGACTTCTCAGAAGATCTGGGGAGTGGCGCATATATACTCGTCGTTCAATAACACGATTATACATATTACGGATTTGACAGGCGCCGAGACCATCGCCAGGTGGTCTGGAGGCAGAGTAGTCAGGGCAGATAGGGAAGAGTCATCGCCCTACGCAGCTATGCAGGCGGCCATGAGGGCCGCTGAAGAGGCGAAGGCGAAGGGCGTTTTTGGCGTACATATCAAAGTCAAAGCCCCGGGGGGCCATGGCTCGAGGACTCCGGGACCCGGGGCACAGCCGGCGATAAGGGCCTTGGCTAGGGCGGGTCTCAAGATCGGGCGCATCGAAGACGTCACCCCCATACCCCACGATGGAACCAAACACCCCGGTGGAAGGAGAGGCAGGAGAGTTTAATCAAATGGATGTCAAGATTATAGGTAAAGATGGGCAGTCTCTGAGCTTTGTGCTTGAAGATGTGGATGTAAGCATAGCAAATGGATTACGGAGAACGATGATGTCGGGCGTCCCTACTTTGGTCATCGAGGACGTGCATTTCTATGAAAATTCTTCTTCTCTTTATGATGAGATAATAGCACATAGGCTCGGTTTAGTCCCGATAAAGACCGACTTGGAGCTCTTCAATTTTAGAGATGCTTGTTCGTGTGAAGATGGTTGTCCGAGTTGTACACTGACGCTTTCTTTGAAAAAGGAGGGACCAAGAATGGTCTATTCCAATGACCTAAAATCGGAAGATAGAAAGATCAAACCAGTTAAAGGCATACCTCTGATCAAACTCGGAAAAAATCAAAAGGTGGAATTAGAAGCAGTTGCAATTTTAGGCACGGCAAAAGAGCATGCAAAATGGCAACCGGGGGTAGTATCCTACAAGTACCACCCCCAGATTAAAGTAACGGATAAATGCGATGTATGTGAAAGATGTGTAGAGGCGTGCCCGAGAAAGATTTTGACCCTAAGAAGAGGAAAGATAAAAGTTACCAACGAACGAGAGTGCATCTTGTGTAATTGTTGTGTTGATGTCTGCGAAGTTAAGGCGATAACTGTCAAAGGAGATGATAGGAGGTTCATATTTAAGATAGAGGGCAATGGATCTCTCGAACCCGAGGAGATCTTCACTAGGGCTTGTGAGATTCTGAAGGAAAAGTCTGAAGAACTCATGCCATTGCTTTAACCTCCGCACTTATAGGTAAACTACACTTTAGGCTTTAAGCGGGGGTAGCCAAGTCAGGTCAAAGGCGCAAGGTTGAGGGCCTTGTCTCGTAGGAGTCCGTGGGTTCAAATCCCATCCCCCGCACTCATCAAGATCACGAGCAAAGATACGATGGAGAAGATTATGAGAAAGAGTAGGTCAACGAATTTGGTATTGCTAGCGGAGATAGAGGAGTTGGCAAAGAAGAGCAGAGAGAATGGTGCCCCGATATGGCGCGATTTGACCAAGAGATTGTCCAAATCATCGAGCAGAAGGGCAGTGGTTAATGTAAGCAAGATCAATCGCTATACCGAGAAAAGGGATGTCGTCGCAGTTCCCGGCAAGGTACTCGGGGCAGGTAGAATAGGCCATGCGGTTACCGTGGCCGCATTCTCATTTTCCAAGGAAGCTAGGGAGAAGATAGCGTCGGCAGGGGGGAGATGCATCACATTGACCGAACTGGCTTCCGAGAATCCAAAGGGAACGAACGTGAAAATCTTGGGGTAATTCAGATGAGAGTAATAGATGCCAATAACCTAGTGATGGGGAGAGTCGCATCCGTTGTTGCCAAGGACCTGTTAAGGGGCGAGAAAGTGGTAATTGTGAATGCCGAGAAGAGCGTAATCTCCGGCACAAAAGAATCCATTTATGGCAAGTATGCCGAAAGGAGGGAGCGAAAGAGCATAATAAACCCCCTCAGATTCGGGCCCAAATTTCCAAGAAGACCCGAGGGGATAGTTAGGCGGGCAGTTCGTGGCATGTTGCCCTATAAGACGGCAAGAGGGAGGAAGGCATTCAAGAACTTAAGGATATATATCGGCGTGCCCGAAGAATTTGAGGGCAAAGCCGAGACTATCAAAGAAGCGAGCGTTTCAAAGCTCAAAATCCCAAAGTACGTTAGAGTCGGAGAAGTGAGTGAATTTTTAGGATCGAAGTTTTGAGGTGTCTTTATGGAGGTGATTCAGACCAGCGGGAAGAGAAAGACGGCAATAGCTAGGGTAACTTTAAAAAAGGGAAGAGGTCGCGTGAGGATAAATAAGAAGCCATTGGAGATATTGGAACCCGAGCACGCCAAGATGAAGATTTTGGAGCCCTTGATATTATCGGGTGATCTAGCGAATATCGTCGACATAGAGGTCAACGTTCGCGGTGGAGGGGTTATGGGCCAAGCAGAAGCGGTGCGAACAGCCATAGGCCGAGCCTTGGTCCAATTTTCAAATGATATCGATTTGAGGAATAAATTCTTGGAATACGATAGGACGATAATAAAGGGGGACCCGAGGAGGAAGGAGACCAAGAAATACGGCGGAAGAGGAGCTAGAGCGAAGAAGCAGAAGTCGTATAGGTGAGTTGGATGATTATCCCAGTTAGGTGCTTCAGTTGTGGAGGCATGATAGCGGACAAATACGAGGAGTTCAAGAGGAGGGTGGAGAAGGAGAATCCCAAGGCAGTCCTGGATTCCCTCGGAGTAAAAAGGCACTGTTGCAGGAGGATGATTTTGAGCCACGTCGACTTTATCGATGAGTTGATAGAGTTCGATGAAAAAGAGCGAAGGTAGGTATATCGTGGGGCCGTAGGGTAGCCTGGTCTATCCTAGGGGACTGGGGGTCCTCTGACCCGAGTTCAAATCTTGGCGGCCCCATCACGATGAAGCCGGTAAAAGATTATCGAAAAAATTTTGATAAGGAGGAAAATGCGTGAAACTGACGAGGTTTGAGAAGGCGAGGATAATCGGTGCAAGGGCATTGCAACTCTCCATGGGAGCCCCCATTCTAATAAAAATTTCAGAGGATATTAGGGACCCCTTAGTTATAGCGGTAAAGGAATTGGAGGCAGATGCGATCCCAATGACAGTCAGAAGGAATATGCCGAGGAGGAAAGAGTACGGAGCAGAGTTCGAGAAGGAGGAAATAGAGGAGGGAGGAGATGAATCCAACCATAATTGAGGACATAAAGGCCAGGAAGATATTGGACAGCAGGGGGAATTGGACCATTGAGGTCGACATCGTCACGAGGTGCGGTTATGGAAGAGCATGTGCACCGAGCGGTGCCAGTACGGGCAAATACGAAGTTATGGCATTTCCCGATGGCGATGTGGACAAAGCCGTAATTGAGTTGGAGGAGATCGTTATCCCCGAGCTCATCGGAATGGATTCCGAGGAACAAGAGGTGGTGGACGATATTTTGAAAGAATTGGACGGGACCGATAACTTCTCGAACATCGGAGGCAACGCCACCATCGCGATCTCCTTGGCCAGTGCAAAGGCCGCGGCATCTTCTTATGCTCTTCCCTTGTATCAATACCTCGGCGGCAACCTCACTGTGGAGCTTCCCTACCCCCTAGGAAACGTGATAGGGGGCGGGGCCCATGCAAAGAATGCAACGGATATACAGGAGTTCCAGGTCATTCCTATCGGGGCCAAGAATATAACCGAAGCGCTCTTTGCAAATTCTCAAGTTCACAAGAAGCTCAAAGAGTTGCTGGCCAAGAAAGTTGAGGGGTTTGTCGGCGGGAAAGGGGACGAAGGTGCATGGGCAGTTGGATTGAGAGATGAGGAGGCGTTGGATACACTCAATGCCGCCTGCGAAGAGGTTAAGGAGAGCACAGGGGTGGATATCAAGATTGGGGTAGACGTGGCAGCCAGCGAATTGTGGGATGAGAGTAAGAACAAATACGTCTACACTAAAGGCGGTAGGGAGTTGGACTCTGGTGAGCAGATAGAGTACATGAGGGAGTTGATCGAACGGTATAACATCTATTATGCGGAAGACCCCATAATGGAAGAGGATTTCGATAGCTTTAAGGAACTGACAAGCAAAGTAGACTGCCTGATCTGCGGGGACGATCTCTATGTAACCAATACCGAGAGGATCAAGAGGGGGATCGAGAAAGGCGCAACCAATTCCGTTCTGATCAAGCCCAATCAGATCGGTACCTTGACCGATACTTACAGGGCGGTCAAATTGACGAAGAACTACAATCTAACCCCCGTTATGTCGCACAGGTCCGGCGAGACCACAGATGAAACGATCGCACACCTGGCAGTTGGTTTCAATTGTCCGTTGATCAAGACCGGGGTTGTTGGAGGAGCAAGGATAGCAAAATTGAACGAACTTTTGAGGATCGGTGAGGAGCTTGCCCAAAGGGCGAGAATGGCGCAGTTACCGATCTGAAGGAGGCATCTGATGAATGATTTGCTGACATCTTTGGACGATTATCTCGCCGCGGGGATACACATCGGGACGCAGCAGAAGAATGAGGACATGAAGCCATACATCTATAGAGTTAGAAGCGATGGTCTATACGTGTTGAATGTAAAGAAGACGGATGACAGACTTAGGGCTGCGGCGAAATTCTTGGCCAAATTCGATCCAGAGAAGATACTCGCCGTCTCTAGGAGGCAATACGGACAAGCGCCGATAAACGACTTTGCAAGACTCATCGGTGCAAGGGCCATTGCCGGGAGATTCGTTCCGGGGACCTTGACCAATCCAAATCTCCCAGAGTTTATCGAGCCCGAAGTGTTGATAGTCACCGATCCTAGGGGGGATGAACAGGCGTTGAATGAGGCGAGCAATATAGGGATTCCCACGATAGCGTTGTGCGATACCGACAACTCTTCTAGCGGAGTCGACATCATCATTCCAACAAACAATAAAGGAAAGAAGGCGCTGGTTCTCGCATACTGGTTACTTGCGAGGACCATTTTGGAGGAGAGAGGAACTTTATCCGAGGATTTCCCCCCCCTCGAAAAATTTGGCGAAGATTGATGATTATCAGGAGGACGGCATGGTCAGGAACCCTTCAGTTGCAGGTCAATTCTACAGGTCAGATCCAAATGGACTCAAAAGACAGGTAGAGTCGTGTTTCTTGCACGATCTGGGTCCAGGAAAATTGCCCGAGCTTGGAGAAGCCGAGAGGGATATCATCGCTTCCGTAGTTCCCCATGCGGGATACATGTACTCTGGCCCAGCTGCGGCCCATGTTTACTTCGAACTGGCAAAACAGAAAAAACCAGAGACGATTATTCTACTTGGACCGAATCATACCGGCTATGGTAGTATGGTCGCAACCACCAATGAGGCGTGGAAGATGCCTCTTGGAACCATAGATATCGACGAAGTACTAGCAAATTCCCTGTGGAAGACTTGCAATGTAATCGATTTGGACGAGATGGCCCACAGATTTGAGCACTCCATAGAGGTACAGTTGCCTTTTTTACAGTACATTTATGAGGATTTCAAGTTCGTTCCAATCTCTTTGGGTATGCAAGAGCTTGAGACCAGTGAGGAGATTGCGGAATGTTTGTCCAGAATTGAGAAGGATATCTTGGTAGTTGCTAGTAGCGACTTTACCCATTACGAATCCAAAGAAGATGCAAGCCGAAAGGACGGAAGGGCCATCGAAGCCATCTTGAATCTGGATGAGAAGAAGTTCATAAATACCGTCTACGACCTGGATATTTCTATCTGCGGTTATGGTCCAATAGCGGTCGCCATATCGACGGCCAAAAAACTAGGGGCTACGAAGGCAAAGCTCTTGAAATATATGTCGAGCGGCGACATCACGGGGGACTACAGACAAGTAGTCGCTTACGCTGGTATAGTCTTCCAGAAGTGATATTTGGCCCAAAGGTATAAATGGGCCGATATCTTATTTTCGGTAAGTGATAAAAAGGGAGTTATATGATCACAGTTTCGGCTCCAGGAAAAGTCCATTTGATGGGGGAGCATTCTGTAGTTTATGGAGAGCCGGCGATAATCGCTGCTATCGGAATGAGGTCACAAGTGAAAGCTGATAAGAGTGAAAAAGTCTCGGTGAACTCCGTCAATCTGACTGAAAAGGCCACATGGGATCTAGACGAAGTAAGATCATTTACAGTTACATTGGACGATCTGTGGAAAAATTGTTTCGAGGATGGAGATTTTACTTTACTGGACAACGAACTCAAAGAGACTGGATTAAATCCCCTCAAGATCGCGATAGGAAGAAGTTTACAACTGATGGAGATACCTTCCGGTATTTCAATAGAAATTGATTCCAAGATACCGATGGGTGCAGGCTTGGGTTCCTCCGCATCTTTGTCTGTGGCAATTCCAAAAGCGATCTCAGAGACCTATAGTAAACCTCTCCCCAAACATGAGATCAACGAGGTAGCATATGAAATCGAAAAGTTCAATCACGGAACGCCAAGCGGTGGAGACAATTCCACCTGCTGTTACGGCGGTTTTGTCTGGTTTCAAAAAAGGAGCAACGATAATATAATTAACCCTCTAAAGGACGAAATCCCATCCGAATTAAAAAATTTCGTAATAGCATATGTAAAAGAGCCCGAGAAGACCACGGGAGAACTGGTCCAAATGGTCAGATCGCTAAAACCAGAGATCAGAATTCCCATAATAAAGAGATTGGGAGAATTGACCGTTGATATGAGAAATGCGCTTCGCGATGGGGATTCCGAAAAGATAAAGAAATTGATGAACTCCGCGCAGGAGAACCTGGCCAAATTGGGCATTTCGACGAAGGAAATCGATCAGATATATAACGAAGTCAAAAAGATCGATGGTGCAGCCAAAATCTCCGGAGCGGGGGGAGGAGGAGCGATGATCTGCTATCATGACGAACCACGAGAGTTGGTTGATCTGATTTCTGATCTTGGGCACGAGGCATTAAAAACCGAGTTGGGAGTCGAAGGAGTCAGGGTTGAAAGATGATAATCCTCAAGCTTGGCGGAAGCTTGCTGACCGATAAGAGAGAGAAGTTCTCGGTCAGAAAAGGAGTGCTGGAAAGAGTGGCAAAGGAGATAAAGATTGGGGCGAAGGACGGCTTGATTATAGTTCACGGCGGCGGCTCCTTTGGACACCCCATAGCCACTGAATACAAGCTAGAGAAGGGGATGAAAGATAGAAACCAAATTATAGGAGTAGCATTGACGAGGAAGGCCATGGGTGAGTTTAATCAGCGGGTGATAGAATCGTTGGTGAGGCATGATATTCCTGCCGTTGCCGTTCAGCCCTCTGCCAATATAATATGCAGAGATGGTAGGATCTCTGAGATGGATACCGGGGTAATCGAACGGTTTCTTGAATTGGGGCTTGTCCCGGTCTTATATGGGGACGTCGTTCTTGACAAGAACCGGGGATTTTGTGTCCTCTCAGGAGACCAGATCATCTCGTATCTTGCCGAGCACTTGGAGGCCGAGAAAGTCATCTTATGCGCAGATGTCGATGGGGTTTTTGATAAAAATCCAAAGGAATTTAAGGATGCACAGTTGATAGATAAAATAAATGCATCAAATTTTGAGGAAGTCTTGTCCAAGCTTAAAACTCCTTCAGGAGACGTCACCGGAGGAGTGAAAGGGAAGGTCTTGGAGTTGGTAAGATTGGCCAATAGAGGGATCGAATCGGTGATAATCAACGGATCCATACCAGATAGACTCAAAGGTGCGTTGATGGGCGAAGAGGTAATAGGAACGAGGATTGAAGGTGGAGCATATGGGAAAAATAGGTTCTAGAAAACTCGATCATATCTTAATAGCCCTGCGGAATGACGTCGAGAGCAAAGTTAAGAACGGATTTGAGGACATGACTTTACTTCATAGGGCATTGCCAGAAGTGGACAAAGATGGAATCGATATATCTGTGGATTTCTTGGGCAAGAGGTTCAATGCCCCGATTTTCATCGCAGGAATGACCGGAGGGCACGAAAAGGCGAAGAGGCTCAACGAAAATCTCGCCATCGCCGCGCAGGAGCTCGGCATAGCGATGGGAGTCGGGAGTCAAAGGGCGGCCATCGAAGACGAAAGTTTGGTTCATACATACTCCATCGCAAGGGAAGTAGCACCGGATGCATTTCTGATAGGGAATCTGGGGGCTGTTCAGTTTACCCGAGGCTATGGTTTGGATGAGGCAAAAAAAGCCATAGAGATGATCGATGCCGATGCACTGGCGATTCACCTCAACCCCTTACATGAAGCGATACAGCCCGAAGGAGATCTCGATTTCAAAGGAGTTCTCGTCGCCATTGAAAAATTGAAGGGGCTGAAAGTCCCGATTATAGCAAAGGAGACCGGGGCAGGAATCGCTAGAGAAGAAGTAAAAGCCCTTGAAAAAGCGGGGGTTTCTGCCATAGATGTGGGCGGCTTAGGAGGCACTTCTTTTGCAGCGGTAGAGTACTATCGATCGAAGAAAAATAGAGAGATTGGAAAGAAATTCTGGGATTGGGGCATACCAACCGCCATCTCCACAATCGAGGCTTTGGAGTATACCAAATTACCGATCATCTCGACTGGTGGAATTCGGGATGGCATAGAGGTTGCGAAGGCCTTGGCATTGGGGGCTACTGCGTGCGGATTGGCATTGCCCTTGTTGGACAGAGCCCTCAAGAGTAGTGAACATGTAGTAGATAAGATCTCCGAGATAATCGAGGAATTGAAGATAGCAATGTTCCTGTCTGGATCCGAAAGTATCGAGGATCTAAAAAAAGCCGACTTGATCGTTACTGGAAGGACGAGGGAGTGGCTGGAGGTTAGGGGGATCGACTGCAAAAAATATGCAAACAGGAGAAAACTTTAAATAATCGATATACCTTTGGAAAAATCTTTTGGTCTTTGAGGTAATGTGCTTTGATCCCTCTGCCCTAGTTGGCATATAAAATTCTGTATGACTTTTTGAAATCGAGGAGGAATTTGATGAAAATCACAGCAATAGGTGGATATAACGAATTTGGTAGAAATATGACCCTTTTAAGGTTCGGCGATGATTCCGTCATAGTCGATATGGGTATCAGGTTGGACCGGGTGCTTGTTCATGAGGACACCGACATATCGAAGATGGGCGGAGAAGAGCTCGTTGCCAAGGGGATAATCCCCGACGATGTAGCGGTAAATGGCAATGTCAGGGCCATCATCTTGACCCATGGCCATCTAGACCACATAGGCGCGGTGCCAACGCTCGCTGCCAAGTATAAAGCGCCGATCATCGGTACGCCATATACGATAGAATTGATCAAGAACGAGGAGAGATTTAATAAGAACTTCAAAATCGATAGTATAGAGGTGTTGGAACCCGGCAAAAAGTTACAGATAACCCCTGCGATCGAAGTAGAATTCATTCACGTAACCCACAGCATCCCTCAGACGGTGATGGCGGCTTTCCGTGGACCAGATGGGACTGTGCTATATGCCAACGATTTCAAATTCGACAACTCCCCTATGATGGGAGAGAAGCCGGATTATGCCAGGATAAGAGAATTGGGCAAAAATGGGGTGAAGTGTCTCATAGTGGAAAGTACAAGAGTTTCAAATGAACAGAGAACTCCATCCGAAAAGATCGTCCGGAAGATGCTCCTCGACAACTTCGTAAGATCGGAAGAAGATAAGGGATTGATCGTGACCACTTTTTCATCCCATATTGCCAGGATCAGCAATATAGTAAAGATCGCCCAACTGATAGATAGAAAGCCCGTACTGCTCGGGAGGTCGATGGGGAAGTATTGTAATATTGCCCAGAGGCTTGGGATACTGGATTTGTCAAAGGATGCGAGCATCTATGCAAACCCAAAGTCGATAAGGAGGATACTCAAGAGGATTGTGGAGGATGGAAAGGAAAAATATTTGCTTGTAGTAACCGGACACCAAGGGGAGCCCGATGCCTTACTTTCAAAGATAGCGAATAGGAGTTTAGACTATAAGATCGAGAAGGACGATCAAGTGATATTCTCGGCCGATGTGATCCCAAATCCCATAAACGTTGCGAATAGATACGCATTAGAGACGAAGTTGAAGATCCAAGGGGCGAGGTTGATAAAAGACGTCCATGTATCGGGTCACGCTTCAAGGGAGGATCATCGAGACCTCCTGAAGATGCTTCAACCACAAAACATAATTCCATGCCACGGCGATCTGACGATGCTTTCATCCTATGCGGAGCTCGCCGAAGATTGTGGGTATGAGCTGAACAAGAATCTCTTTCTCATAAGGAATGGACAGAACGTAGAGCTGTGATCATTTTTTGACCTTTTGGATGGCATAGTCGGCGATATATTCCGCCGGGTTTATCCCCTTTGCATCGAAAAAACCTCGAAAGTCCGGCACCGCATTTACCTCTATGATCTTGTAGCCTTTTTCGTCCTGTACGACATCCACCCCACATACTTCCACCCCAATAGTCCGAGCGCTCTTGAGGCACAACTCTTCCAACTCTTCGTTCAACTCCATCGCCTCTGCCTTGCCGCCTCTGCTTATATTGGTCCTCCATTCTCCTTCGGGCGCTATCTTCCAAATAGCTCCTATCGCTTCGCCTCCCACCACAAAAACCCTTATATCTCTCCCGCCTGTTTCGACGTACTCTTGTATCATATAATCCGCGTTGATCAGCGTCCCCCTGTAGAACTTGTAGATCTTCTTGTCTTGGAATAAGATCACGTCAAAGCCTCTAGTGCCGATGATGGGTTTACACACGAAGGGTGTTCTTATCTTTTTCAGTATTGCATCTACATTCGAGGAAGAGGTAATGATATAGCTATTGGGGACGGGTAGGCCAGCCCCCTTCAACTTCAAATAAGTGGAGAACTTGTTTATAGCTACAAGGGTAGAGTCGATATTATTGACTATCGGCACGAACTCCTCAATGTACTCCAATATCCTTATTTGGCGTTCCGGGAATTGGAGGTAGCTCGTGATATCCACGCGATTGAGCAAGAGATCATATTCGGGGTTGAGAAAGTCCTTTTCTTCCATGGCAAAAAGAAGTCTGCGAGGCGATTCAGATGTGGAGCGTACCCCTCTATCTTCCAGGGCTTTCATCATCTGCTGATTTTCCCACGTGTTAAAAATGGATATAATGGAGATGTTCATGGATATATCTATAGATTTTTATTCTATTAACTTTTTATGTCAATCCAACTTAGTTTTTACTTAG
>JBHIFP010000029.1:0-20582 GCA_046761145.1 Hydrothermarchaeales archaeon (SeqCode)
TCAAAGAATTCGAGTGGATTCTGATACTCAACCTCTTCATAGGGCTAACAAATCTCCTCCCGGTTTACCCCTTGGACGGAGGCAGGATATTTGAGGAGATCGCAAAGGTGATATCGCCAAAAGGGGCAAGGCATATCACGAGCTTGGTGTTTGCCTTTGTGATATTGCTACTCTTCATAAATTTGAGCCCCTTTTTGAAGATCATATTCTAGAGGTGGTAAGATGTATGTCATGATTTACATAACGGCTTCTAACCCCGAAGAAGCGAAATATATAGGGGAGGAGATGGTCAAGGCGAGGCTCGCAGCTTGTGCAAATATCATCCCTGAGATGTCCTCCGTATACTGGTGGGAAGGCGAGGTAGAGAGAAGTGATGAAGCGGTCTTGATCCTCAAAACCAAAGAGGAGAAGGTGGAAGCAATAGTCCGGAGAGTTAAAGAGCTCCATAGCTATGAGAATCCATGCGTAATCGCCATCCCCATCCTAAAAGGGAGTAAGGAATATCTGGAGTGGATAGATGAAGAGACCGAAAAAGAGGAGACCTAATATCCTGTGGAGCTCGGATTAGGAGGAGTGCCCCATACGGGTTAAAGCTCCTTGAATCTCTTTACGACCCAATCTCTATCAAGAGAAGCGAGCAACGTCCCTGCCTTTGGCCCCCTCGTATTCCCCAAAATCGAGAGATAAATGGCCTGAAACGCCTTTTTTGGTGATAGATGCATTTCCCTCGCTTCATCGAATATCCGATTTTGAATCTCATCCGATGTCCTTCTTTCCGATTCGAGGTATTCCGAGATTTTGATCAAAAATTCCCTCTGTTTCTCGGTTAATCTATCCTTTATCCCTACTACCTCCCCTAGAAGTTCGATTTTGTCTTTTTCGGGGGCATATTTCCTCGCCCAATTTCTGGCCAGGTTTATGCGCTCGAGTATTAGATCGCGGCTATCCTCTCTGTAGTGTCCTGATCCTTTGAGGCTCTTTATGACGGCGTCGTCGTCGGCGAATATCTGGGAGATCATCGCGGCATGTGAGAATTGGACGGGAACGGGCTTCTTTATATCCCCGATCTGAGACATCTCGTAGAGCCTTCGAACGTGTTTAGCCTCCCTTTCATTTTCCGGGGTTTCTTCACCAGAATATATCCCAGCGGCTCGGTCAAGGTCGTCGTAGAGATTTGGCAGCTCACGCCAAGAGAAACTCCGAGTCTTCATCAGCTTCTTGTTGTAGAAGAACCTCAGGAGTTCTGGTGGGGCAACTTCCAACCAATCGTGGGGGTAGATTACATTCCCTAGGGAGGCACTCATCTTCTCACCACCGATCATAAGGTGCTCGTAGAATATGGGTACGGGCATGGGGAAGTCCAAGACGCGCTCCACGATCTCGCCGTTGACCCACCAAGCGCTCGAAGGAACCACGTACTCCTTCCCAGCTCCTTCCGAAACCACTTTCCACCTTGCCCATTGTGCCGCCCACTCCCCTTTCCACATCAGTTTTCCATCATCTTTCATAGGATCGGCCGTCCCCTCATGCCCACATCCCTTCGCGATCGTCTCCTCGAATTTGTAATCTTCGCATCTGTACTCCACAAGGCCATCGGAGAATGACCTTACCCTAGAGGTTATTATCTTTCCGCAGTTTTCGCAGGTGGGCGTCCAAGGACTCCAGCCAGTTCCTAGGGGTTGTTCTCTGTACTTATTCTGGATCTCGATGACGCTTTCCAGATTTTCCAACATCGATCTTATGTAAGGCTTAAAGTTCCCTTCTCCGTACTCATCGCGCATGGAGTATCGGGTCATCTTTTGAGAGACAAATTCATCGAGGACTTCGAGATATTTCGAGATGTGGTGCTCTGCATAGGAGGCATGGCAGTCCCAAGGATCCGGTATGTCCGTCACCGGTACTCCGATGTACTTTTCATATTTGGGAGGTACCCCTTCGGGGATCTTCCTCAGGGGGTCCATGTCCTCTGCTACCCAGATAAGTTCTGCTTTGTAGCCTTCCTCGTTGAGCGCTCTACAAACTGGTTCGCTTCTGATCGTGTCGCTCAGCCTTCCGATATGGAGGACGCCAGAGATGGATGCAGAGGTTTTGATAACGTATTTCTCAAATCGGGGGACCCCCTTATCCAGATAATGGTACCTCCTCCTCTTGACGATTTCATCTGCCTTCTGATCTGCCCAGAAGAGTAACTCCTTCATGGTTCTAACCCATTGGTTGTGAATTGACCCTACATCGCGGTCTGGAAATATATAGTTATTGTGGACGACAAAAAGATGTCTGCCGCTATAGCGGATCCCCTCCATGAGGACGACTATTTTGCCGGAGATTTATTTCCAATGGGTGGCACAAAACTACAGCTTTAAGAGTTCCCTACCTTCATCTATGGTTATGGAGCACGTCATGGGGAACTTCCTAGCCGCTCTCTTCAATGCGTCCTTTGCAAAGGTGAAGTTGTTTGCGCTGGTCCTCACGGTGCAGATCTTCTGATTCTTGTGAATCCTCGCAGCGACTCCTATGGCTTTGCCGAAGGCCTTCCTCATGCCGTCTTGAACGCGATCTGCCCCTGCACCGGTCGCTATCTTGTTCTCCCTCAGGACTTGGTGGGGGAATACCCTTATCTTCAAGTGGTAGCCCATCCTCCCCGTCTTTTTGTGCAGATACCTATTCGCCGCAACTCTTGCGGCCTCCAAGGCGTTGTGGGTGATCTGGGCGGGCTCCTTGGCAACCAGCGATACTTCTAACTCAAAGTTGCCCGATGGGTTGCCCATGTCATATATGTTGATCTTCGGACCTGGGATGCCCTTCATATATTCCCTTCTTGTAAACGCCGGTTTGTCCGTCGGTTTGTAGATCCTACCTGGTCTTTTACCCATTTTTTTATACCTCGATCGAGCTGTGACTAATACTTTGAATCGTTCATAAACCTTTCTTCGAGGCCACCAAAAGGACATTGAGAATAAGGATAGTAACCCCGAAAGACATTATTGAAAAAAGTTTCAAAGCAGTTGTCCTTATTTAGCTCTGACTTTCTCCTCTTCCCCTCCTCTCTTAGATCCCTTCTTTTCAACTTCCTTCTTCTTCGCCTCCTCCTCAGCCTCTTTTTTGGCCTTTTCTGCTGCTTTCTTTTTAGCTTTCCTCTCCTCTTCTCTCAAAATCTCTCTTATCTCTTCCTTCTCCTGCATCTTCTCGGCGAACTTCTTTATGAGGTTGTCCATGAAACCCTTCTCTTCTTCCTCCTCCTCGGCCTCCTTAAATTCCAGGTCTTTGACGACGTCATAAGAGTTCCCTATCCCGCAAGTATTTCCAACCCCGACTACGAGGACCTTGCCCTTCTCATCCACGCCCTTCACCCTGGCCTTTATCAGATCCAAGGTCTTTCCTACCGAGGCCTCCATCTTTTTGGTCAGGGGCGAGATCGCTTCTTCGATGGACATCTTGATCGCGAGGGCCTCCAGAGGAATGCCGAGTTTCAGCGCGATCTCCTCCATCTTCGCTTTCTCTGGACCCGGATCGCCTATGGCGGCCCCAACGCCTTCGCAGACCTTGCCGGTCTCCTCGCCTTCCAATTTCAAGCTGGCATCGATGGTTATTATCTTGTCGATCTTCTTCTCTTCTCCGATCTTCTTTACGGCATCCCCTAGCTTGCCCAAGTTTGCCCCGGGGCCGTCGGCCTTTATAATGTAGACCTTTCGTCCAGAAATATCTGTCTCGTGGTAGACGACGTCTTTTGCTATGGTGGCAACATCGCCCCTTATCATGTTCGCTGCAACCAACGCCCCTATGCTGTCCCCGAGGGGCTCTCCCTTGGATATCGCTTCGACGCCTTCTCGCTGCGCCTTCGCGATCTTCTTTATCAGGGGCATCTGCATCTGCATGAACATGGCGATCTGCAAATTGCCGGTCTTCTTGACAAACTCTACGTAGTGCCTGACGATTTTGGCTATCATGTTCAAACCGATGGCGCCCTTCAAGAGGGAGATTATGTTCGCGTTCCAGATATCGTCGCTCTTTGGGGCGATCTCTTTGGCAATGCTCTCGAACTTGTCTTCGGCGTTGTCTAAGACGTGCTCGAGCTTTTTCAAGATCCCTACGGGATCCAGACTTACAGGGGGTATCAGGAAGAACTCTATGGCGCTCTCCACTACCGCTTTGGGGTCAATCTTCGGTTTTCCTTTCTCCTTCGAAACTTTCACTACGAGGTCGACGCCTTCCTTGGTATAGGTCTCAAGCTTCCGAGCTACGCTGTCCATGTCGGCGATCATCTTGTAGAGCATGTACTTCGGGTAGAAGAGTATTAAGACCAAGAACAGTATCATCCAAATGCTCTGCATCAACCACGACTGTTGGATCAAAAACATATCACTGCCTCTCGATTTCCCTTTTGGATTCCCTAAAAACTCCTGCCAAGGTATGGGCCTCTCTTCCGGTTATGGGCGCTCTGCCCATCAGTCTTCGAAACATTCTTAAGATGACCTTCTTTTTAAATTTTGGGTATCCCAAGGCATCCAGGAGTTCGGAGAAACGGGATATCATGGCTTCCTTCTCTTCCCCAATGGCTTCTTCTGTCATAAAATTATCTTCCTTTACTTTGTCCTTGAAGAGCTCATAAAATATGATGGAGGCCGCGTGGGAGATATTGAGGATTGGGTATTCCTCGCTCGTGGGTATACTTACCACGAGGTCGCATCTCTCCAGTTCCTCGTTCTTCATCCCGATGTCTTCTCTACCGAAAACCAAGGCCCCCCTTCCCTTCATCCTTTTGATCCTTTTGGAAAACTCTGTTGGAGATAAAGCAGCCCTGGGAGATGTTGGGCTCTTCTTCGAGATCCCTGTTGTACCAACGACAAGGTCGAACTTCTCGAATAGATCGTCGAAATCCAGGGGTTTTGCGTTGTCCAATATCTCGGAGGCATGGGATGCGCGCGCATAGGCCTCGCTACCCATCTGGGTTTCGCCATCGATCAGGTAAAGGCGCTTCAATCCAAAGTTCTTCATCGCTCTCGCAACAAAGCCTATGTTGCCCTCATATTTTGGTTGGAGCAAAACTACGGAGAAGACGACCATATCAAAGTCCCGCGTATTTTTGATTCCTAGGTATTAATTATATCACTTTCAACATGTCCAAACAAATATCAAAAAGTCATCGCCTATTTAAGGCGCGAGGTTAGCACATAAAGCTCCTCAAAGAAATATTTCTCCTTGGCAGTGATTTTTGGTTTTAGGTCCATCGATTCAAATCTTTCCACGGTCTTCTTAAGGTCAGTTAGGGAGGATTGGACGATCTGCACCCTGCCCTTCGGCCTTAGGAATTCTTTTACATCGTCGATAAATCTATCGAGGACGTACCTCCCATCTCCGCCGCCGTCCCATGCCTTCTTTAGATCATCGTCGTGTTCCCTGGGATCTGAAGGTAGATATGGGGGGTTGAAGAGTACCAAGTCAAATTTTCCATCGATGTTCTCGAAGAGGTCGCTGTAGACGACTCTCATGTTCTCGATTCCGTTCAACCCAACGTTATATCTCGCGCACTTGACGGCTTGAGGGATTATATCACACGCCACGACCTTTGAGGCCTTTTCGCTCGCGAAGATCCCCTGGATCCCACATCCAGTCCCCATGTCCAAAACTTCGTCATCTTCGTCGACGATCATATTATCTACGAGTAAAAATGAGTCCTCGCAGGGCTCGTAGACTTGGGGGAAGATCTCGAAGCGCCTGCCCTTATACTCGATCATTTTGTCCCCTCCAAAGTGTTGGAAATATCCGCTATCTCCCTTGGGGTCAATCGGAAAACCCGCCTTTCCAAAATTTCGGGGGGCAATACGTCGATCATACTCCTCCTTTTCTCGTAAGCTCTTTCATCAAAGATCATATCGAGTGAGTGGATAAGGGCATTTTTCACCGTCTTTTTTCTGTGGACGAAAAGCCCAGTTAATACCTTGAAAAAGAACTCTTCATCTACATCGAAAGGGGGCTCCTTGGGCGTTATCTCGATGATGGCCGAGTGGACCTCTGGTTCGGGATAAAAGGCTGTGGGAGGCACTATCTGAAGTAGCCTTATACCTGCATAGTAGTAACACGCCACCGATAGCCTCGAGTAGTCCTTCGTTCCGGGTCGGGCGACCATCCTCTCCGCGAATTCTCTTTGGTATGTAATTATGGCCTTCTTAAACCTGCATTTTAGCAGTTTAAATGTCAAAGGGGAGGATATCACATAAGGTATATTGGAGACCATTTTATCGAATTCAGGAAGCTCGACTCTCAATACATCTCCTGAGATAATTTCTAGGTTTTCTATTCCAGAAAATCGATCTTTCAAGACCCCGATCATCTTCTTATCCCTTTCGATAACATAGACCTTCCCCGCCTTCTCCAGCAGGAATTTGGTCAAGGTCCCTATCCCTGCCCCAACTTCGACTACAACTTCGCTACTCCGCAAGGACGCATATTCGATCTGTTTACTTATGATAGATTCATCGATGATAAAGTTCTGTCCAAGCCTCTGATTTGGGCGGATGCCATATTTTTGGAGCACGCCTTTCGTTTCGGTAAGAAGGTCCAATGAACTCCCTCTTCATCGTTTTGACTCAATTTCGGACGATACCTTTTAGATATCTTTTTAATTAGGTAGGGATAGTTTATTTATAAAGTATCGGAGAGATGGAAGCGGTCCCATGGCCCAAGAAGCGGATATCAAAAGAGAGGCGGAGAAGGTCCTGAAAGAACTCTCAGAAGCTCTCGGCGACATCGACCTCGTCGAGACCTACTATGTGGTCGAAGATATCAACGTGACCCGCCACGACAGAGAACCCGGGGTAGATGAAGGATTCAAGAAGATCACGAGAAAGAATGCCCCGAGACTGGACAAAGAGGGCAGCTTCATTATGGAAATCGGGAAATGGGTGAGATAGGGGGCTGATGGCGATTACTGCTTTAGAGTCGATAAAATCTGGAGAGCTTACCGCTGAGGAGAACGTTTCCCGCCATCTTGAAGAGATCCAAAAAAGAGACAAGAAGATCAACGCTTTCATCGAGGTAAATGGAGACTACGCCTTAGAAAAAGCTAGGGAGGTGGACAAGAAGATCAAAGAAGGCAAAGCCGGGAAACTTGCAGGTCTCGCCATTGCCATTAAGTCCAACATGAATGTTCGGGGATTTAGGGCCACCTGTGCATCCAAAACTTTAGAAAACTACATCTCTGGCTATGATGCCGTCGTCATAGAGCATATCAAAAGAGAGGACGGCATAATCATAGGGATGACGAATATGGACGAGTTCGCTTGCGGCTCCTCCGGCGAAACCTCCTATTTCGGACCGACACAAAATCCCTCTGCCTTTGGGAGAATCCCGGGCGGTTCTTCATCCGGCTCTGCCGCATCCATCGCCGCAAACTTTTGCGACATCGCGTTGGGGAGTGATACCGGAGGCTCCATAAGAAACCCGGCTTCCCATTGCGGCGTTATAGGGCTCAAACCGACTTACGGATTGGTTCCGAGGTATGGACTCATCGATATGGCGATGAGCCTCGACCAGATAGGCTGTCTTTCTGCCGATGTTTATTCCACAGCCCTAATGCTCGAGGTCATCGCAGGACCAAACCCAAAGGAGTGTACGACTTTGGCCGTTGATAAGATCGAATACTCGAAGCATTTGAACGGGGATCTCTCCGGCTACAAGATCGGATTTGCAAGGGAATTTGAGGAATTTACCGATCCAAAGATCATGGGGGTGATAAATAGGGAACTCGAAGAGCTTCAAGGGTTGGGGGCAGAGGTAGTAGAGGTGAAGCTACCTCACCTAGATAAAGGTCTGCCAACCTATTATCTCACGGTCTTTGTGGAGTTCTTTTCCGCCACCCGAAAGTTCGATGGTAGGAGGTATGGTCACAAGATCGAGGAAGTATGCGGTAGGGAGGTACTGAGGAGGATTTTATTGGGTAGATATATCAGCCAGAAAGAGTACACCGGGAGATATTACAAAAAGGCCTTGCAGTTCAGATCTCTCATCAAGAGAGAGTTACAGGATGCGTTGAAGGATGTAGACGCCATTGCGGGGCCAACCGTCCCGAAACTCCCCCACAAGATAGGCGATGTCATCGAGGATCCGCTGGTGATGTACGGTTATGACATCTTGACCGTTCCCACGAATCTAGCGGGCATTCCAGGAGGAGTTATTAAAGCCGGGGAAGTAGAGGGGATACCGGTGGGCCTCCAGCTCCAGACAAAACAGTTGGAGGAGCAGAAGATCTTGAATATCATGTATGCATTGGAGGGGGAAAAATGATGAAGACTATCATAGGCTTTGAGATTCACGAACAGCTCGAAACCAAAACGAAGCTTTACTGCGATAGCCCGACGAACTATCGCGACGTGCCCCCAAACACCAACATCTGCGAAGTCTGTACCGGGATGCCTGGGGCGAAGCCTTTTCCGGTCAACCAAGAGGCAATCGATGCGGCGGTAGAGGTAGCGCTGATGCTCAATTGCGAGATCATTAAAGAGCCGATCTACATCCAGAGAAAGCATTATGATTATCCCGATCTTCCATCTGGCTACCAGCGCACGTCATTGCCAATGGGCAGAGATGGAAGCTTGAATGGCGTCGGCATATGGGAGGTCCACTTAGAGGAGGACCCAGGAAAATATGACCCCCAAACCGGTAAAGTGGATTACAATCGTTCTGGCATCCCTCTGGTCGAGATAGTTACGGCGCCAGATATACATAGCCCGGAGGAGGCGAGGAGGTTCCTGAGGGAGTTGACCAAAGTCCTGCAGTATACCGGCAAAGTTAGGACGGAAGGCGGGACGATGCGCATGGACACGAACATCTCCTTGGAGGGCGGTGCTAGGGTCGAGATAAAGAATATCAACTCCGTCAGGGGCGCTTATAAGGCCCTGAAATTCGAGATCACTAGGCAGAAGAACCTGATGAAGAGGGGCGTGGTTGTGAAGAGGGAGACCCGGGCATTTTTGGAGTCCCAGATGATAACTAGGGCGATGAGGACGAAGGAAGAGGCAGAGGATTATCGTTACATCCCAGACCCGGATATACCTCCATTAGTTATCAGCGATGAGAAGATAGAGGCGATAAAAAAGATCATGCCAGAGGCCCCCCATCTGAAGGAGCAGAGGTTTGTGGAGCAGTACGGCATCAGCCAGCACGACGCAAATGTCTTGGCGAGCGAGTTGGAATTCGCCAACGCCTTCGAAGAGGTGGTAAAGGAGATAGACCCCAAATTCGCGGTTATGTGGATCAGGAGGGAGTTGAAGCGGGTTCTGACCTACAACAGTTTGACCTATGCCAAGAGCGGGATCACTTCCGAACAGTTGATCGAACTCTTGGAGATGGTCCGGGATGACGAGATCACGGTCAAATCGGGACAGAGGATTATCGAAGAGCTGGTCGTCAATCCCAGGTCACCGCGGGAGATCGTCGGAGAGCTCGGATTGTTGAGGATCAAAAAGGATCACGTCGTCGATGAAGCGGTAGAAGAGGCGATAAAAGAGAACCCCAAAGCAGTCGAAGACTACCTGAGCGGAAAAGCAGAAGCCCTAAACTACGTCGTAGGTCAGGTCATGAGGAAGACGAAAGGGAGGGCTGACCCCAAGACGATCTTGGATATGTTGAAGGATAAATTGGAGAAGGGATGACCCCCAAATGTTGAAAATTTGGTCGTGATTTCGATGCTCGGAGATGTACTCAAAACCTGCTTGGATATCAGACGAGACGAGACCGTGCTCATCGTGACGGATTACAAAAAGCTAGATGTCGCTTGGGAGTTGGAGAAGGCATCCAGGGCTTTGAGCGACGAAGTCCTTGTGATAAAGATGAAGCCCCGATCACACCATGCAGAGGAGTTGCCGAAGGTCATCTCCGAAGCGATGAAGCGCGCCGAAGTCGTCATTGCTCCGACGACGATGTCCTTAACCCATACGGACGCTTGCAAAGATGCCTGCGAAATGGGCGCGAGAATAGCTTCGATGCCGGGGATAACGATGGAGATGCTGACCAAGGGGGGTATGGCAGCAGATTATGCCGAAGTCAGAGAAAAGTCGGAGAAGATCGCCGAGCTCCTTACAAAGGCCGAAGAGATTAGAATAAAGACTGCATTGGGGACCGATTTCACCGCGGATCTAGCTGGTAGAGATGGCAGGGCAGATGCGGGCATTTTGTATAAAAAAGGGAGGAAGGGCAATTTGCCAGCTGGAGAGGGATTTATAGCTCCAGTAGAAGGAAAGTCCAATGGCACACTCGTTTTCGATGGCTCTTTTGCGTCTCTTGGCCTCCTCGAGGGACCATTAAAATTGCGCGTTGCCTATGGGGAAGTCACCGAGATTGGGGGATTTAAAAGCGAAGAATTGTCAAAGACTCTGAAAAAGTTCGAGAATTCCAAAAACGTCGCGGAGATCGGCATCGGCACCAACCCGAAGGCAAAGCTCATCGGGAATGTCCTCGAGGACGAGAAGGTATACGGCACGGCGCACGTGGCCTTCGGCGACAACCACACCTTCGGCGGTAACGTGAGGGCAGAAGTTCATTTGGATGGGGTAATGAAAAAGCCCGACATCTGGTTAGGCGACGAGAGGATAATCGAGAAAGGGGTATTTTCATGCTTCCGGTGATGTTGAATGTAAAAGACAAAGATGTCGTGATCTTCGGCGGGGGCGAGGTAGCCGAACGGAGGGTCTCAAAGCTCCTAAACGCCGATGCAAACGTAAAGGTCGTAAGTAGGGAATTCACCGATACTCTAATGAAAATAAGGTCCGATAGGCTCAGATTGGTCGAAGTCGAAGTCGAGGAAGGGTCGATCAGCGATCACCTGAAGGGAGCAGATTTCGTATTGATAGCCACAGATGACAGCGATCTAAATGACAAAATAGAGGAGGGGTGTCGGAACCTCGGGATATTGGTAAACAGGGCCGATAAGGTGTCTGATTTTGTAATTCCAGCGACCCTGGACCTCGAGGGCATCTCGATCTCGATCTCCACAGAAGGGAAGAGCCCAGCGATCTCAAAGATGATCAAAAGGAGGATAAAAAAGCTTATCACGAAGGAGGATATACTATTAATCGAGCTGGAAGAATTTTTAAAGGCGAGATTAAAACAGAAGATAAAGGACCAAAAGCGAAGGAAGGAGATCTTGAGGGAGATCACCAATAGGCCCGAAATCGTTAAATCTTTGAAAGAGAACGATATTGGCAAAGCCAAAGAGCTGGTTGAAGATTATCTGGAGGAATGATATTGCATACGTATAATATGAGAGTCACTCATCACAAGGTGGATATACCAACTCTGGAGATAATCTCGTTCCCGAACCTCGAGAAGGCCATGGAGGGGATCACATCTCTCGAGAGCGTTAAGGAATGTGTTATAGTGCAGACCTGTAACAGGGTCGAGATCTTTGCCGCAGTTGGGGACGTCGATAAGGCACACCACGAAATCTCTGGTTACCTGATGAGCTCCGCAATATCCAACGTGAGGGAGCGCCTTTACAAGCAGTACCCGGGAATAACTTCTGAGGAATTCCTCGAGAAGGTGAAGGGGATATCCAAGAAGATCCACAACGCCGTGGAGGAGGACTTCCACTCTAAAGCTTTACTCCATTTACTTCGATTGACTTCAGGTCTTGAATCCATGATCGTCGGCGAAGATCAGATACTGGGCCAGGTAAAAGAGGCATTCAGCGAGGCCCAAAAGCACGGTACTGTGGGCCCCTTCTTCAACAACATCTTCCCAAAGGCGATAAACGTCGGGAAGCGGTGCAGGAAAGAGACGGAGATAAACAAGGGCGCGGTCTCCATAGGCAGCGCGGGCGTCGAGCTCGCTGAGTCCATCCTCGGCACCCTCAAAGGGAAGAACGTCCTCATTATCGGGGCAGGCGAAATGGGGAGGTTGGTAGCCAAGGCCCTCTCCGGAAAAGAGATCGACATGATATTTGTCGCAAACCGTACCTATGAACGAGGGATAGAACTCGCGGAGCAAGTGGGGGGGGTGGTGATCAAGTTCGAGGACGTCGAGAAAGGGATTAGGAACTCCGACGTCATTATAAGCGCTACGGGCGCCCCTCGGTCAATTATCGGGAAGAAGTTGATAGAGGGATCCATGGAGAACAGGACCAAGGGAAAGTTGGTGATTATCGACATCGCTACTCCTAGGGACGTCGAAGAAGACGTCGTCGAGGTCCCAGATGTGGAGCTCCTGAATATAGATGACTTAAGGACCATTGCCGAGAGAAATAAGAAGTTACGGGAGAAGGAGGCCGTAAAGGCCGAGGCGATCATCGAGGAGGAGATGGCCCTTCTAGAGAGGCAGTTGTACCATGTGGATGTGGGGGATGTGATAAAAGCTGTCTTCGCCAACGCAGAGGACGTCCGTCAAAGGGAATTGGAGAAGGCCATAAAGATGCTCGGGAATGGCATAGATGAGAAGGAGAGAGAGATAATCGACGACCTGACGAAAGTTATAGTCAAAAAATCCATGACGCCCATAGCAGAAAAGATCAAGAAGGCGGCAGAAATAGGGGACGAGATAACAGTCAGGGTAGGGAGGCTCTATTTCATGGATGAGGATGTAGAAGCCAAGGAGGCAAGGGATGTTCCCGGCAAGAAGGATGCGAAGGCTTAGAAGAAATGAGAAGATCAGGAGGATGGTCGAAGGAACAACCTTGACCAAGAACGACCTGGTCTTCCCCCTTTTTATCGACGAAAACCTCGAAAAGAGGCGGGAGATAGGGGCCATGCCTTCCCAGTACAGGCTACCTCTAAGCGAGGTTAGATCCGAGGCGGCAGAGCTCGTCGATTTGGGCGTGCCCGCGACCATCCTATTCGGCATCCCGAAGAAGAAGGACACAAAGGCCTCTGAGGCCCATAACCCCAGAGGGGTTATCCAGAAAGCTACAGGGGAGATCAAGGACGAGATCGGAGATGATTTGGTCGTCATTACCGACGTTTGTCTCTGCGAATATATGAGTCATGGGCATTGCGGCATCGTGAAGGGCAATGAAATCCTAAATGACCCTACTTTGGAGTTACTAACAGATATGGCGGTGAGCCACGCCAAAGCTGGGGCAGACATTGTAGCACCGAGCGACATGATGGATGGGCGCGTTGGGGCTATTAGAGAAGGGCTTGACGGAGAAGGCTTCCAGGATACGATAATAATGTCCTATGCGGCGAAATATGCGTCCTCCTTTTATGGCCCTTTCAGGGAGGCGGCCGATTCTGTACCCTCTTTCGGTGACAGGAAGTCGTATCAGATGGACATCCATAACTCGGATGAGGCGCTGCAAGAGGTTTACCTGGACTTACAGGAAGGCGCGGACATAGTGATGGTGAAGCCCGCTCTATCCTACCTCGACATAATCTATCGAGTCAAGCACGAGTTCATGGTCCCAACGGCGGCATATAATGTGAGCGGCGAATACTCCATGGTCAAAGCCGCTGCAAAGAGCAACTTCATAGACGAGAAGCGGATCGTATTGGAGATACTGACTTCCATAAAGAGGGCAGGCGCCGACTTGATCTTGACCTACTTTGCGAAAGACGTGGCGAGATGGTTGGAAGAATAGCTAGCTCGAATTGCGCCCCTTGAGATCCTTTTTAATCTCGTAATATAATTAGTCCGGCATCCAGAATCTAAGGAAAACTTTAAAACTTCTCCAGTGAAAAGTGGCTACCATGGACTCTAAAGAGCTCTTCGAAGAATCGAAGAAGGTCCTGGTGGGGGGTGTCAACTCCCCTGTCCGGGCCATGAAGCCATATCCCTTCTTTACCGCTCGTGGAGAAGGCTGCAGGTTGTACGATGTCGATGGAAACTCCTATATCGACTACTGCTTGGCCTATGGCCCCCTTATCCTCGGCCATGCCTACCCCAAAATCGTGGAGAACTTGAAGAGGCAATTGGAGGATGGCACTACTTTCGGAACGCCGACAGAACTCGAGACCAAACTTGCAAGGAAGATCGTAAATCACGTCCCGAGCGCGGAGATGGTCCGCTTCGTCAATACGGGGACCGAGGCCACGATGGCGGCCATTAGGCTTGCTCGAGGGTATACCGGCAAGGAGAAGATGATAAAGTTCGAGGGGGCTTTCCACGGGGCCCACGACTACGTCTTGGTAAAAGCGGGATCTGGCGCCACTACCCATGGAACCCCGGACTCCGCTGGTATCCCGGAAGGGACGACCTCAAATACGCTACTAGCGCCCTTCAATGATGAAGAAATAATCGAAAGAATGATCGCCGCTGATGGGGATATTGCTTGTATAATCTTGGAGCCGGTGATAGGGAATGCCGGCTGTATATTGCCGAGAGAGGGATACCTGAAGTTCCTCCGTGATATAACGGAAGAGAACGATATCTGCCTGATATTCGACGAGGTGATAACCGGATTCAGACTCGCTTTAGGGGGGGCGCAGGAGTACTTCGATGTGAGGCCGGATATCACGACATTGGGCAAGATCCTGGGCGGGGGGTTGCCCATCGGTGCCATTGCCGCAAGCGAAGAGATCATGGAGAACTTCTCTCCAATTGGCAAGGTCTACCAAGCGGGTACTTTCAACGGCAACCCCCTCTCCATGGTGGCAGGGTATACTGCGATTGGCGAACTGGAAGACGGGAGAGTTTACAGGAAGGTCAACGCTTTGGGAGAGAGGATAAGGAAGGGTCTTGAGGATATCTCCGAAGATCTGGGTATAAAGAGCAAGGTATACGGCATCGCATCTATGTACCAGATGTATTTTGCCGAAGGTGAGGTAATGGATTATCGATCGGCGTTGAAGGCGGACAAGGACCTCTTTTTGAGGTATCAACGAGAGATGCTGAAGAAGGGCGTCTTTCTGCCCCCCTCCCAGTATGAATGCAACTTCATCTCCTATGCCCATGGCGAGGAAGAGATCGACGAGACCTTGAGTAAAGCCGGAGAGGTGTTGAGGGTCCTAGGATGAGGCTCACCATAGGCACGAGGGGGAGTAGACTGGCTCTAACCCAAGCGGATATCATAGCGGGTCTTTTGAAAGAGAAGCAGCGCGATCTGGAGATCGAGAGGAAGATAATCAAAACAACGGGCGATAAAATTAGGGACGCACCCCTCGCGAAGATCGGCGGCAAAGGTTTATTCGTAAAGGAGATCGACGAGGCAGTTGTAAGGGGCGATGTAGATTTTGCCGTGCACAGCATGAAGGATGTGCCCACGGAGCTTTCGGACGGCCTCGAGATCGTATGCGTTCCAGAAAGGGAAGAGGTCAACGACGCCCTAATATCGCGCGAGGGCTTGGCTATAGACGAACTGCCGATGGGCGCTGTTATTGGGACGAGTAGCCTGCGCAGGAGAGCTGAGCTACTGAATTACAGGAGCGACTTCCGGGTCAAAGACCTGCGCGGCAACGTCGACACGAGGATCAGGAAGGTTTTGGAGGGGCAGTACGACGCCATCGTCATGGCCAAGGCGGGATTGGAGAGGTTGGGCTTAACCCAACATATAACCCAGACGCTGCCATCGGATATCTTTGTACCATCGGTCGGGCAGGGCGCAATAGCGGTTGTAGCGAGGTCCGATTTTGTACACATCGATCTCTTGGGAGCGATAAGTGTTGGGGAGGGCCTCGCCGGCATAACGGCGGAACGGGCATTGCTCAGAAATCTGGGAGGTGGATGCCAGGTTCCGATCGGAGCCGTAACGACCTTCGAAGATGACAAAATTATCCTCAGGGGGGTTGTGCTCTCCCCCGACGGAAAGAGGAAGGTAACGGCCGTTGAGGGAGGGGACCTCGAGAATGCCAGCGAAGTCGGAAGAATGGCCGCGGTGCAGTTGCTGAAAGGAGGGGCCACAGAGATCCTAAAAGAGGTCTACGGCGAAATTCCAACGCCTAGATGAATTGGCGATGACGCTACTTGTTGAAGAGGGCATGGTATAGGGTGTTCTGTATCGATGTCTCCCCATCGGTAGGTACCATCTGTATCTGGGCTATCCCGGTGCTCGATGCGTCAGTGCATGGGGCTATGAAAATTTCCACTACCGGGACTAGCACCTTATTTCCATAGCCCCGCATGGTGACGCACACAACCTAATTGCGGATGGTACCCATCGGTAGATCGCAAAGTACCTAAACCTTTCTATGCCACTTCGAATAAAAGATATTGGGGCAAGTTTAGCTGGTTTTGAGGAGCTCACCTGGTACTCCTAACCTAGTATAACTTGGGGTGCAAGCATAGTAGGTTGTTTTCTAAGCTCTCCAAGAAACTGGAGAGACCGCCCCTACCAGGGATCGGGGTGTAGCCTCCATCACAAACGCTTTGGCTTGTGGCTTCATCGCCTGCCAGACCGTTTAGAACGGCGTTGCCACCGTCAAAAGCCTGACAGGGGACCGTTAGTCCGCTTCCCGCGTTTAGCCCTGCGCTCGGACTTCCAGCGCCTTCATCTGCGCGGACACCGCGCGGGAGCAGCTCATCCTTGAGGGATGACCATGAATCGTAATCCAACACCTTGAGGGCGAACAACGCTGCGGAGACCTTGTGCACGTCCAAGCCAGCCCGGGGGGCTATCTTCCCGGCCATCTTGGTGGTGTAGGCCTCGCTCTTCTTAACCGCCTCCAGCTTATACCCGAGTATGTGGGCGAGCCGGTAGTGGGGGATGCCTTTGATCTTTCGGGCCCCACGGCCACGGTACCGGGCGGTGTTCAGCTTGCCCAGCACAACCTTGGCCTTATAATGTTTTGCGATGTTTCCAATCTTCCCGGCCACCTTGTGCAGCAGATACTCGGTCTTGCCCGTTCCTGCGTGCTGCACCTCGTGGCAGCCCACCTTCCCCACCGCCAAGACCCTGTCCCTCTCAGCTATGGCGAAATCGATGTGCCCGGCGTTGACATCCAGGGTCATCACCCGTTCCAAGGTTTCGTATTCGTCATCGGGTGTCTCGACCACTATCCGCAGCCCGTAGCCCCGGCCGTTATCCTTCCGCTTTATGTAAACCGTATACGGGAGGCTGCCGTCCAGGAGGCGCCTGTACTTTTTGAGGTACTTCCGGGGTATGAATATCTCGGGGTATATCCACCTGCTCCGTTCGCCCTCACGGGGTGGCACGCTTATCCTGAGCTCCCAGCCCTGCTTGGTCTTTATCAGCCGGGTGTTGAGGTTGCCCTTCTTGGTCTTGTCGCCACGGCTCAGTATTAGGCTGTTCCTCCGCTGTGTGTATTCTTCCCGGGTGATCCTGTCTTTTTCCCGGAGCCTCTGGTTTTTCTTCCCGCCGCTAGTCCAGCGCGAGGGCAGGTCTTTCACGCTGTACAAGGCGTCCTTCGCATACCGAGAGTTCAATCCCTGCTCATGCTGTAGCAGCGATTCTATCCCGGCCTTCCCGGCGCCTTTCCGCTGGAGGTTATAGGCCCTTCGCCTAGCGTTGCCGTATCGCCTGAACAGGTCCAGCAGCCGCTCCTCTTCTTCTGGCGTTATGTTTGTGACGTGGCCGGGTATGGCTATCTTCACCTTCTTATCCCTCCTGCGGTGCCGGTGATAAATTTGTCTTCAAGGGTATATCTGTCTTTGGTAAGAGCGCCGGAAAAGTGATTATTCCAAACCTTCATAAAAGGCAAGGTTACACCAAGATATACCAGGTTATACCAATTTATTTGCAACTGCTACGGACCTCCTCCTACCTAAATGCCAGCCCCTCTAAAATTTTTAAGTATCATAGCATATCCAACCTCTTCGCACTTTTCGATCTACTGCATTCACCACTTAGAGATTTTTCATGGATGGACCTACGGCATGTAGCGCAAGGCTTTTATATTCACGTGAAATATTAGGCTAAGCTTGGAGGTATAGAATGACGATCTCTCAGAGAAAGTCCTTGAAGAAGAAGTCCGGTGGCTTGAAAAGAGGGCACAGGACGAAGAGGAAGTTCGAGCGCGGTAGCGAGCACATGGAGGCAAAGATCGGCGATCGAAAAGTCAAGGTAGTGAGGATGAGGGGGGGCAGGGATAAGGTCAAGCTGCTGGTGGCGGAATTTGCAAATGTTCTGGATCCGAAGACCAAGGAATCGAAGAAGGTTAGGATCCTTAAGGTTCTCGAAAACTCGGCAAATCCACACTACGTGAGGAGGAACATAATAACAAAGGGGGCGATCATCGAGACAGAGATGGGAAAGGTAAAGGTCACTTCTCGTCTCGGGCAGGACGGCAATATCAACGGCGTCCTTTTGAGTTAGCTTTTGGCCACCGCTTTTTAAGGTCTCAAGATTCGTGTAGAAGTAGTTTTATGCCCTTTCGTAGACCTCGCTCTTGTTGCTGTAGTTGAAGTACATATAATGGGCAGGCTAGTTGAATAAACTTAAGGCCAGTAGTAAACTTTTTATATATCGATAATAATAACGTATTACGGTAAGCATATGGAAGTTGTTAGAGTATCCCAAAAATTCCAAGTGGTCATACCCAGATCCATTCGGAAGGCCTTGCAGATAAAGCCCGGAGAGAGGATAGTTATGTTGCAAAAGGGAGGGGTTGTGCATATGATTCCGGTGGGCGACATCGGGGAAGTCAAGGGCATTGCTAAGGGAGTAACGACGCGAGGATTGAGGGACGAAAGTGAGCGTTTTGATTGATTCATTCGGATGGATCGAATACTTCGGCGAAGGGGCCTTGGTGGAAAAATACGCGAGGTACATAGAGAAGGCGAATCGAGAGGAGTATTGCACACCATCCATCGTATTGTACGAGGTTTACAAAAAGATCAAGAGGGAGATATCGGAAGAGAAGGCCCTTGAGGCATATGCATATATCGTTGCCTACACTTCGATAGTGCCTTTAACCGAAGACCTAGCGGTTGAAGCGGCGGAGATCAGTTTGGGAAGAGGCCTCTCTATGGCGGATGCGATGATAAAGGCTACCGCCCAAAAGTACAATGCTAAAATAATTACTGGAGATGAACACTTCAAAGGCTTGAAAGATGTAGAATTGATCAAATAGATTAATCTCGTATTGACGCTATGTATTGCGGGGTTTGAAATTTCCAATGCAAGTGGGGAAGGTAAAGGTCACTTCTCGTCTCGGGCAGGACGGCAATGTCAACGGGGTTCTCATCGGTTAGACTCCTTGAATTTTTGGATTGGGCAGAGTTTGATGAAGGGTTATTTTCCAGCGAGCCCCTCCAAATTGTTTTTATGCGTTAAAGTTTACTATAGTAAACGGTGGATGAAATGAGCGTGAGTGTCTCTGCAAAATTTTCTGAAAAGGAGTTGCACACATTGGACAGAATCGCCGATGAACTTGGCCTACTGAACCGGAGCGAGTTGATACGAGAAGCAGTGAGGTTTTACATCGCCTTGATGGATATGGGGGGCGTTTCAAGGCTCAGGGTACTAAGGGCGATAAACGAACTCTTTGAATCCTCAGGGAAGAGCGCCGGCGAACTGATCGAAGAGGTCAGGGCGGAGGATGAGAGTTGAGGCTTTACTTGGACTCGAGCGTGCTGGTAAAGCTCTACAAACGTGAGGAAGATAGCGAGGTTATGGATGAGATATTGGAAAAGATCGATGGAGGTAAATGGCGAGGTTTCACTTCGAAGTGGTCCATCCTCGAAGTTGCTAGGGCACTGAAAAAAGACAAAAAACCTAAGGAGATCATCACCATAGATCTAGAGGATCTGAGATCTCATAAAATCCATTTTTTGTCCCTTGGGGACGACCTGATTTCAGAGGCTGAAGCACTGATAAAAGAGACGAATTTATATGCGGCCGACGCATTTCATGTAGCCTCCTTTAAGTCCATAAATAAGGGAGGAAAAGTCGATGCATTTCTATGCGACGACAAGCATTTCAGTAGACTGAAGGCCTTTGTACCGGTTAGAAGACCACTAGAGGTAGGAACTCAAAAGGTTTAATGGCATTCTACTGAGTTAGGTTCCTTGGTCTCTTTTAGTTGAATCGAGCCTCGATGTTGGATTATATTATAGATACTCCCGAAGCTGAGGATATCGAAGAGTTTGTCGAAAGTAAATGCGCGATCGATTCCATTCTCTTTCATCGATGCAGACGAAGTACAATCCGTAAAGCCGGCTTGTCAGATCATCTCTACATTCCTCAACCCTTGAAAATCTGTATCACACGAAATGAGTGTTGCATCGACGTCCAAGGCACTAGTATAGATGAGTGCATCTATGGCGTGGAGCTTCTCTTCAAAGGATATCTCCCCCGCCTTCTCGGCCTGCTCTTCTTTGAGATCCCTCACAATGCTCCGCTCCTTTATGAACTTTAGGGTGCCCAGTATCTCCTCTTCTGTATGGCCTTCGCTCAGCAACTTCCTCTTTATCTCGAAGAGCGAGAGAACGGAGGTGAAGAGTACCGCTCCCGACTCCACGATCTCCTTTGGTCTTTCACTCTCCCCATAGAGATATGAGAGCCAAGCTGAGGAGTCGATGAAATAGCTAGATCCGATCTTCTTCATCCCGTAGGCCCTCCATTATCTCCTCTCTTGTCCTCTTGCCGAGAGCTCCAAACATGGACTTCTTTGGGCGCATCGTCTCTTCTACAAGCCTATCGATGGCCTTATCATAGGACTCCAGTCCATACCTCCTCTTTATCTTTTTCAATATCTCCA
>JBHIFP010000030.1:0-19770 GCA_046761145.1 Hydrothermarchaeales archaeon (SeqCode)
TGGCGAATGGGATCGAGACGTGTATCTCCATAATCGCTGAGAAGGCCAATAAAAGTACTATGAGGTATGTTCTCCTTTTGGGAAATGGTCTCTTCAGATCAAAGCTGTATTCGCGAGGAATGGTATAGGCCAACAGCATCGCAGTCAGCTCCGTTATGCCATGAGGGATGAGATAAAAGAGGAAGAATATGAATAAATTCAAGTCCATCAACGGAGGGAATATCAACCCCAAACTTACAAGTCCGATGAAGAATATCGCGACCTTTGGAAAGACGTCGATGTACATCTTGGGATAGTTATCATATCTCAGCCCGAGCTCGGGAAATCCCACGATAATTGCAATCGAGATCAGGTTGCCGAAGAATATCGAGAATACCTTTCTCAGCCCCAATGCTTCTAGCAAACTCACCTTCTTCCCGACCAGTGTAAAGCCCGCGTGGGTCACCTTCGGCGCTATATGGGGGGCAGTGGAGTACAGTATGGTCTGGATCACGACTCCAAGAAATATTCCCCAGAAGAGGTATTTGCCTCCTTCTTTCATCAATCTTTTTAATGATGTCGTTTCCATGCTCATCTCTAATTAGGAGTAGTGACTTCAAAACAATATAATATTTGTTAAAAATTTAACCATATCTTAAAGCGTCCACTGGGTTGAGTTTCGCCGCTTGCCTTGCGGGAAACACGCCGGAGATGCATCCAATCACGAATGAAATCCCCAAACTGACCAAGATCAATTGGGGGGTAATTGACGCCTGCAACATCCTGAATCCGCTTTGATGTGCAACTACCTCTATCCCCTTGGCCAGCCCAGCGCCAAATGAGATGCCTATAGCACCGCCAACCAAGCCGATGATCCCCGATTCGATCAAGAAGATGGACATTATATCCAGATTTCTTGCACCTACCGCCTTCATTATCCCGATCTCATTTGTCCTTTCGTGTACGGAGGTATATACGGTATTCATTATTCCCAAACTCCCCACCACGATTGCTATCGCGGCTATGCCAATCAAAGCCAACTCGATTATGCCTATGACATTCCCCACCGTCGCTATGGCTTTCTTGTTGGTAATAACCGTAAAATCTTCCACTCCTCTCCTCTTTTCAAGTTTCACTTTGATCTTCTCCGCCACCCTATCTATATCACTACCCTCACTCACTTGGGCCATTATACTGGCGACTGCTTCCTTCTCTCCAGTCAGCTCTCTAAAGACATCGATGGGGATATGTGCGATGGAATCCGTCGTCCGTTCCCCCATCTTATCCACCACCCCAACAATCTTGAATTTCTTTCCATCGATGCTTACCTTTCCATTCAAGACCATCTCCCTATCGAAACCGTCCTTTGCCAAGGTATAACCCAATAAAATTCCATGTTCATCGCGGCTAAGCCATCTTCCTGTATGCAGTCTCCATCCTTGAGAATACCTCAGCATCTCTTGGGTCTCGTCTGGTGGGTGCCCGCATACCAATACGGGCCTCTTTTCTCCTTTGTACTCCACGATCACAGACTTGGTGAACATGGGTACCACCAACTCCACTCCCGGAACACTTTGGACCACTTCAACATCCCCTTTCGTAAGTTGCATTCCGCCCAGCAAGCCGACAAAGGCCGTCGTTTCCTCACCGGGAAAGACCATGACCAGATCAGTTCCGAGCATCCTCAGCTGTTGGAGTACAGCTATCCTCACGCCCTCTCCCAAGGAGATCATAGTAACTACGAGGGTGATCCCTATCACGACCCCCACGATTGTAAGCCAGCTCCTGAGCTTTTCGGCTTTAAGGTCCTTAATAGCAAATGAAATATACTCAGACAACATGACCATTAACCACGATCCTTATACCCTCCCTCTACCTCCACTTAAGAAGGATTAACTGACCTTCTCTCCATGTTTACAATTCATTTTATGTTATGTTATTCCGACAGATAGGTATCGATCTACATACAACTCTTGTGGCACTTGCACGCCCCATACTTCACTTCCTTCTTCAGCTTCCTGACCTTCACATCTTCACCTCCTTTATTACTCCACATAAGATGGTTTGATATTGACCTTCCTCAGGCGGTTGGCGTTCGTCACGACTGTAACAGAGCTAGTGGCCATTGCTGCCTCCGCGAGCACTGGGTGCATAAGGCCTATGATGGCTAGCGGTATCATGACGACGTTGTAGAAGAAGGCCCAGAAGAGGTTCTGCTTGATCTTGGTAAAGGTGGCCCGACTCAGTTTGACAGCCATAACAACGCCTGAGAGGTCGCCCCTCACCAAAGTAACGTCAGAAGCTTCTATAGCAATGTCGGTGCCTGTTCCTATGGCTATGCCCACATTTGCCTGGGTCAGGGCAGGGGCATCGTTGATCCCATCACCTACCATGGCCACAGTCCCCACTTCAGCCTGCAATCGTTGGATCTCCTCAACCTTCCCATCAGGGAGCACCTCTGCTAAAACCCTGCTTATACCCACCTTCTTTGCTATAGCCTCGGCCGTTCGTCTATTATCGCCCGTAATCATCGCCGTCTCCAATCCCAGCTCCTCCAACTCCTCAATGGCATTGATGGAGTCCTCCTTGAGGGTATCTGCCACCGCAACAATGCCTGCCAGCTTTCCATCCTGGGCTATAAGCATGGCAGTCTTGGCTTCTCCCTCCAAACGTTGCATATCAGTTTCAAGGGGCGCCGGATCTATGCCGTTCTCTCGCATCAACTTTCGACTGCCCACCAGTACGCGTTGGCCGTTGAGAGATGCCTGGACGCCTTTACCCCTTATGGCCTGAAATTCTTTGGGCTCTGTCAGGGTAAGCCCTTTTCCTTCGGCTTTTTCGACGATGGCCCTGCCTAGAGGATGCTCGCTGCCCTTCTCGGCAGATGCCGCTAGCCGCAATACTTCATCCTCCATCGGATTATTTGTTATACCTACAACATCCGTAACCTCTGGTTTACCCTTGGTTATCGTTCCGGTCTTGTCAAAAACGATAGTATGGACATCTTTCAAGGTTTGGATGGCCTCTCCTTGGCGGATCAGCACGCCGTTCTCTGCCCCCATACCGCTCCCCACCATCAGCGCGGTTGGTGTCGCCAGGCCCAGAGCGCAAGGACAGGCTATAACCAAGACCGAGACAGTCGCCACGATAGCCAGAGTAACTATGCCCAGTGTTGGGTTGACCCATGGGACGAAAGACTGAGCCCAAAGTAGCACGGGTTTGAATGCCCCTGGAACCGCGAGCCAGGCGATGAACGTCAATACTGCAATACCTATAACGATGGGGACAAAAATTCCCGTAACTCTGTCCGCAAACTCTTGAATGGGCACTTTGGAGCCTTGGCACTCCTCCACCATCTTTATAACCTGGGAGAGGAAGGTATCCTTCCCTATCTTCGTTGCCTCGACCTTCAGCAAACCCTCCTGATTGACAGTGGCCCCAATAACCTCGTCACTTGGGCTTTTGTTTATGGGCATGGACTCACCCGTTGCCATGGATTCATCTATGGCGCTCTCTCCTTCGACGATCACCCCGTCGGTCGGGATCTTTTCTCCAGGGCGTATGACCATGATGTCCCCCACAGCCACTTTCTCTATGGGAACCTCGACCTCTTTGCCATCAACCAACACTCTAGCCGTCTTTGCACCAAGCTCAAGGAGTTTACGAATTGCCTGGGAGGCCCTCCCTTTGGCCGAGGCCTCAACATACCGACCCGTCAAGTGAATTGCCATGATCATGGCAGCCACACCGGCGTAATTCGCTACGGGGAAGAAGAAGGTTGCAGGACCAGTTACAAAAGAGGCACCTGTACCCATGGAGATGAGGACATCCATATTGGCACTTCCATGGGTCACGGAGCTCCATCCTGAGCGATATGTATGCCTGCCCACCCAGAAGAGGACTGGTACAGCAAGGAGGATCATCCCAAGGTCATATAGCATCCTTGTCGGCCAAGCTATGCCCAAGATCATCTCTGGGAGCATCCAGATTATGATGGGTATGGTGAAGGCCCAGGCGACCCACATCCTCCTCCTCGCCTCAGCCATCTTTATTTCCTCTTGGTCGACCTCCTTCACCTTTTCAACTCCCTCTTCGGCAACGCCTAGGACCTTGTAGCCTACATCCGCTACGGCCTTCTCGAATTCCTCCAAGCCTGTTACGGCTGGATTATAAGTTATCGTCGCCTTCTCGGTGGCTAGGTTAACGTTCGCCTCCACCACTCCCTCTACTTTGTTCAGCGCCTTCTCTACAGTAGCTGAGCAAGAGGCACAGGTCATCCCCCCTATATTCAGAATAACATTCTCTCCTTCACTTGCTACACCATAACCTGTGGCTTTAACTGCCTCCTCCAAATCCCTTCTTTTTGTTATAGTTGGGTCGTACTCTACCGTCGCTTTTTCGGTAGCGAAATTTACTGTGGCATTGTTCACTCCCTCCACTTTGGACAGACCTTTTTCAACGGTCATAGCACAGCTAGCGCAGGTCATTCCCGTTATGGGCAGGGTGATCTTCTGAGTTTCTCCTCCCCCCTTTACCTTGTATCCAGCCTCCACCACTGCCTCCTTTAGGGCGTCTATACTCATGATATTTGGATCATACTCTACTCTCGCTTGGTTCTTTTCAAGGTCGACCAGTACCTCGCCCACTCCATCTAGCTCTGCAATTGCATCGCTGACGGTCTTCTGGCAGTGCTCGCTGGTCATGCCCTCTATATCAAGGATGATCCTTTTCAATCTACTATACCTCTTAAAGTCTTTTTAATAATCTGTAATTATATATCTTATTTGGACATATCGTTATAAAACATATATGAATGTTACATTATTAAATCCAGTTCTAAGGGTTTAAGACCGTTTCTAACATTTCATCGATTTTATCAAGCACTCTCGAGTTTTTTGGCAATTCAAGCAGGCTCTTCCCCTCAAAATTGTACTCCTCGACCAGCGGATCGTGAGGTAGATTTCCAAGATAAGTCATGCCCAGCTCGGCCGATCTTTCTTCTATCTTTCTGCATATCTTCTCCCCTTGGACCATGTTGGCGACCACATAGAAATTCTCGACCTCTGTCTCCACTTCATCGGAGACCTCTTTCACTCTTTGGACTGTGTCCAAGCCCATCTTGCTCGCATCCGTTACTATTATCAGATCCTTTATTGAAGATGAGGTCTTCCTCGAGATGTGCTCTATACCCGCCTCACAGTCCATCAGGACGTAGTTGTATGCGAAGCCCCCTTCCAGCACGCTCTTCTCGAAGGAGTTCTTTAAAAGATTGTTTATCAGGCAATAGCATCCCTTGCCTTCCCCCCTCCCCATTACTATAAGGTCGTAATTGTCCTGCTCATTCTCCAGAAGCATGGATTTGAACTTCATCTCGAAATCCACCGGATTTATGGTCTTGCCCTCATAGCTTTTCACCATATCTGAGAGCCTTTCGAATTCATCGACCCCCAAAACCTCTGCCAGGCATTCGTTTGGGTCTGCATCTATCACCAAGATCTCCTTTTCCCCTCTCTCGACTAGGCTCTTTAGAACCAAGGCTGTAACAGTCGTTTTACCTGTTCCTCCTTTACCCGAGAAGCCCATTATCCTCGTCATTTTTATTTCTCCTCATAGCTAGAACAAGATAGCCCCCAAAAGTTTCATTGTTATACGAAATCTGGAGCTTATAATAGCATCGTTCAAATAATTTTCTGTAACCCTCTTTATAGTTTTGCTTTCCATTTCTGAAAGTTTCTTTATCGCTTTATTGCGTGCCCAATCTGGAGCGTGCACAGCCATATTTTGGGCAAAATATAGTGTATTGTAGAATTTGAGGCTTTTATTCACCTCTTCCCTATAGGCATCTAGTGCCTCTGACAGTTCCATTTCACCTTTCACTACTCTCGTTATTAATTTTCCGCATATCTCCCCATAATAGAGGCTCTTCCTTATTCCTTCACCTACTAAAGGCAAGACCTGACCATCCGAATCACCGACGACGAATATGCCATCGACGACAGATTCTCTCAGGCCATGGCATGGGATAGCTCCTCCATGGGGATTTATGTTGTCTGATTTTACGCCCAAGAAGTCGACAAAGGACTGGAGGTACCTCCTTGTATCGAATTTGCAATAACCGCCTAACCCAATCCTCGCCTTTTCCTCGCCAGTTGGAAAGATCCAAGCGTAGCCTTGCTTTATGAACTTCTTTCCATAGTATATATGAATGGTATTGGTATCCCCCTCATATTCCGTTTCTACTTCGATCCCATATGCAAGTTTGGACTTATCCACATACCTCTGCGATGTGAGATGGCTTGCTACAACCGCCCTCCAGCCGCTGCAGTCGACTACTACACCTCCTCTGAACTCCCCCTTATTACTCAAAACTCTTTTCTCAGGGGCATCCTTTATACCTACAACATTTGTGCCAGTTATTATGTCCGCGTTCTTCAAGTTACTCCCCAAAGTTTCGCAAAATGGGCGATAGTCTATGGTCGCAAATGAAACAGGAAGCTCAGCCACAGCTGTAGAGCCGCTTGAAGAATGAAATGTCATTGTATCAAAGGTCTTAAGTATACTCTTCTCACAACCGAGTTTCTTCAGCCACTCCACGCTTGTACAACAAGTGGATCTCTGCCTCAGTCCAAGTCTTTCCTGTCTTTCAAGAATGAGAATCCTATCTGCATCCGTGAAGTATGCCGTAGAGAGGCCAGCAAAACTACCTCCGACGATTATGACATCGTATACATCATCCAAATTCGTCACCGTTTTTCACTTCCCTTTTTGGACCTTATCAGTTTTTCTAGTATTCGATTTGGAGCTTAGTGATGGCCCAGTCAAAAACAATCCTCCCTAAAACAGCATCTTTCTTGATCGCAGTAATCCGTAGCTGTGCCAAAGCACGGAAAGTTGCCTTCAGCGCGCTGGATGGCGCGGATCAAGTCCGCCTTACTCGTCCTGCCGGTCTTGAGCCCCAAATCCATTGCTTTTCTTCTTACGTCTGCTATCTTCACTTTCCCTCATCCCCTTGTATTATCCTTCTTTAGCATCACGGATTTACTCTCTACCAGAGCTTCCACCATGGCTTCTTCTCGTGCTCGTGCATCTCCATCTCGGCCTCGCCTTTCAGGTACTTCCCTGGATCCTCTTCAAAGGCCTTTTTACAGCCAGAAGCACAGAAGTAATAAGTCTCGCCCATGTGCTCCGCCTTGTGCTCGGCCGTTTTCTCATCCACATCCATTCCACATACCGGGTCCTTTGCCATTTCTCTCACCTCCTTTAATTTATTACAACCCTCTTTAGACGTTATTCACATTGTTTTTTATCCTCTAGTCTCTACTTCATCGACATTTCATGCTCTTTGATGCCCAGTGCCCAAGCGCCCACTATCAAGACCAAGGCACCGAGTACAACTTCGGTCCACTGCAATGCGTTGCCCGTAGTCACGAACGGCGCTACCAACACCAAGAACCCTAGAACTATCTCTAACCACCCTACAGTCTTTGCCCTTGCCATCTTTTCACCTCCATCTCTTCGTAACTTTCAGGTATTTTTTCGTGCATAGAAGAAATAAAAGATATATCTAATTTTGATATATCTAATAAAAAGATATATAAATATTGCGTTTGAAGATTATACCATGAAAGAGATCGAGGTCACAAATCTGACCAAATTTTATGCCCTGCTTTTGTTATACCAAGGCCCGAGACACGGGTACGAGTTGATCAAAGAGATCGAGGAACATACCAGCAAAAAGCCCAGTACCAGCCAAATTTACCCCCTCTTGACAAAACTCAAAGAGAACGGCTTGATCGAGATAGAAGAGACGGGAGACAGGGAGAAAAAGATCTATAAACTGACCGGTCCAGGTCGAAAATTTGTCAAGAAGAAGTTCGAGATGTTCGGGGGCATAATCTCGGCAACCATCGAGAAGGACCTCACAAAATGTGCCCACTGCGGATGCGAGGTCTACAAGGGGGGATACGAAGAGATCATCGATGGAGAGAAGATCACATTCTGTTGTATACACTGTGCAAAATCCTACAAGCGAGAGTAGTTTACTTCTTCTCCACCAGATCCTTGAAAATCTGGAGGTATTCGTCCCTCGTGATCTCTCCCCTCGCATACCTCTTTTCTAGAATTTCTAGGGCGGCGCTACGTTCGACTGCTCTTTCCTCTCCACCTTTTATGAGGAGATATGCAAAGACCAAGAGGAGTATCAAGAAGATCCAAAATGTCCAGTTGAAACCCATCATGCTAGGACCCGAGATGCCTCCGTGCATCCTTGCATGGTGCCCATAACTACTGAACACATAGCTTTCATATCCAAAGAGCAGTATCAACAAAACCAAAAGTAAGCCGAAGACATAATGCTCTTTTTTCATATCTACACCTTTATTTCTTAAAATATAAAAAAATATAGAAAAGAGCGGGCATCCCTTTCGTCCTATCTTTTCACATCATACTAGGATCGATGGCGTGCCCATCATCCCGCTTGAACTATGCATGCCTTCTAAATCTTCCCCGCCATGGCAACTCGCTACGTGCTCCTCCCAGTCCTCGCCATGCATTTGCTGGTGATGTTCTTCAAAGTCGTCGCCATGCATCTCCTCATGGTATTCCCTCATCTCGTCCCAGAACTCCTCTGCCCTATCGCTGGTCGTTGGTTGTGCTACCACCAAGATGGAAGTAACCAACAGCAAAGCCAAGCCGGTTATGACGACCTTCGTCCAGTCTATTTTTTTCTCATCCATCTGATTCACCTCTGAGATCAATATTTCCTTCTGTCGGGGTAAAAATTGTGGTGACAACTATCATTTGATCTGGAAGTCATCTGTATACAAAATCTGTTTTTCTTCACAATAACCGTCCATAAAGCTATTTTATATTTGAGATTCAATTGTTTTTTAAAACACTATTTTTTTCAAGCCTTTTTAAGCCAATCCGCAATGTAAAGCCTGTATGTCCTGCCCATCTTCTCCCTCGTTATTATGTCCTTGCTCTCCAGTTCTGTTATCAACGCGCTGACCTTTGACTTGGAGAATCCTGTCTTGAACCTTATGGAATCTTGGGTCACGCCTTCGGAGTTGTTTATTATATCCATGAGCCGGATCTCATCTTCGGAGAGAGCCCTCTTCAATATCGCGAGGTTCCTCTCTCTGGCGTCTCTTTGCTGTTCTATCCCCTTGGCTGTGGGCCTTGTATAGATGAAGAAACCCACGCCTGCCACCATGCTTATTAGGAAGGAGATGGTCCACCTGAAGTTCATCAACAACAAGTCCTCTTCTTCTATAACCAGAGATATCAACGACGTCATGGCGAAGTAGACTATGAAGATCAACAATACAGAGGAGAATAGCCTCTCGTTCTCGGTCATGGATTTTAATTCCACGATATCCCCTTCTACCCCCCTCAGTATACGAGGGTCCCTCTATAATCTCTACCCGAGATTGCGTTCTCCATATTCTCTGTGTCCTTACCCAGTAGAACGATGGTTTTGATTCCCTCTTCATGGATAATCCCAGCAGCCTTCGGGTCTACGATGGTGGTAGCTCCGGCGCTATAGTTTGGTGAGGAGACCAGATCGAGGAGTTCTTCAGAGGATATCCTTTCGAATCTTCTCGCATCTGGACTTGTGTTGGGGTCCTTATCATAAACGCCGTCGACGTTGGTGGCTATTATCAATAGATCGGCTTTGGTATGCCTTGCCAGCATAGTTGCAACTGCGTCGGTGGTATGGCCCGGCACTGTGCCCCCCATCACGTATATCTTGTCTGTTTCAGTGGCCTCATCAAATCCCTCGGGGATGTGATCTAATGCATACTCCCTCATGGCCGAGGTCAACAGCATGGCATTTGCCCTCGTGAATCTGATGCCCAATTCATCACAGAAATCTTCATTTGCGCCGAGTTGCCTAGCGATCTTGATGTAATCCTTGGCCGCCTTACCCCCTCCAACCACGACCATTATTTTGTGACCTTCATTATGGAGTTTTATGATAAACTCTGAAAAATCTTTGATAAAATCGAGATCCGGTTTTTCCGGCGCCACTATTGAACCGCCGAGGCCGATGACGACTTTCATCACATCACCACAATGCCAATTTTTAGAAGCTGTATATTTAGATTTAACTGTTGCAAAATATCGAACTTTTTCAAGATGTAGAGAGAAGATTAGGGGCGATGCCCGAACTTTCCTATTGGTATATCCCCCTCCTCTTCTCCACAGACCCTTAACCTTTATAGTCGACAGGAACATCGGTTGTGGATGGATTCGAGAAACTCAGGAAGATTTGTAAACACCTTTTGACAGTGTAAAATGCCCACGAAGGAAGTGGACTCTTTCCTAAAGGAACATCTCTTCTGCCGTTCTCTTGGAAAACCTCTTCGTCTTCGTCACAAAACTTCTTGGGACGCCCCCGTGCTCTGTCAGCACGTTGGAGATACATTCGGTTAGGATGAAAATCGCGTATTGGTGTTCCTGCTTCTTTTTATGTATATGGTGGGGGCTTATGTACAGCTCCCTGTACTTATCGAAGTAGCTCTTGGGCGCTCCGCTGTCCCCTAAGAACTTGCAGATGTAGCATAAAAGCTCATGAATGCTGATGAGCTCGTCTTTATACAAGTATATCGCCACGATTATTTTGATCTAGTATTATAAAAGATTTCAGACGAAGCACTGGAAGCCAAGGTAGGGCTATCGAAAGTTTTAAAATATAAGAATTCCAATTCAGGAATGCGGATTTGGATTCGAGTGTCTGTGCGCCGACACGTCCTCGGATATGTTGGCATACAGGGCGAGTCGTCCTCTCTTCGGAGAGGGTAACCCGTTCGGATGGAAAGCATCCGAAGGCCTCGGCTTTCGGGCGTAGACCATCTGGCTTGAACCCGAATCCGCGCTTCATTTTATGGAGTCGCTTTTGGTTCCATTATGTATACCCGAAAACCTCTTGAAGAGCCTTCATTATAACAGCCCCGAATTGCCCAACCTCCCTATCTTCTCCTCCAATTCGAGCAGGACATACTTCCCCACATTCTCCTCTTCTTTGTGCTCCTTGAGGACCTTGAGGTAAGTCCTTGCGATGAGCTTGTTGAAAGGAGGGGGGTTGTAGATCAGCTTCCTGGCGTTATTGGGAGTTATCGCCAGAGGATCGTAATCCGGAGAGAGCATTTTATTATCTATGGCATATCTCTCAAGGGCGGTATGGGGCTGTATCCCCAAGAAGAAGATGAAGGGCTTGACGTTCTCCTCGCCGAAGTAATGGCATATCTTCCTATAAGTATCGACGCTCTCCAATAGCGACTCCTTGGTCTCTGTGGGGGCGTTCAAGGAGTAGTTGATGATGACCTCTTGTCCATCGTAGCCCGCATCCCTTATCATCCCGCACGCCCTGAAGACGTTCTCGAGCTTGAAGCCCATCCTCAGGAAGTTCGCCACCCGCTGTGAACCGCTTGTAAGCGAAAGCTCGAAGTGCAAGATCCCGGAGTCGATCATCTTCTTGGCGAGCTCTTTGTTTATGAAGTCTATCCTTATGTAGCCCCCCCATTCGATATCCGCTTTGTCCTTTATGATCCTGCCCAAAAACTCGTTGCAGTGCCTCACAGTCTTCTTTCCAGAAATGAAATTTGAATCGGTAAACCACATCTTTTTGAGTCCGAAATTGTCGTGTAGAGTGAGGACCTCTTCCGCCAGCACCTCTGGTCTCTTGAACCTTATCTTCCTGCCTTCTATAAACGGGTAGGAACAGAATATGCAGCCATAGGGGCAACCCCTCTTCGTCTGTATCCCTATGTAATCGCCCTTGTATTCCTCGAACTGCGGGAAGATCTCGGTTATATACTCGAAGTCGAGGGGTTGGAATCTCTCTATCTCCACGCATCTCCTCTGCTCCCCTTTCACCACTTTCCCATCTTTCTTGAAGTACACCCTCTCGTCCAGTAAATCCTCATCCTCCTTCTCCCTCAATACCTTCAAAATAGCGTCTTCCCCCTCGCCGGCTATGCCGAGGATGCCCTCCTCCAACCTCTCTATAATCTGATCCGGAAAGACGCTGAAGGCAGCGCCGCCCACGATTACCTTCTTATCGTACTCCTTCGCCACGGTGTTGATGTACTTTATGTTCTCTTGAGTTCCGGTCATATATTTGAAAATCGATTTTATTCCAAAGATCGCCGAGCTGATCTTGTCGACGGGATTTAGGGAATATAAAAACTTGAAGGCATTCTCTAGGGAGGGGTCGTCCTGCTTTGGGGAGAATATCTGGATGTTCCTCCAAGAAAATGCTATGACGTCGGGATCAAAATCCTCGATCTCCCTCCTAATCCTCTCCATTCTCTGTTTCTTTTCGATGAGGGCGAGATCGACGATCTTCTGCGCTGCATCCGAATGTTTGTGTACATAATCTGCCAAGTAAACTGGCCCCCCGGGATATATCTTCTCACAAGGGAGCCAGAGATAAAGCAAAGACCTCATGGCCCCAAATTATAGGATAAGATTTATAAACTTTCTCGGGGAGTTAAAGGCATGATCCCGGAGGACTTCGTGGAGTACTCGAAGAGATTTAATGTGGGGTTCCTGACTTTACTACACGGCGATAACCCACATATAAGGATCGTAAATTTCAAAGTATCGAAAGATACCATTACGGTGGACGACGGCGACCTCCCAGAAGGGGAAGTAGCGCTGGTCTTTGCGAATGAACTGTACAGCGAAAGATCGGAGATGGCACAAGTGGTGGGCAACCTAAGAAAGGATCACGACCAGTACGAGTTGACCCCCGATAAAATCTTCTGGACCCTCTCCTTCGACATAAACGTATATCCCGATGAAATAATAAAGAGGTGGGTTAGAAGATGATCCCGAAAGAAGTGGAGGATATGTTCTCGGCCATCCAAACCCCCGTGATCTTCGCAACGGCCGGCGATAAACCTCACGCTACGCCGATGAACTGGTACTATACCGGCGATGATACATTTTGGGTATCGCCCGTGGGGGGGAGTAGGAAGATAAAGAACATGCTCAAAAACAAGAACGTCTGCTTTGCAACTCTGGACCATATGCAAAGAAATGAAAGGGGGTTCATCGTCTGGGGCGAGATAGCCAAGATGGAGACGGGATTCCTCGCCCTATTGAAGCACTTCAGAACCATGAGAAAGGCATTGGTGGAAAAATCGGAGATGTACTTCGATACAAAGACGCTAAAACTTACAAAAACTTATTATAAACACCCCGACATCTACTATAAATTCGCCTTCCCATGGAAGAGGTACTTCGTAAAGATCAAGATGAAGAAGATCAGGTACTGGCTGGGGGACGGAGTCGAGAGAGAGGTCGATCTATAATTTCCTGCCCTTGCACAGATAGGCTATGAAACGCATATTCTCTATCTTTTCCACTTTAAATCCCGCATTTTCGAAGAGCTCTTTCAGGTCCTTTTTGCTGAATATATGGACGAAGGTCCTGAGGATCCTCCAGTTTGGGGTTATCGTCAGAAGGACCCCATTCTCCTTGAGCAGATTATAGAATTTTTTGACGGTGTCTTCGGGATCTGGGAGGTAATATAGAGAGCCGGCGCTTATGATGGTGGTGAAGCTCCCATCTTTGAAGGGGAGCTTAGTAGCATCTGCCAGTACCAATGCCCCTCTATACCCCGGATTGGCCTGTTCGATCATCTTCTCGGTTATGTCGATGCCTATTGCGTTCTCCATATGCCCCGTAGTGTAGCCCGTGCCCACCCCCACATCTAGGACCCTCCCATCTTCTACCTCTTCTAATAATCTCCCCCGCATTTTGTCTGTATAAACGATGGGATTGATGAAGTTGTACTTCGAGGATATGAACTCAAACCACTTCTTCGCGTGCTCTTGGCCTATGAACAAACCCATGGTAGTCTTAACGATAGTCCCAAATTTAAATTTTTTCTACGAGGGATTTGCCCCTTCGCAAGATGAAACTCTTCCTTCGATATTGTAAATTATTTTCAACTAATTCATAAAATATTGAAATTTCATCAGGCAAAATTACTTAAGCGATGGCGGCTTCAATTGATTTTCGGGTGTCGTCATATGATTCCAGGAGAGTTGGTAGAGTTATTTTCCGAGATACAAAATCCCGTGATCTTCGCAACGGCCGGCGATAAACCTCACGCTACGCCTATGTGCTGGTACTATACCGGCGATGATACCTTCTGGGTGACACCCGCGGGAGGAACCAGAAAGATCAAGAACATGTTGCAAAACAAGAACATCTGCTTTGCAAATCTGGAGGGCATGAGGAGGGACGGCAGAGGATTTATGGTCTGGGGCGAGATAGCCAAGATGGAGACGGGACTCCTCGCCCTATTGAAGCACGTCAAGACTATGAGGAAGGCATTTGCGGAAAAGGCCGAGTTATATTTCGATTACAAGCTATTGAAGATGGTGACGACCTACTACAGGCACCCCAGCGTGTACTATTGCGTCTTCCCTTGGGCCAGATACTTCGTAAAGATCAAGATGAAGAAGATCAGGTACTGGCTGGGGGACGGAGTCGAGAGAGAGGTCGAATTGTAATCCCTCTTTTTGCCATTCCCTACTATTGCCCATGAACTGGCAACGACGGATCATAATCCAATCAACGCCCCCCAAAGTTTTTATATTCAGTTGGATAGTCTATCCAATATGAAGAAGATCGTAATCTCCGCCATAGTTTTGATTTCATTGTTGGGATTGATCGGCATTATAGCTACCCTAAATAGGAAGGGGATGGGGAATTTGCAAATCACGGGCTATGTAACGGTGATCGACAACTACGGGAGGGAAGTAACCATTCCAAAAAAACCAGAAAGGATCGTTTCCACAGCTCCGAGTAATACGGAGATACTCTTTGCTCTGGGTTTGGGGGACAAAGTGGTTGGTGTTACCAAGTACTGCAACTATCCCATCGAGGCGAAAGAGAGGGAGAAGATAGGAGGATTCACGACCGTAGATGTAGAGAAGGTTGTTGCTCTAGAGCCCGATCTGGTGTTGGCTGCCGGCGGAAATGGTGAGGAGGCCATACAGAAGTTGGAGGATCTGAATCTGACCGTCGTTGTATTGGATCCAAAAGGCATCGATGACATACTTCAGAATATACGATTGGTTGGGAAAGCATCTGGAACTGAAGAAGATGCCTTGGGGTTGGTGAAAAAAATGAATCAGAGAATTGAGGCCATAACCAGCAAAACTACCACCCTTTCTGGCATGGAGAAACCGAGAGTTTTCTATGTACTCTGGCATGATCCCCTTATGAGCGCTGGTTCGGGCACCTTCGCGGATGATCTCATAGATATGGCTGGTGGCATAAATATCGCCCATGAATTGGATGGGTACAAATCGATAAGTTTGGAGAACGTCATTGAGCAGGATCCTCAAGTGATAATTGCCTCGGTCGGCATGAACCCCACGACCCTCGAATATGTGAGGAATGAGCCGAGACTTCAAGGAACAGCTGCGATGAAAGATGGAGGAGTATATGGTATCGATTCTGATATCGTCAGCAGGCCCGGCCCAAGGATAGTCGATGCATTGGAGGAATTTGCAAGATTTATCCACCCCGAACTGTTCCAACAGTGATGCCAAGGGGAAAAGAATGAACATTTATCACATCACCTTTGCCCCAGAGACGAGAACGGCTTCCTTGTACTTCCATGGGTGTAATTTTCGGTGTAAAGCTTGTATACGTAGAAAGGGGTTACAGGACGTCCATTTGGGCCCCAATCAACAAAATTCAGAAACGCAAAAATTGAGTTTTTTGGATCTGTGGGGAGTTATCGATAAATTGAAGACGATGGATGTGAGGCGCGTTATCCTTCTAGGTGGCGAGCCGACCATCGATCCAGAACTATCCGATTTGACGAGAATCCTCCATGCCGACCTCAATACGTATAACATTTTACTCACAAATGGCCACAACCTCCCAGATCTCGAGGATGTAGATGAAGTGCAACTGAGCATAAAGGCATATACCGATACCATCCACCAAGAGTTTACGGGAAAATCAAATGCAAAAGTGCTGAAGAACTTTGAGGGACTCTACAGCCAAGGCGTGAAGTTGAGATCAGAGAGCATCTTTATACCTGGCTATATCGATCTGGAGGAGATCGAAAAGATCGCCGAGTTTATTTCGAGTATGGATCCGAAAATTAGGTATAGGATAGATGGCTATGTCCCGGTGCCCGGTATGCCTTGGAGAAGGCCCAAACCAGAGGAAGTTGAAAGGGCAGTGACCGTCGCCAAAGGATATCTTCGCAACGTATCTTGTTTAAGGGGCGATGAAGATCTTCGATATGAAGTTTTGAACATATTTTAATGAGGCGGGATCATGGATTACTTTGAAAAGATAAAGAAGTGGAGATTGATCATAGCGGGTCTTTTTATCCTCTTGGGGTTGACCATCATATCGACGACCGCAATAGGTCCGGTCTCTATCCCACCCTCGGTTGTATTCAAGATTCTGATCAAAAAGCTACCATTTTTGAGGAGTACGGTTGAGCCTTCCTGGTCTGGCATCGAGGAGACGATAATATTCCAGATCAGGCTCCCCCGCATAATCCTGGGGGCTTTGGTAGGTGCCGCATTGGCGGTATCCGGGGCAACCATGCAGGGGCTCTTCAAAAACCCCATGGCCGATCCATTCATAATAGGCATTTCGTCTGGGGCAGCCCTCGGGGCATCCGCCGCCATATTCTTCGGGATCAGCCTGGGAATCTATGGGATTCCTATCCTGGCCTTCTTGGGGGGTGTTGGAGCTGCATTTTTGGTCTATAACATCGCGAGGACGGATGGGAAGGTGCCGGTGGAGACGCTACTACTCTCGGGGATAGCGGTCGCCACATTTTTATCTGCCCTAACATCCCTATTGATATACCTAGCTGGAGAAGATCTTCATCAGATCGTCTTTTGGTTGATGGGCGGTCTCTGGGCTCGAAATTGGGATCACGTCATAGTATCATTCTTCCCCATTTGCCTGGGTGTAGTGGGGATATACGTCTTTTCAAGAGACCTGAATGCCATGCTTCTGGGCGAGGAGCCAGCCAAGCACTTGGGTATAGAAGTTGAGAGTGTGAAGAAGATCATCCTCTTCCTCGCATCTATGATTGCGGGGATAGCTGTATCGGTAAGCGGCATAATAGGTTTTGTGGGCTTGATTATCCCCCATATCGTAAGGATCTTGGTGGGTCCTGACCATAGGATACTCCTCCCATCGTCTGCCTTGGTAGGGGGCATATTCTTGATCTGGGCAGATACCTTGGCTAGGACTATGATAGCACCCACGGAACTGCCCGTGGGCATAATCACCGCCCTCTTCGGCGCTCCATTCTTTGTTTATCTATTAATAAGTAGGAAGAGGACGATAATCTAGGTGGCTTATAAATGCTGAGGGTCGAGGAGATCGATTGTTATTACGGGAGCATAAAGATCCTGAAGAGGATAAACCTCTCGGCAAAGGAGGGTGAATTTATCGGGATAATAGGGCCAAACGGATCTGGAAAGACGACTCTGTTAAAGTGCATAAGCAGGGTGCTGAAGCCCAAGGTTGGATCCATCATAGTGGATGGGAAGGATGTATATGGTATGAAGGCCTCGGAACTCGCCAAAGACCTAGCGGTGGTCTCTCAGGATACGAGGATAGATTTTGAATTCACCGCGCTGGAGATTGTCCTGATGGGCAGAACCCCGCACCTAGGGAGGTTCGAGATGGAGGGCGATGAAGATCTAAGGATCGCCAGAGATGCGATGGAGGTTACCAATACCTTGGATCTGGCGGACCGTCCTATAACGGAGATCAGCGGGGGCGAGAGGCAGAGGGTGATCATCGCAAGGGCTCTTGCCCAAGAGCCCAAGATCTTGCTCCTAGATGAGCCCACCTCAAACCTGGACATCAACTATCGACTAGAGATCTTGGACCTGATAAAGAGGCTGACACTGGAACAGGGCTTGATAGTCATAATGGCCATTCACGACCTAAATCTAGCCGCCAATTACTGCGATTACATGGCGCTGCTCAATCGCGGAGAGATAATCTCCATGGGGGCGCCAAATGAAGTTCTAACCCCCGAAAATATCAAGAGGGCATATCGGGTCGATGCATTGGTGAAACGGCACCCCATGACAAACTCCCTGTATATCACTCCGCTCTCCACCAAAGTAAAAGTAACCCCGAAGAAAGGCGTCAAGATACACATTATAAGTGGAGCTGGGACGGGTTCCCATCTGATGAACCTACTCTCAAACGAGGGCTACCAATTGACAGCGGGCGTCCTCAATGTCCTCGACACCGATCACGAGACGGCACAATCTTTGGGTATTCCAGTCGTCAGCGAAGCTCCTTTTTCTCCGATATCTATGGAGTCTCATAAAGCCAATCTAGAACTCATCGAAAAAACCGATGTTGTGGTGCTCACCAGCCCGCCTTTTGGCGAGGGGAACATGTTGAATCTAGATGCGTCGAAAAAGGCCTTGGAGGACGGCATTTCACTATTGATCATCGAGGGTGCGAAGGAGATCGGCTACGGCTATGAGAATGAAGAGGCGGAGAAGTATTTGAAAAAATTGAGAGAGTTAGGGGCCAAGGTGGTTCGGGATCCCCAAGAGGTCCTGGAGGAGATAAGAGAAAGGTTTATATGACCACCATTGGTAGACGCAATATCGCCTGTGAGACATGTTAAACTCTTTTTAAATCGTCTCCAGGCTCCCTCTCCCCCCTTTCCACATCATTGGAAAGGAAAAGATATCCACTCGGTGGCTGTGAACCAAAATAACACGCGCAGATTGTTTGTCTGAATATCTCTCTAGGATTGGCTAGATCAGAGTTCAACTCAAAATTGAAAAGGAAAATATTTATTGTTATCTGGGATTTTGTCCCTTCTTGTATATTGTAGGGGATTGGGGGTAAAGAAACGATTCGGCAAAAGGATTAATATACTCTGTACTCGTTAATTTCCCTGCAAGTTGTGGGTTCGATATGTATTCGGAAAAGGCCATAGATCACTTTAGAAATCCGAGAAATCTCGGCGTTCTCAAAAACCCTGATGGCAAGGGGGTGGCCATAGAGCCGAGCTGTGGCGATTCGGTGTACATATACCTAAGAGTAGAGGATAACGTCATATCTGACATAAAGTTCGAGAGCATGGGATGTGCAGGCTTGATAGCGAGTAGTAGCATGCTGACAGAGCTGGTCAAAGGGAAGACGATCGATGAGGCATTGAAGTTAAGCAGGGGAGAGGTGGAGGAAGGGTTGGGTGGTCTTCCCCCAATAAAGGCGTATGCTCCCAGCCTGGCCGAGCGGGCCCTTTATGGGGCCATTCAGGACTATTTGCAGAAGAAGTAGCCTGCTTTCTCTGTTACACAAAATAGACATTTGCGATATACCAAAAGGCTATTCGAGTATCTCATTTATTTCCGAAGCAACTTTTGGATCTATGCCCATAAGCACTACCTTTGTGGGTCCGTATATCGTCTCTTTGTGCTCGATGATGAAATCTCTAACCTCCGGAGATAGGCCGGTTGACTTTACATAGAGTAAGGGGGCATCGAAGTGATAAGCCATCAATGCAGCGTCTACCTCTGGTTTTTCATAATCCGTTATGACTATCACCCGGTACTTCCATTCTTCTGCATGTAGGTCCTCGGCCAAGGCAAGTGCCGTCTCAATCCTCGTCTCCCCATAAATCCTGACCACATTGCCTTTTGTAGCAAGTCTCGCCTCGACCTCTTTCGAGACCGCTTTGGGCCCTCCCACTATTATGATATCCCTGGGCCTGTACTCCAAGATCCAGTCCATCGCCTCTTC
>JBHIFP010000031.1:0-18235 GCA_046761145.1 Hydrothermarchaeales archaeon (SeqCode)
AAAAATAACTCAATAGGATGTAGCTCAGTAGATCGCCATATACAACCGAGATTACAAACCCGATCGTTATCAGAATGACAAATGGTATGGCCGGCGTTACCCAGACCTTCCCTCCCCCCTCGATCTTCTTGCCGAGCTCATCTTTTTTGACGAGAAGGGTATAGTTACCATTCCTCCCCAACAACGCCTCGAATTTTCCCACCCGAGATGCCTCCTTTTCATAACCCAAAAATAACGCCAAAAATCCTTTGAGGGATCCGACTTCTGGCAGGTGTTTCAAGTTGATCGTGAAGAAGACAAGGGGGAGAAGCGCACCGATCGGGACGGCATTTCCGAAGAAGACGCCCAGCATGAAGAAGGGGAAAACGGTGACGGTGGAGTAGTTCAAAGTCGGAATGAGGGCGGCGATTCCAACCAGAATTTTCGCATCCCCCCCTCCCATCACCTTCAGGTAACTCAAAAGGGCCGCAATCGGAACGGCAATACCGACGGAAATAGAGAATAGGACGATCAAGGAGGCATCTCTCAGTTTGAAAAAGTCATAGATCAGAAAAAGGAGACCGAGGAGGAGCATCGAAAGCCATGCTTTGTCGTCTATCTCCCTATACCTCCAGTCCAGGATTGAGGCGTAAAGTAATAGAATTGAACACGACAATACCTTTATCACGTTCTCACCGCGCAAGCTAATTTTGGGTCAAAGATATATAAGTTAAAGGTTACAAAAAGAAAGATATATACCATTGGAGAAATAAATAGCGAGAAAGATACCGGTTAAGGAGGTATCAGAGCTCCATGAAGATCATCAGCAAATCCAAAAGCGAGAGCGATGTGGGGCACGCGTTGGAAGGCATGGTAGAGGAGCTGAATGAAGAACTCAAGACCATCGATGGTGTAATAACGAAGACACAGTGCGAGATTTCTGCCGGACCTTCTGGAGCATGTGTCACCATAACCCTCGCGATAAATGGGGACGAGCCTTTCCACAAGGAGATAGTCGGCGTGAATGAGAAAGGGTGGAGCCGAGAGCATTCCATGAAGAAGGCAGAGGCCAAATTGAACGAGCTCATGAAGGAGAAGGAGGGCAAGATCTCCGACGTCTTCGTAAAGTCCATCGTCAGCCCCCTGCCAGGGAGGGTCTACACGACGATAGTAGCGGCGATAAATGAGGATGTCCTTGAGGAGGCCCACGGCGCAACCGTCAGGAGGAAGAGGATCAAGAAGGCCTTGGAGCTGTTCAACAACGACGCCTCCACGATAAACGTCGCAAGGGTCGCCGACGTCTTTGGGGTCTCGAGGACCATGATATATAGGGATCTGGAGAGCATGGGGTATCAGAGGCACGCATTGAAAGAAGGAGACGAATCTTGACCGTGGTCGGATGATAATCCTTATAACTGGGACCCCGGGGACAGGGAAGACCGCAGTTGCCAAGATTTTATCCAAGAAAATCGACGCCAAATTGATTCAGATCGGCGCCATTGAGGGCATATACATAGGAGTGGATGAGGAGAGAGGGAGCAAGATAGTAGACATGGAGAAGCTATCAAACAAGATAGGGGATATGATAGTGGGGGATATGGTAATAGAGGGGCACCTATCGCATTTACTCCCATTTGGCGACATCGTCATCGTCCTCAGGAGCGATCCGATGGAGCTGAAGAAGAGGCTGGAGTCCAAAGGCTTCGACGAGAAGAAGGTCCAAGAAAACCTCGAGGCAGAGGCCTTGGACGTATGCTTGATCGAGAGCCTAGAAAGACATGAAAACGTGTATGAGATAGACACCACAAAGAGAAAAACCGGCGAGGTCGTCGATACCATCATCGATATCGTAGGAGGGAAGACAGACGAATTCGAACCAGGAAAGATCGACTGGAGCGAAGACTTCTTTTGATCTCGTGCCCATAGGCATCGTAAGATCTACGCATACATCGGAGAATACCCCCAAGCAGGGCTTTGGAAGAGAAGGGATATCGAGGATCGTCATCTTCGACGAATATTCCGAGGCATTGGAAGGCGTCGAGAGGTTCGAAAAATTGTTCGTGATTTATCTGACGCGCCCCGCGGTGCCGAACCAAAAGAGAGCAAATCCAATAGGAATTTCCGTTGTTAAGGTTGTGAAAATTGATGGAAATACCTTGGAGATAGAAGGTCTAGATGCCATCGACGGCACCCCAATAATCGATATCAAGCCTTACTATGATGAGTTGGACGCAAGGAGAGGTGATTGAAGATGTGGTTACAACTTAGATTGTACTTCTTGGTGGCGATAATGTTCGCGATAGTATACGCCATCGTATCGGTCGTCGCCTTCAGCATGGGGATTGGGGCATTCTGGTTCTATGCCATCTTGGCATCGGTCATCCTCCTCATACAGTACATGCTGGGCCCAAAGATGGTGGAGCTCTCCATGAGGGTGAGATACGTCTCAGAGGACGAATATCCCGAGCTCCACGAAATGGTTGCGGAGTTGGCGAGCGAGGCCAACATACCAAAACCAAGGGTGGCCGTTTCTCAGGCGCCGATACCAAATGCCTTCGCTTTTGGGAGGTGGAAGAGCGATGGTAGGGTCTGCGTTACGGAGCAGATCATGCAGCTATTGAGCAAAGATGAGCTCAACGCCGTCTTGGGTCATGAGATCTCCCACCTCAAACATAGAGACGTTGCGATAATCACGATGCTCAGCGTAGTGCCGATGATCTGTTGGTACATCGCTTGGAGCATGATATGGTCCGGTGGAAGAGAGGATAGGGACAACACCGTATTGATAGGCATAGTGGCATTCGTGCTCTACTTCATCACCAACCTTCTGGTGCTATACGGCTCGAGGATCAGGGAGTACTACGCAGATAAAGGCAGCGTCGAGTTGGGGAACGCACCCAACTACCTCGCCACAGCTTTATACAAGCTGGTATATGGCAGCGCCAAGGTCTCAAAGAGGGAGTTGAAGCAGATGGAAGGCATGAAGGCGTTCTTTGCCAACGACCCTTCCAGAGCCAGCCATGACATAATGGAGCTACGAGATATAGACCTCGATATGAGCGGGACCATCGATCCTGATGAACTAGAAGCCCTGAGGAGCAAGAGGGTCAGTATCAGCACGAGTGACAAGCTGATGGAGATCTTGAGCACCCACCCCAACATGGTAAAACGCATCAAGCACCTTTCCACTTTGCTAACGTAGGGGCGTCTTTAAAGGAGATTATTCCTCCAAAGGCCCATATACAATCTTATCATCGCTTTTTGGTCGAGAGCCTCATAAAGTAGCAATTTGTCCAGATCGCGTTAAATATTTATACCGATAGGATAGACATCAAAATGGTTTAAGATGAGGGCGATACGAGTTATCGGAGCGGTCAATATAATCTTGGGTCTTATCTTCGCAGTCGTTCCAATAGAGTTCTATAAGATGGTAAAAGCCCTATTTACCCCATCCATCCAGCCACCCCTTGGTTGGGGTACTATCTGGTCCATAGTCGTCGTGCTCTGGATCCCTACCCTAGCATTGATACTGAGTGGCGCTGCTCTCCTCCTCGTGGACGAAAAGCTCATAAATGTCCCCGAATACGAAGTTTATACCGAGATGGGCAAATTCGTTGGAGGCCTGAAGAAGGTCAGGATGGTGGAGGGGGAAGTAGAATCCTTTGTCGTCGACGAAGAGGAGGGTGAAGAGGAGATATTGGAAGAAGACGTCGTGGCCGGAGACGACGTAATCTTGGTCAAAGAGGAGAGAACGAGGAGACATCCCTCGATAGGAAAAGAGGTCTATACCGAGAGGGGGGATTTTTTGGGCTATGTGGTGGAAGCTAAGGTAGATTCTGAAAACAACCTCCTAGAACTCGAGGTAGAGAGGGGGGAGTTCAAGTCAACCGTTAAAAAACCGGACATAATCTCCATAGAGCGCGTGATATTGGTGAAATAGAGTGGGATTCTCTTGGCGCTCTACCCATCTTAATTCTCAAATAAACGGAGCGAAATCGATACTTCCTTCCTAAACTTCGATCTCCTCAGTTTTTTGAGCCAAGCATCAACGACGGCGTTGTAAAAAAAGGTGCAGCATCAATCCAGAACCTCTTTTAGACACTCGAGAAATCTCCGATTATCTTCCATGGTGCCCACGCTAACTCTTATGAATTCTCCATCCAAACCCTTGAAATGGGCGCAGTCCCTTACTATTATTCCCCTCTTAAATAGATCCTCAGTCACCTCCTTCGACGTCTTTTGGAGTTCGAGCCTTATCAGTAGGAAGTTTGACTTCGATGGATGGACTTTAACGCGATCGATTTTGGAGAGTTCTTCGAACAAAAATTCCCTGCCTTCCTTTGCGGTTTTAATGCTCTCTTCCAAGAATCTTCGGTCTTCCAAGGCCCCAGCAGCTGCTCGCAGTGCCAAGATATTGACGTTGAATGGTAGCTTTACCCTGAGAAAATAATCGATAATTCGCTTGTCGGCAAGGCCATAACCGACCCTTAAACCCGCCAATCCAAATGCCTTGGAAAAGGTCCTGAGCACGACGAGATTCTCGTATTCTCTTACCAACCCAGCTAGGGATCTATCGGCAAACTCCACATATGCCTCATCCAGAATAACGACGAGCTCTTCTTTCAGAATCTTCCTCAAATCTTCCTCCAAAATAACGCTCCCCGTGGGGTTATTTGGGGAGCATATGAAGACGAGTTTTGTTTTTTTATTTATCTTCTCCAAGATCTTGTCGACGTCGAATTGAAACCCTTTGTCCTGGGGGATAAGGACGGGAATGCCGGAATATGCCTTTGTCAGGTTTTCGTACAATGGAAAGGTCGGGATCGGGATGACAACTTCCTCTCCCGGATTTAAAAAGGTCTTGAAGACCAGTTCCATAATCTCATCAGATCCGTTGCCTACCACGACCGACTCCTCGTCGAGGTCGAGATATTTGGAGATCTTGGTCCTTAGCTCGGTTGCCGTGGGATCTGGGTAAGTGGAGATCTCGCTCAGGGACTTTTTAATCTCATCAATGGCGATGGGCGAAGGCCCGAGTGGATTTTCGTTGGAGGCGAGTTTTATGATCTCGTTCTCATCCAACGAATACTCCTCGGCGATCTCCTCCCTCGATCTGCCGGGCAGGTAGGGGGGTATCTCCCTTGTGCCCTCTTTTACAAGTTTTTCGAGCATCACATGCCTCCGAAGACCTCATCCAAGACTCCGACTACCCTTCTCAATTGTTCCTTCTCAATTACCAACGGCGGCAGGAACCTCAACACATTCTCGCTTGTACAGTTTATTAGGACCCCTTTCCTTCTAACTTTATCCACGATATCGGAGCCCTCGAAGTCCAACTCCATCCCGATCATCAATCCCTTGCCCCTCACATCCTTGATGAAGCCGTACTCATCTTTCAGTTTTACCAACTCCGCCATGAAGTATCTGCCCAGATCCCTAGACCTTTCGATCAAGTTTTCTTCTAACAGGGCTTCGATGGAGGCCTTTGCAGCGGCACATGCTATATGGGTTCCGCCGAAGGTCGAGGCGTGGTCGCCTCTCTCGAAGGCGTCCATAATCTCGGGTCTAGCCAACATAGCCCCCATGGGAAATCCTCCAGCCATGGCTTTTGCTACGGCAAAGATATCGGGCTTGGCATCAAAGAGCTGCCATGCGAACATCTCCCCCACCCTACCAAAGCCGGTCTGGACCTCGTCCAATACAAAGAGGATATCATGGCCGTCGCAGAGTTTTCGCACCTCTTTCAAATAGCCGTCTTTTGGGACAACGACCCCCCCTTCTCCTTGGATGGGTTCGAGAAAAATTGCCGCGGTATCGCTCGTGATATTCTCTTGTATCTCGCCCACGTCGTCAAATTTGACGTGTTTGAACTCTCTGCAAAGGGGTTCGAATCCCTTTTTATACCTCTCCTGCCCGGTGGCACTGAGGGTTAGGATGGTCCTACCATGGAAGGAATTTTTTGCGGCTATGATCTCGCTTTTTCCGGTGTACTTCCTCACGAGTTTTATGGCCGCCTCGTTGGCCTCTGCCCCGCTGTTGCAGAAGAATGATTTGAACCCTCCAGAGACCTCGAACAGAAGTTTGGCGAGCTCTAACTGCGGGAGGATATAGTACAGGTTGGAGGTGTGCATGATCTTTTCGGCTTGATCACAGATGGCCTTGACAACTTTCGGGTGGGAGTGTCCTACGTTGAGCACCGCCAATCCAGCGAAGCAGTCGATATACTCCTTCCCATCTGAATCCCTCACGAGGGCACCTCTACCTTCAACTAGGGCTATGGGCTGCCTTCCATACGTATCTGCTATATACCTCCTCTCTACCTCGACCATTTCATCCGATCTCATGATACCACACATTGTTTTTCCTGAGGATATAAAGAACTTTTCCCCCATGGGCAATTTCTCGACCAGCATCAAAAAGGGGCATTCAATATATGCAAAGGGCAATACGAAAGCAGCGAGGGTGACTTATGATCTTTTATGATAAAATAAGGTAGACAGAGTTCGCGATCAATTTTCAAAAATTAAGGCCGTTCTTCGCAGCGAAAGGGGGTTCCCGATAAATTCAAAAAATATTCGGTCTCCTTTTGGCTACTCTGCCCTGGAGCTTTTAGAGCCCATGATCTTCTCTTTCTCTTCCAACTCTCTTTTCAGTTTATCGATCTCCTCCAATATCCCCCTCCTTTCAGTCTTGATCTTGTCCAATTCCCTATTGAGATCTTCTATCTTTTCTCTCTGGCGTGCTATCGTTATATCCTTCTCCTTGACCGATGATTTATATTCATCTACGACATTTTTGAAGTAGAAGATATCGGACTTTAGCTTTGCGGTCTTTTCTTTTAGCTTCTCTATCTCAGAACTTTTGGATATTATGTTCCTTTCCTTCTCCTCCATATCCTCTTCTAACTCATCGATCTTGGAGGCTTTACTTGCGAGGATCACGAGTCTTGCCTCTTTTTTTTCTATCTCCCTTCTCAGCTCTTTTACCCTCTTGCTGGCCTCTTCCAACTCCCTCTCCAATGGGGAGATCCCTACATCGAATTTCATGGCATGCTCTAACCCGATTCCGAAGACCCTCACCAGTTCCTTTGAAGTGACGTAGCTGCCCCCTATGGTAAATGTAAACCTCCCGAGATGTGAAATCATCAAGGCCCCCCCCTCGGTTTCAAGGGCGTATACTGGGGGGTAATCCTTTATCTTGGAAAGCCCTTCCCCCCTTACATCATCGAATTCCCATCCCAAAGGATCTTCTATCACTGTCCATTTCACCTTCTTTCTCGGGTCGTCTATAGAGGAGAGGGTTTGGACCAGTTCCCCATCCCTCTTAGAGGTTTCAACCCTGAAGAACTCTTTTATTCTCGATTCCGGAATCGCGAAATCCATTATCTTGGGCTGGGGTTTTTCGGGTATTCTAGAATATAAACGTTCCCTCCTCTTATCCAACTTGTCTCCCAAACTCTTTCTCTTTAAATCCGGCTCGCCTTTATCGGACCGCGACATCCTTCGCAATTTCTCGACTAGGTAATGTTTTTTACGCATTTTCCTCACTCAGCTGCTCTCTCAAGGCCTTGAGAATATGTTCCGAGTTTATCTCCATATCCGCACTTTTCCCGTCGAGCAATTCGAGGGCCTTTATGTGGAATGAAAGCTTGGTCAGCTGTGCCACAGTTCTGGGTTTCCCGTCGCTGATCTGGAGAATGGTCTCCGCGGCATCTCGCGAAAACGGGTTGGCGCCTCCACAATAATCTGCCAAAAGCCCCCAATAGTTGTAGATATCCACGGAAGACCACTTATTCAATCTAAAGGTATTGAGGCTCGCCCTGTCCTCAAATGCCGCGGCATCTTCTGGATCGGATTTGACATACCTCTCTATCTTTTGCATCAAGGAGGGGGTACCGGACAGGATCAATTTGCACGCCTTTGCACCGTCCTCTGTCTTGAGGTCGCTCAAGGCCCTGAGCTCCGATATTATCTCCTTGGTGATCTTCTCTGCCTCATCCACCCATACTATAAGGTTGATGCCCTTCTCAGCGATCTCCCATAACCTGCCCCAAAGGGCATTCTTCACCTTTCCACGGTCGTTCCACGTCACCGACTCCGCATCTATCTCCTGCGCTATCAATCGAAGGATCTGAAGGGACGTCAGCCTCGGGTCTGTGATCAATACCGTATGATAGTTGTTCAATTCGTTGAGGGAGCGGCTGACAAAATCCCTTATGGAGCTCTTCCCCATCCCGACATCGTCCCAGATTATGAATACCGAGCTCTGGTTTGTCGGATCCAAAAACTGAGTGAGCCTCTCGATTATATCGATATTCGGATCTTCGAGGTATAGGTCTGGATGGGAGATCCCCTCATCGCTTATACTCGTAGTGAACTTACTATAGTTCCATCCCAATTTACTGCAATAATGTCTGAGCGCTTGTTGGTATATACCCAACAGTTCTTTAAACCTCGTCTGGGGCATTGGCTCGCCTCATCTAAGGTATGGAAAAATAGTATAAATATCTTTTTTGTCAGTACTCTTCCTCGAATTCCTCGGTCTCTTCAGGTGGCAAGAACCTCTTCAATTTCGAGGGTACCTCCTTTTTTCTCACCACCCTCCCTCTAGGTTTCTTCAAACTCGAGGGACCGGGCACAAAATCAGGAATTTTCCCGGTTGCCAAGTACGAAAAATGAACATACATGGCCAGCACGTAGATGAGCATGATGAAGAAGACGGTCGCCAAAACCTGGAAGTCCAGCATATATGTCCGCAGGACGATCGATAAGGTCGGCATGATCAATATAAACGCTGCCGGGAGGTAATACGATCTACTGTCGCCAAGTAGACCGAAGAAATTTGCCATCACGAGCCACCACGCGACTGCCAGGACGATAATACTATAGGGGACATACCCCCACGGATATTCCAGTAGATACAAGAAGATCGCGACGGAGATATTCCCCAGGATCGCCACCAAAACCAGAAATTCGGCCCATCTTGTGGCCCGGGGCTCTACCTTCACAATGCCCACTCCTTCCCCGCTGATCTCCCTAGCCCTGCCGACCCGATCCAATTTTTCCGAGATTTTTTCGCCGATCACCCTCTGTTTTATCACCTCTTCCACCAGCGGCCTTGCGTACATCACGAAATTTTTGAACTCTTTGTCGACCTTCTTGACCTGCATCCTCTGGAGGCTCATCATCCGGAATAGCCCAGAGAAGCACGCCATCGATGCATAGGCGGCGATCATGAGGAGCAAGAGGCGGAATAGGACGAGAGGGGTGAAGATAAAACCTTGTTCTTGGAATAAAACCAATAGGTCCAGGAATATTATCACCGTGCCGATAGCCAAAACTACGCCGCCCAACACCAAACCCACATATACCCCTACCGCGTGCTCCTCGGGGGGGAGTTCCCACAACCTTTGACGCCTTTTTTTCGCCATCGAATCACGCATCTTTATTTTATATGTTTAATAGTTTCTTTTTATAACCGATGATCATCAATTTTTAAATATCTTTGCACAACGATTTGATCTACTCAGCGATGACCAATCTTGATCTTCCTTTATCTCTCTACTTTTTCACGAGAAAGTTTCACACCCGCTCTTCGAGATCACCCCAAAACAGATCTCGAGTTCCCTATTAGGTGGGGATCTCATAACGATACTTCTTCTTCCCAAAACTTCCCACCACCATGAGCAACAGAATTATAACGAGGACGATCGGTCCTTCCTCATGCGCGGTTTGAACTATGTCCTTGACGAGTTCATACCTGGGTTCGGATCCCGGTATATACGTCCTCCTCAGCGGCATGAAATACCAGCCGATCTTTTTTATAACGATGGGCCTTCCGTTGATCTTCATGGCCTTGCCATCGATGTCTTCCCTCGCGAGGACCCATTCATCGATCGTGCCTACATTGTCCCCCATCGTCCTGATACCTCCATCAACGCTTACAACTCTGTGCACTATGGGGGTCACTCCTCCGGGAGGCGTAAAAGTGATTATGTCCCCTGGATCTATCTTATACAGGGTCAGTGCTTCAAATAATACCAGGTCGGCAGGCATCAGAGTCGGCATCATCGAACCCGAGACCACCAACCCCAAAAAGATCAACCTTTTGATGATAAAGAAGGCAAGGAGCGCCGTCAATACAAATCCGGCCAAAGGCGCCATTCTCTTGCCAAGCCCCTCCTTCTTCCTCGAGATGTAATCGTATTCGTATTTGACCCTATCCCTGAATTTTTTTTCTTCATAGTATCCCCTGATCGAAGAGAAGACCCGATAGGGGGAGGTGATCATCCTGGCAAGAGGGGACTCCGGCCTCTCCAGGATGTAATAGACGACAAAGGGCAGTACAGCCACAGCCAACGAGATGAGGGGGACCTTGTACGGGACATCGTGGAGCATCTGGTAAAAGGACTGGTATTGGTACTGCAGTTGATATTGGTACTGGTATTGGTACTGATACTGGTATTGAAGCGCCACCTTTCCTCACCTTCGTATATCGTGGATTATGCCCGGAAACATATAAATATTCGCTCTTTTCGCGAACGTTTTCATCATTTTATACATGGGGCATCATTTCATGGCATAGAAGATCGCCAGCATGTACTCGGCTATCTTCTCGAAGAAGTTGGACAGCTCTCTACCCGGCATCGTCCTTCTAACTTTTCTTATGGCCTTCCCAGCTTTCGTGACTCCTTTCTCTTCTTCTATACCTGGAAGAGGTCTGCCGGATATCGCGGAGACGAGATCCGGTCGGGTGAGCATCACGGGAGAGTGGCAGATGGGGCAGGCTTTTAATATGACCGGCATGTGCACGTCATGTAGCCTTTCGGCGCCTCTGGCGCTTGGGTGACAATAGCCGCAGTCTTTATTCCATGGAGGTTTTCTGATGGAGGTATTCTTGAGTGCAGACCCCGCTATATACAGCTCTTCGTATGGAGGGACACTTGCGAGAGGGGAGTTATAGCCTTCCGGGGTCCAGTGGCAGGTGTTGCAGTCGACCGGAGGCCTAACTAAATCTGAGATAACTTCTTGTGGGAGTGTCCAATTATAATTTTCATATAGCACAAGATCTTGGGGGATATTTGCGAGGATACTTTCTGGTTTGAGATGTATGGTGTGTATATCATAGGTGCCATTTATGGCCGCGTGGCAGTTTTTGCAGACTCTGGAATTCACGTGGATTCCATATCTCTTGCCTCCCCAGAGGCTACGGACACCGGGTCTTGAATCGTGGCAGGCTTCTTTAGCACAGGCTCGGAATTGGAGCACGTCGTTGTTCCTTACAGGTGCGGTTAGGTTTTCTGCATAGGGTTGCTTATAAGAAAACCTGACATGGCAGGGCCAGCACCTCAGCGCACCCGGGTGTACTGAGGGGTCGTCATAATCCGCATATGCGCCCCCTACAACCACCAAGAATATTATACATGCCAGTATAATCATCCTCATATTATGACTCTCCCAACCGCTTCCATGTACTCCCATGGACGGAATAATTGACCGATTAAAAAAAAAGAAAGACAACCTCTGAAATCGACTCAGAGGTCATTTTTGGTCTCTATGGTCTATTCCCAAATGGATATACCGGGCAACTTTCTGGAGACAGTGGCATTCCTTGAGGTATTTATCCATTGACTCTGGAAGGTGAATCCGGTCATGTTTTCGCCATCCACTACATTGGTTGTGAAGTTGAGTCCGATCATAATCGGTCTGCTGAGGTTGAAGGTCAGTCCAAGGTGGGTGTGGCAGGCCAGACACGCAAAGAAGCCCTTGGTGTAATTGGTACCCGCTTGACTCCCATAAGAGCTCTGCGTATCATTTAGCGGATTGAAAAACTTGCTATGCACATCCGCATCCTTGGTCAATTTTTCGGTTATGTTTAGCTTGGTGCTGTTCCATTGAGTAGCACCACTAATACTCTTTGTAGCTGGTGAGCCATGACACAAATCGTCTGTACAGACCCTAATAACTACCCTAGTATGTGTTTGATTGACACTCCCCGCTCCTGGAGCATTCGATTCTAAGTGGCACAACAAACATGCGCTCCTGTTCGCTATGGCCAAAGCCTTACCATCTGTAGTAATATTTAGAATCCCTGTTGAGTTGACGTACGCGGATCTATTGGCCGCAAGTATGTGGGTGGTAACTACATCATTTGAAAAGCTCGTGGCAGTTAGTTCGTCTATAATATAAACGTGGCACTTTTCGCACGCCAAACCCCTGATCTTTGTAGCGTTGTTCACTTCCATAGTGTGGGAACCCGCAAAACGAGCAGTAACGGAAGGCAATACATATATCCCCAACACCACTATAGCCATCAACATCAACATAGGGGTCCTACTCGCCATTTAACTCTCCTCCTACTCTCATTATCATCAATAGCTAGCTTTTTTCACACGAATATATATAAATCTTTCGCCGTGAATGGTTACTCACCGTTTACATCTTTGCGAGTATAACTACTCCAATATAAAGTTTTTTGAAAACTTTTCTTTCCCCTAGAAAGAAACAATTTTTATTTGATGAAAAAACCAACCTTGTTATGGATGGAGATAGATATTTAAAAGGCTTTTCGAACTTAAAATATGTAAAAGGCGCAAAAATACGACCTTTACTTCGAAGTTATCGATATCCCCGGAATCTGAGCTATAAGCAAGAACTGATAAGTCGGGGGTGCTTCCTCACCATCGACCAAAGTTGTCTTTTATCGACGATGCCTTTGGCCAACCTTATGATGTTCTTTCACTTTTTTAACCTTTGTTGGAGTCTCCCTTTCTTCTCTATATCGCCCTCCTAAATCCTAATATCGTAGGGGCGCATTCTCAGTTCTTTGCAGGTGCAGAATCCAATCCGGCAAATTCGTTCAAATACTCTTCCTCCATAAAGTGCAACTCTCCGGGGACGATTAAGCTGTGAGGTGTGGGACCGAAATCTTGATCTATCAGTTCTTTGACCTTTCCGGCCTTCAAGACGCATTCAAACGCCCCGACATTTCCCAAAACGACGCACAACGTTTCCTCAGTAAAAACCCCTTCCCCCCTCTTCTTTTCTATATCCAAGAGTATCTCCATGGCCTCATTGGCGGTCATCAATCGCTGCCCTCTATCGACCCTGATATCGAGGAATAGGAGAGTATGCAAACCCCTCAGCCCGTTCTCTTTCACCACGTCATAGGGCGTCTCCGGAAGAAATCCTTTTTGAGGGAAAGGGACGCTTGCGGACCTGCCGAATTTGTAGTTCTGCAATCCGGAGATTGAAGCGGAAGCGGAGTATATCGATGCGTTGTGAACAACCCTGGTCTCGATGCCGAGTTCCTTCGCTTGTAACCTCAACTGCACATGCGTCGTTGAGATCAGGGGGTCGCCAGCGACCAGAAGGCCTACTTTCTTCGATTTGGCCAATTTCAAAATCCCATCTTCAGCATCTTCTTCGATATCCCTTCTACCAAGGGTCTCGATATCTCTGCCGGTCAACGCCGAAATCTTCTCAACCCCAGCCCCTGCCAGAGCACTCGTATAAAACTCCGCAAACAGTTTATCGCAGGATCGTGCTTCTTCTAGACCTTTTAAGGTGATGTCCTTCTCGTCGTGCAAGCCCAGACCTATAAATATTAGCATCGTAATCAATTAAAAAGCCGGCCGGTATAAAAGTTCCTATATCAAAAGGTGATGAATGGATTTACACCATAACTTTTTCAATCAGAGCTCAGTTGATTACGCAAAAGGTATGTGTATGTAAGCCAAGATGCACTGAAGGCATGGATAGAGATTCTTGTTCTGAGTAGTTGCCCTTATTTGTACCGAGGGGACTGCCGGTTATGCTTGCATAAAGGATATCTGGCAGGCGCTCCAGCACTATGCCCACACGAGATGCTGGACTGGAGTCTCCTGCAAAGATACGGAATCACATGTCATTCAAACACCCTCTTTATAGGCGCTCTCTCGAAGTCCTCATCATTGGAATAGATGGCGTCCGTGCTGTAATCAAGGGCAACTGCAAGATGAATGGCGTCTTCAAAGTCAAGGCGGTACTTGTCTGAAAGGGTGGACGCCTTCCTGTAGACATCAACATCTAGAGGAGCAAAATGCAGGTTCATGATCTTGGAAAGCCTTTCCATTAGCAGGCTGTGAGAGTACCCTTTTGCCCCAGTTTTTTTGAATGCCGCATGGAGAAGCCAAGGGGTAAGCGATGATGTCACCGCCTTCTCCCCGGACTCTATCCTCTCGATGATACTGGTTGCAGTCTCCCCAAATTCTGGATGGGCATTGAGCCAGTAGACGAAGACATTGACATCAATATATTTCATAGGTCCTTTGCCACCTCTTCATAGGTCGCCTCTTCCGCAAGTCTGTCGATGTCTTCTATGGGCTTTTTTGTTCTGAAAATGCCCTTGGATTCTCTAACAATGCTTTTGTGTGGCCCAAGGATGATTTTTCTGTCCTTCACGCTGACATCCAGAATCGCGCCGGATTCTATCTGGACTTTATCTCTAATGCTCTTCGGCAGGTAGATCCTTCCTTGCTCATCCACAGATACGGTTTTTTCCATTTTTTAATCACCATACCATTAAAACAATTTTGCCAATATAAAGTATATTGGAAATCCTATAGTTGTTTCCGCCCATACATTATTATACCTCTATCTCTTTATCTCCTTCGCCATCTTCACACCTCTTCGAGAAAGTCGGAGGGCAAGAAATAAACGGGCCTAAGAGACATCTCTGGGAATCTCTTTCCAAAGAAAAGCCGCGATGCATGCCAAATCGCGAGACCTGTTTAAGGTGGGGGATAAAGAGGGACCTTCTATGATGATAAACCACATCGGGCGCTTCTACCATCTTCTTCCCCAGCTTCTTCATTCCAAGGCACATCAACGTAGCCTCGCCAGACCAGTATTTCTCATCCCACCTAACTTTTTCTAGAACGTCTCTGCGAACTATGAAATTGCAGGAGTGAAGGTCTTCTGACTCGCATGCCCCGTTTGCCTTATATCCGTTGGAGAGTGCGCCTACCACGGGGGAGGAAAGCACGTATCCGCTGGCTTTTGAAGTGTATTGTCCTCTTCGGGTGTTAAACCTGGACCGCCAACTGCAGCGATTTCTGGATTACTAAAATACTTGACAGCATTTTTCAGCCAGTCTTTACGAGGATATGCATCGGAGTCTATGAAGGCCAGTAGCTCGCCAGCAGAATTTTCAATTCCAATGTTCCTCTTTTCCCGGCTGACACAGCGGCGATTGGAATAGTTTTAATTCCGTCGAGCCATAAACTTTGCAGCAGGTAAACTTTACCCAAAGACGAAACACAACCAATAATCTAACATCCGAAACGCTCCCGCCCTCAAGGCAGTTTTTTGAAGTAGTTGGTCTCTTCCTCGAATTTATGGGCCATCTCGGCGTCTTGCACATTAAGCCAGTTATACACACCCAAAAGTATTCTGGGTAGACCTTTCTCAGGCAGATTCTCCCTTTCCCATTCTACTAGTTCCTCTCGGTCTCTAGGAGTTATTGCCGTTTCAACGCTTATCCCAGATTCAGAACAAACCTTCATCAGATTTTCATCATCTGTTGCTAGGGAAGAAATTCCAGCGCTCAGCGCTAAATTGTACAAAAGCCCGTCGTTTATGTGCAGATTGAATTTCGAGCACGTTCTTAAAGCAGGCAGCACATCTTCTCTCGTAATAGGCCGGACTTCCATCGGCAATTTTAATAAAGCGTCTATCTTTTCAACGACCTGCTCTTCATCGCAACCGTAGGCTTTTTTCAGGATAAAATAGCTCTCGAAGAAGGTTACAGGCGTGGTTACCCATGTGATATTCTCCATGCTCCTTTTGATGAATTCTTCGCACTTCCGCGATAACGGATGCCCGTCGAGAAGCGAGTATATCACTAAATTTGAATCGAGCATTTTTTTGACAGGCATGATGTCACAACCAGTACTCGTCTTTGTTCTCTCCGGCAAGAGAAAGCGCGGTCGCTTTTTTCCAATCCACCTTCAATTTTTCTGAATAAAGCCTGTCGAGCACGTTCTTAATATCGTCCACGGGAAGGATTTGCACCCCCTTCTCGGTTTCTATAATTTTAACTTCGTCTTCGAGTCTTCTCCTCTCTCTGATTTCTTTCGGGATCACGATCCTCCCGAATTTGTCTATCTTAGCCTTAATTGCCATCGGCATTGGCATCACCAATCAAGGGATCAACTTTAACATCATCAGTAATTCCTCAACCTTACCTCCTCGTTCAATAATTCCAATGCTATTTCTTCTGAAAGAGCGTCTTTAATTTCGAGTTTCTCTTGGGTATTAGATCTTCTCCAGCAATTCCTTCAGACGATCTCCTGCAGCCTTTTTGAGCCCTCGCTCAAAAGAAACAGACCGTATAGAAAGAGAGCCAAACCCCCGACTAAACCAAATATTAGTATACGGTTGTTTAAACTTAAAAGAGGGGATGAAGAGATTCTCGTATTGTGGCATCAAATATCTGCTAAGGGCATAATCACCGAAGACGACGACTTTCGTTCAAAAAAGGAGGAGATTTCGGTTGCTTTGGGGAGAGATTTCAGGGTTAGGGGATTGTTAGGTTTGCTATTAAAGTTATCGGCCACAGTGCTATGTTGCATAACTCATACGACTCGTAACAAAAAGAGGCCATTCAACCCTAAAAAGGATAAAATGGCGTTATAATCGTCCATTTTTAAGCTTCCCATCCAAAGCATTTTCTGGCCTTAAATCGACAAAAAAGAGAAATAGCGGCTTTTCAAACAATTATGCAACACAGCAGTCCACCGCAAAAATCGCCCTTAAAGAATTCGATTCGTATATAGAAAAAATTTCCCGCACAGGACGCTATAAGGAGGGAATCATTGAGCTCGTTAAAGAAGAAGGAAAAAATGTAGAGGAAGAAATATGAAGGCTAAACAAATGCATGAATTTTATGAGGCGCTCGCAAAGGGCAGAAAGAGGGTACAGTGGGAAAATATCGTCGAGGCGATATACAGGTATTATTCGATTGTATATGAGGAAGTAGGGGGCAGAGACATAAGGAAGATTTACCCCATCACGGTGAAGGTGATGTTAGGATGAAAAAAGACGCAGATGGCTCGAAGGTGTTGCATTATCCTTGCCGGTGCGGCGGCAGGCTCGTGAAGGCGCCGATACATGTGGAATATTTTGGCGTAGACTTCGGGATTAGAGAAGGCCACGTCTGCACGAGTTGCGGTGATGAATACTTGACGGACGAGACTTGGCGTGAGATTGAGGAAAGGGCGAAGGAGATAAAACTCTTTGGCATTGAAAGGAAAGTCAAGGTAAGGAGATCCGGGAACTCGCTCGTCGTGACGATACCGCCCGAGATTGCAAAGTACACGGGCATAAAGAAGGAGACTTTTGTGAGTCTGATACCGACGGGGAAGGGGAAGATAGAGATTGAGGTGGCGGAGTGACCGTACCAACCGCATGCGTTGAAGGATATTATGGCCTCAAAGATAGGTCACGAGGGCATCCGGCAAGACGACAGGATGGGTGTGGTTAACCAACCTCCTGAATAGATGCTGGACCGATCTCGACTATGAATACCTCAAGGCTAGACTGGAGAGGCGGGGGTATACGATGTCTTTGCCCCAGAACTGAAGCAGACCCTCTACCCGCCAGGGGTCAAGATGATGATGGAGTCCGATGTTTCAGAGTTGTATCCAGTTCGGTATAAAATTTCCGATAAAAAGGTCACAAATAATAAAGGCGAGGAAGCGGAAATATTGAGTAATGGGATGTTGAAGCGTATCCTCCTTGGGGTAACCTAGGGTGATCAACATCGAGGTGAGGAAATGAAACTCTCTGATCTGGGCGAACGGAAAGTAGTCGATATTTTAACGAAAAAATATGGAAAAGATAAAGGTAAAAACGTCATCGTTGGGATAGGAGACGATGCATGTGTTCTGGATTTGAATGAGAAAGAGCATCTGGTAATCTCAACCGACATCGTCTTCGAGAAAACCCACATCCCCAGAGAGATGACCCCTCGGCAAGTTGGGAAGTACGTTGTGAATATAAATCTCAGCGACATCGCATCTATGGGGGCACAGCCACTGGGCCTGCTTTTCTCACTGGGCCTGCCCAGAGATCTGGACGATGATTTTATCCATGAACTTTCCGAGGGCATAAACGACGCGGCCAGGGAACACGAAGTCCCCATCCTAGGGGGCGACACAAAAGAACACGGCGAGATGGTCATCTCGGGCACGGCCCTTGGGAGAGTCTCTAAAGAT
>JBHIFP010000032.1:0-17905 GCA_046761145.1 Hydrothermarchaeales archaeon (SeqCode)
TTTCTTTCATATGATAAAATTGTCATAAATATATTTAAAGTTTTCTGTCGAAGGACTCAATTTTGCGAATCATGATTTCAAAGTTTACTGACGATAAATCAAATTGTAAATTCACACATCAAGAAAGGATAAGGTGATCTAAACTATCCAAAAATGTATATAACCCTTATCGAGAACACCACGTGAGGTTTATGAAGCGAATACTCTATTGGTTGATCGCGGGGACTCGAGGCGGTGCGACTAGAGCAAGGATAATTCGGGCCTTAAAAGAAAAGCCATACAACGCCAATCAACTTTCAGAGCTCCTTGGTCTCGATTACAAAACCGTTAAACATCACATTAAAGTGCTGATGGATAACAATATCATCATCGCCACCGGCGAGCGATATGCTACTCTCTACTTCCTCTCCGAAGACATGGAGGCCAATTATGCGACATTTGAAGAGATTTGGGAGAAATTTGGGGAAAAGTAGATTAAATATTAAAGGGGTGCTTGTATTATGATACATCAGATCTATGTAGCCGCTACACTTGGGAACATCATCCTATTGCTAGTCCTGATTTATATCTTCTGGCAGAGTTACAGGGAGATTCATTCGGAATTCACATTGGGGCTCGTGATATTCGCGTTAATATTGCTGATAAATGCCATTTTATCTTGTCCAGTTTTATACCCCGTTTTCGGAATTTCGAGTCTATGCCCAGAGGAGCTGTTTCCCGCAATGGCGTCCGTATTTGAATTTCTCGCCCTGGCGGTGCTGTTATATCTGGTAAGGGAATAGGAGCTGGTTCCATAAAAAGCGAGATCAAGAAGGGAGGGTATAGACAAAAGATTTATAACAAAAGTAGAAGTTTTATCCCAAGGGTCTAAGATGGAGCAGAAGAAGGCGATCACGATATCGGCATTGATCATAATGGCGTTATTTATATTATACTCTGCAAGAGCCGCGCCTTTGATCAGCGACGAAAACTACACTTACATCTCGGGAATGACGTGGTACAATACCTATGAGGCAGGGAAAAAAGCGGCAATGGAAGAGAACAAGCCCATGCTGATCTATGTCTGGGCTACGTGGTGCAAGTTTTGCGAGAAACTCCATACAGAGGTCTATCCCGACCCCAGGATTTCGAAGATCTTGAAGGAGGATATAGTTCTAGTTGCTATAGACCTGGATAGAAATAGGGAAGATGCCCAAAGGTTTGGGATTCAATACCCCCCCTACCTCCTATTTTTAACCCCGGAGGGGGAAAGGATAACGGCGATCCCAGGTTTTGTGCCCGCAGATGATCTGTTTAGAGTTCTCGATCAGATCGCAACTCGACGCCGAGAGATCATTGTGGCCCACAAGGACCTGCCCCATTCATAAATAGAAAGGAGATCGAGATGAACATCGGAGATTTGATCCTAAATGTGAGCTTGGCGGTTGGATTATTCGCCATGATACTGCTCTTATCAGAACAATTCAAGAGGGGCAAATTCGAGAGGCAGGTCCGATGGCTTATCAGGGTATTTGCCGTTGCCCTCATGGCGGATTTTCTCTTGTTGGTGTACTATTTCTACACCACCAACTTGACCGTAAATTATGTGTGGGCTTATACGAGTAGAGATCTGCCTTTGATCTATAAATTGGCAGGGGCCGTTGCCGGCTCTCAAGGTACTTTGCTCTATTGGTCCGCCCTCATAGGGATAGGAAGTTTGTGGTTGATCGAAAAGAGGGGCTTGGCATCGGATTTTGTGAAAAAGGCCCAGATCGTGGTGCTCTTCCTCGGTTCCTATTTTATAAGCTTAACCCTTCTGGACTCGCCGTTCAAGACCATCTACGAGATAAATCCAGAACTCCCCACTTCCTTTATCCCTGCGGAAGGCGCGGGACTGAATCCCCTCCTCCAAGATCCGTGGATGGCGATCCACCCGCCCATCGTTTTCATAGCATATGCGGCAATGACCATCCCCTTTGCGGTTGCTGTAGTATATCTCTTCAAATCCGTCAAGAGGGAGGCCGATGCGGTATACAAAGAATGGATCGGGAGTGGAGTCCAGTGGTGCAGGGTATCTTGGCTCTTCCTGACCTTGGCCATAGCCATTGGAGGATTCTGGTCTTACAAGGTATTGGGATGGGGGGGATTTTGGGCATGGGACCCGGTGGAGACCTCTTCACTCGTACCTTGGTTGCTGTTGACGGCAGCGATGCACGCCCTTGTAGAACACAGCAAAAATAGGAGGAAGTACAACATCCTAGCTCCAGCCCTTGTGACCTTGACCTTTGCCGTCGTGGTTTACGCAACCTTGGTAACAAGGAGTGGATTTTTCGCCTCTATCCACGCTTTCGGTAAAGGCACTATAGGTCTCTACCTGATAACTCTGATAGGGATTTGCGCCCTCGCCTCGATGCTCCTGGCAACGATCTCCTATCTGAGAGTCGAGGACTCCGAAGAGGCCGCCAAAGAGACCTTACAACTGAAATCCAAAGATTCGGAAGAGGAGGAGAAGCTCGCTTTTGTCAACAAAACGAACATCTTTTACATAACGATCTTGTTACTTCTAATACTGACGGTTGTATCTTTCTGGGGCATAACTTACCCAGCTATAAAAAAATTGCTGTGGGCTGAGACCTATGGCGTCTTCCCTTCGTGGTTCAATATCTTCAGTTACATCTTCTTCATACCCTTGATGTTCATGGCCGGGCTGTGTCTCAATTATAGGTCCGCTAGAAAAGAGAGGTTGATAAGGGACTTCATATTCTTTGCCGCCTTAACCTTTGTCACGATGCTCATCAAGCCCACAGAAGGGTGGAATATCGTGGACTATACCTCTGTAGTAGGACCAGAAAAGCCCCTCCTTTTATCACTTGTGGGATCGATATCCCTCTTGAGCTTCATACCCCCCTCCATCTATATAATCTATAGCGCCATCGATAGGTGGAATGACGAGGTAAAATCCCTGAAGAAGAGGGACTTCAAGATCAAAGAGATCGGCGTAATTGCGATCCATCTAGGTATAATCTTCATCCTCATTGGAGCGGTCTTCAGCACCATGTTTACTACGGCGATGTCCGCAACTTTGAATGTGAATAATAAGGATCAAATAGCGCTCGTGGGGGGGACCGAATACGGGGTCAGATTGTTGGATTATAACGAGTTTGTGGATTATGGAGAGGTCCCGAGCGGGACCATCCCAGGCCTGAGCATAACCCAACTCTACAGTACTCTGGCTTCTGGTCCAATGCAAAATGAATTCACGGTGCACGGAGTAGTAGAAGAGGTTGTGGATGTGAAAGATTATACCTACGCCAAACTCGTCGAAGGAGAAGAGGAACTATGGATCGCCTTTGGAAAGACGGAAATCCCAAGGGGTATTACCCTAATAGCTAGTGGAATGCTGATGTTCGATTTCCCGAGTGCATCTCTGGGCAGGACATTCGATGTGATACTCTTCGCGAGTTCCGTAGACTCCTACGAAGGAAAGGAAAAAGAGATTAGGAAAGCAACTCAGCAGATAGAGGTCGCCGTTTACAAAGGCGCGGACAAGATAGGTGAGGGGGTTGCCAGGCATATCGATTACAGGTCCATGGGCACAACCATCGACAGGGTCATGATCGATAGAGGAGTAATCAAAGACGTTTATGTCATATTTAATGGAAAGAATGGAGATGAGATCCCGTTGACCATAAAGATCGTGCCTCTCATAAATGAGCTATGGTTTGGAGTGGTACTCTTCGCAGTTGGTATAACCATGATACTGTTATTCGATCCGCGGTTTAAAGTGAAGGGATAATATGCAGGTGGCCGAGCCCTCCATAATATTGAGTTTTTTGGCAGGGGTGATAACCATAACTACTCCCTGCGTAATACCCATCCTCCCCCCGATGCTCGCGGGTTCGGTTGGGCACAGACTTAGACCCTTATTCATCGTCTTGGGCAGCGCTGTTACATTTACCCTGATGGGTGGACTGTTCTCCACAATAGGGATCGCAGTGGGGGCGACGGGCGACGCTCTGAGATTCGTTTTTACCATCGTCATAATAGGCTTTGGATTGATCATGGTCAACGACGATATAAACGATATCTACACGAGATATTCATCCGCATTGGTCGATCGATTTCTCGGGATCTTCAAGAGGGGAGAGGGTTCTTCAAATGGGGGGCATCCATTGGGCAGCGCTTTTATTCTCGGGCTGTCGTTGGGCATAGTCTGGATACCCTGTGTCGGTCCAATACTCGGCTCTGTATTGCTCTATGCTACATTGCAGGGGAGTCTCGTAAAGGGGTCGATACTCCTCGCCGCCTACTCCATAGGCCTCGGCATCCCCATGCTGGCAATTGCATATGGAGGGAAGTACGCGTCGGATAAGGTCGAGTGGGCCAAGAGGAATTCCCTGCTGATAAGGAGGATCGCCGGATGGGTCTTGATACTGACCGGCATTGCGATATTGCTCGGCATAGACAGGGCCATTCAGGCCAAGTTACTCCCTTATTTCCCGGAACTGGAGTCTAAGCTGCTGCTTTGATTCAAAAGGCAGATATATTGGCGAAATGGAATCATATTTAGAGAAAGGGGCGTAGAGCTATAGAGGCCGAAAAATGGTGGTAGGCGATATCCTCAATACAATCATTTGGCTACTTACGGCATCTCTGATCGCGATTTTGCTCTTGTGCGAATCTGGAAAGGATAAAAAATTCGTGAAGTACGCCCCCATTTCCATGAGATCGATTACGACGCTGATGACGCTCTCCCTACTCACTTTGACCTACTACTTCTCGAAGCCGAATTTCAACATACTGGAGGTATTCAATCGCGTCGCCCTCGAGACGCCGTGGATATACCGAGTATCTGCAGTATGGGCAGGGCAGGCGGGCACTTTTATGCTATGGACATGGGCGATATTCGTTGTCGCGCTGATAATCTCAGAAAAGGAGGGGTGGGGGGACGGGTTCGTGAGGAGGACCCAGATAGCGATCCTTCTGGCAGGACTCTTCTTCTTGTCCCTCGCTGTGGCGTCTTCCCCCTTCAACCCCACGATGCGAGGAATGGAAGAGATTGCATTAAGGGACGGCATACCCGTGGGCAATCTGTTGAAATTTTACGAAAAGATGGGCAAATATACAGAGGACAGAGGTTTTATCGACGGAAATGGCATGAATCCCTTGTTGATGTCTCCGTGGATGGCGGTCCATCCACCGATGATGTTCATGGGCTTTGCTTTGGCTGTAGTTCCTTTCGCCGCCTGTTTGATCTATCTCTTTCAAGGGCATGGAGATTGGGAGCGGGTAGGGAGGACGTGGGCCAGGTTTTCGTGGCTCTTCTTGACCGCAGCGATGGCTCTCGGGGGGGTGTGGGCCTACGAAGAGCTCTCTTACGGAGGGTACTGGAATTGGGATCCAATAGAGACCGCTTCTCTGATGCCTTGGCTTACCTTAACGGCATTCATCCATGCCTCTGTCGAACATCGGAGAAAATCGAAGTTCAAGGTTTTGGCCCCTCTCTTGGCGGTCTTTACGATCATCTTGATAATCTATGCCACCTTCATAAGTCGGAGCGGCATAATTAAGACCGCCCATGGATATGCGGGGTCTTCAGTGGCTCCTTTCTTAATGGCGGTGATCATCATAACATCCGTAATAGCCATCATATTGGGCGTCAAACTATGGAAAGGTTCCAGGGAGAAAGAAAGTAAAGCTGAGTTGATATCCCAAACCACTGCTATTTACCTATCTATCTTATCCTTGGTCGGCATCGTCTTGGTGCTCTGTTGGGGCATAACCAAACCCATCTTTGTGAGGCTTTTATCTGGGGAAGAGCTCCCGATAATAAAGCAGTACTTCAATCGGGTCAGTTATCCATTTGTAGTCCTTTTGACGCTACTCCTCGGCTTTTGTGCCCTTCTGGGCGCTGTCAAAAAGGACGCGCTTTTAAGGACAACAGTTGGAGCCATTGTCGTAGCTATTCTATTATACTTCCTAAAACCCACCGGCATCTACTACTTCAACACCTTCTTCCCAATAGTGATATTTGCAATTGCTGGCGTTGGGTACAGAGTAGGTATGGACTTAATGTCCGGTAAAAATTTCAAGACCAAAGTTGGGGTGAGCAGCAGACACCTCATACACCTCGGGGTGGCTTTGATCTTGGTTGGGGTTATTGTGAGCGCTTCTTTCGGGAGGAGCCATGACGTCGTATTTGACTTCCCAGGAGAGAGGGGTGAGATAAAGGGCATAGGGCAGGGGTATTCGGTAAAACTTTTGAATGTAAATGTCTTCCAAGATGATAAAGGAGATTGGGTCCAAGAGGCGTATTTGAAGATCTACAAAAACGAATACCCCGTCGGCGAGGCCATACCTCGATTGATCGGCTACGAGAGGTATGGCTACGTCCACCGAGTATCGATCATTAGGGGCATCTATGACACATATACCATATTCCATGGAGTTAGACAATATCATGCGGGGGAAAAAGTTTCGATACCTCTAACCATAAAGGTCCTGCCTCTAGTAGGTTTCATATGGGCGGGCATCTTGCTAGCTATAATGGGCATGCTCTTATCGATTCTATCGGATCAGTTGCTATGACTTCGATGCGAGATAACTATTAAGAAATTTGGCAAAGGTATTTTTATCCGATTTCGAAGAATATATGAAGACGGTATAGGATAATTTCAATCATGGGAAACGGTGATCTAGATGGGTAAGAGGAAGAGATATAGAAAGGAGGCGAGGAAAGAACCCGAGGAAAGGCCGATCAATACGAAAGCCCTACTGGTGGTCGCGCTTTTGGTGGTGGGCGTCGGTATCTATGTGATAGGAGGTAGGAGCTCCGACGAAGGTTCAAAAACGGCGACGCAACTATATATAGAGCTCCCAGATTACGCCTATGTCAACGACAGGACATTGAAGGCCTACACAATAGCTACCCAAATTCCAGAGGTACTTGAAAAGATGCCATGCTATTGCAGTTGTGTTAGAATAGGGCACAAATCCTTGAAGAACTGCTTCATCTCCGACAATGAGGGGTATGCAGAACATGGGGCACATTGTGACCTGTGCGTATCCGAAGCCTTGGATGTCGATCGATGGCGGGACAGCGGCTTATCTTTAAAAGATATGAGGTCCAGGATAGACGAGAAGTACGGCGGCGGGAGATTCGGAGAACCCACTGACACGCCACCCGTGTAAGGTGCTGAAATGGATTATGGAGCAGATGAGAAGGAGAAGGTTGAATCGAGGGTCGGGGAGGGATCCAAAAAATCCACGAATGAAAGTTCCCTCAAGGGGTTCTGGGGGCGTATATCCGCTATGGGAGTTACGAGAATTCTCATTGGGGGATTGGCCATCGGGTTGCTGATCGGAGGGGCTATAGGTTACAACCTTCGATTTTTGAGCATCGAGAGGCAGAAACCAGCAGCAGCGGAGGACCAGAATCTATCGGACCAAATCGTTCCTCAAGGAACTGGGGAGCACATCGAGACAAAAACCTTGACAAAGGAGGAGATTCGAGAAAGGATTAAAACATTTATTGCCAATAATCTGGTAAGGCCAGGCACCTCTGTAGTAGTGGGGGAGATAACCGAGGAGAAGGGACTATACAAATTGAGGATAACCTTGAGTCTCGGTGAACAAAGCCAGACAGTGGAAGCCTACGCCACGAAAGACGGAACTCTGTTCTTCCCGAGTGCCCTCGACATCTCGACCTCACTTCCGAGCCCTCGCGAGGAGGGTCAGCAGCAGACAGGGGTGGATATGGAAAGGCTCGTCGACGACGACCCATCGAAAGGACCAGAAGATGCACCCGTAATCATAGTGGAGTTCTCGGATTTTCAGTGCCCGTTCTGTGCGAAAGCTTCTTTGGTTGTGGAAGAGATAGTCGATACTTATAGGGATAAAGTGAGATTAGTTTATAGGGACTTCCCCCTCTCTTCGATCCATCCAAATGCCCAAAAGGCGGCCGAGGCCGCGGAATGCGCAAACGATCAAGGAAAATTCTGGGAGTATCACGACACCATATTTGCGAATCAAGGAAGGTTGGGCGTCAATAGCCTAAAACAATACGCGAAAGACCTAGACTTGGACACAGATCAATTCGATCAATGCTTGGACTCTGGAAGGTATGAGGCAGAGGTGAAAAAGGATCTCCAAGATGGAATCAAGTTGGGCGTCACTTCGACTCCGACCTTCTTCATCAATGGCAAGAAGATCGTTGGTGCCCAACCATTTTCGACATTTGAGCAGGTTATAGAGAGGGAACTTGGCCAAACCATAGAGGCGGGGTAACTCCAGAAACTATCGTTGTCTTTACGCTTATTTCCACAATCCTTTCTAGAGATATGTCATTTTTGTTATTCGATCGCCTAAATTGGGGCTCGGGGCCTAGTTGGGATAGCATCAAAAAACCATATATCGATTCTCCACTGGGACACCCCAACCATAAAAGCTATTTATGTAAGGGATAAAGTAAGCATTGGTGTAGTCAACTACCGCCGTTTAAAAACGGTGGCTTGCATGGAGCACCTTAGACCCCAGAGGCAATTTAATTCCCGTCCGAGCACTGCAGGTGCGCCGCACCCCTAACCAGTGCCTTCACGCGGGCGGACGAGCCGGTTGACCGCGGCTCCTGCCCCGGGAATCAGAGACTCAGGCATTCTTTGGAAGGGGCGCCACCCCCATGGTCTCGCCCCGGGACGGCTACTGCTGTCGGTCAGCTAGTCACCCAAGGGATCTGCATTCATCCCGACAAAAACGGTATACCGATGGAGGTATTTGAGTGTTTGGCGAGAGCAGTGGAAAAGTAATCTTCCGATTCCTTCAACGAATAAATTCGGGGCTATCCTCGAGGCGGATTCTATGAATGGCGGTTGAATATAAGAGATCGATATACAGAAGAGGAAATTCGTTCGGCACATCGATACCCCACATTTTTCTCTTAAATCTCGAGGGCGATCCAAGCGATTATAACATCGTTTGGAGTTACGACAACAAAGTAAATAAGATATGCATAGAATTTAAGAAGAAAGGACACGTAGCCTAGCCAGGACAAGGCACCGGCCTTCTAAGCCGGAGATCGCGGGTTCAAATCCCGTCGTGTCCGTCATGTTGATAAGTGTATGTGACATTGAGGAAAGAGAAGGACCTTTCTCATATACAGGTGAAGAAAATGAAAGATGAATTAATAGCTTGGTTGGGTTGCCAGAACTGCCATGAAACGTTAAGGATGCCATACGATAAGTGGGCTGAAAGCATTAGAAACGGAATCTGTCCGGCAGGTAGTGACATGCATCTGGCTCAGTGTGCCAAAACATTACGTGGAGCGATTTTTGGAGATTAGAGTTTATAAGGAGCTCGGTGTGATCTTCGAGAAGAGAGAGTAGGTACTTTAGGTTCAAATCCCGCCGGGCCCGTTCGTTTTCGTCGGCCGACAAAATATTTATAGAGAGATGGGCAATCATACCCAGAATTCTCATGTAAGGAGGAATCTAATGGCAGGTAAACACTCATCCAGAAAATGGAAGAAACGCGGTAAGTGTAGATGGAAGACCAGGAAGAAAAAACTCAGGAGAAGAAGGGCGAAGGCGAAGAGAAGCTAATAGATGCGTAAATATCTCTTACCACCATTTCGGATGAGTGGAGACAAAAAGGATCGAGCTTATCTTTTGCGGGGGTGCCCGAGCTTGGCCAAAGGGGACAGGCTTAGGACCTGTTGGCAAAGGCCTTCGAGGGTTCGAATCCCTTCCCCCGCACCAAGTCTTCTTTTAATCCAGATACTTTGCCAGCGGCATAACAACATATCTATATAAATACAGGTCCAAAGATAAAAAAGGCGATAAAATGAAAAGGATCTTCCTCCTCGCTTTGATCCTCTTTGCAATGGCTTCGGCCATGGCAATAGAATCAGAGTACGATGCGATCATAGTTCGCGACGACATACCCGTCGACTGGATCATCGCCCAAGCATACTCACATAAATCCGGCATACCCATCGTCACCACATCTCCGGATAAGCTAGATCAGAACGCAAAGGTACAATTGGAGGGGTATAATGCGGCCGGATGGAACAAATTGCTGATATTCGGCGGTGAGAATGCAGTATCTCCGAAGATCGAGATAGAGCTCAGAGATATGGGCTTCATCACACATAGAATAAGCGAAGTGGACAGATATGGCACTTCTGCGAGGGTGGCGATAGAGTTATACGGCTCTTCGGAAGGTTGCGTGATCGCGAGCGGCGATAGCTATGAAGGCTTGCTAGTGGCAGCGAGGATGGCCACGGAGACCGAGTACCCTCTTCTCCTGATAAAAGGGGATAGAGTCCCTGAAAGTGTCTCAGACGCTATGAATACCCTAGGGGCGAAGAAGGTCATCCTCATCTCTCCCGGAGTTTCGAAGGAGGTTGTATCGACGTTATTGTCCTCTGGCTTTGACTTAAAGGTTGTCGAAACCGATATAGACGTCAGCAGATACAGGCCCTTCAGGCCCACAAAATCCATGTATCTGGTATTGGGGATAGCCCTTGGAATCTTATCTGTCTTCGGGGCTTATAAATACCGGAAGGCGAAGGAGAAGGTGTCTTTGGAGCTCCTGACTGAGGACGAGGAGAAGGTTATCAAGGCCATAGCGGAGGGCGGAGGGGAGGTAACCCAGGATATCCTCCCGGAAAAAACCAACTTTTCGAGGCCAAAAATAAGCAGGATTGTTGCCGGGTTGGTAGAGAGAGATTTAATCTCGAAAGACCCATATAAGAAGACACAAAAGCTAAAAATCAAAAAAGAGTTCTATTGATAGAGAAGAAAAGGTAAGGAAAGGTTATCAAGCTTTTTTTATTGTTCAAAGACGATGGAATAACCACACCTTTCGGCCATGAAACCATTTCATCGGAAAGGTTAAAATACCCATAAATCTACCTAAATCCCCCAAGGAAGTTGAGATATAGAGAGGAGTTATGTCGATGATATACAGAGATACGGAGAAGAAGATTCGAAATAAGTCATCGAGCATCGGAGTGATTGGCCTAGGTCATGTCGGGTTGCCCATGGCTTCGCTCTTCGCGAGCAGAGGCTTCCGGGTTAGAGGGGCAGACATAAACCAAACGATAGTGGAAAAGATAAGCAAGGGCGAGTCTCCCATCAACGAAAGGGGGATGAAAGAGATCGTAAAGGAAGTCGTCGAATCAGGAAAATTGACGGCAACTACTAATGTCGAAGGTGTTATCGCCCAGAGCGATATAATACTCATAGTCGTCCAGACTCCGGTAGATGACAGCAAAAAGCCCGAATTGGGCGCATTCATAACCACATGCGAGATGGTCTCGAGGAATCTATCCAGAGGTAAGCTGATAATCTCCGAGAGTACAGTCCCGCCAGGGACTATGAAAGATATCGCAATCCCGATACTCGAGAAAAGCGGTTTAAAGCCCGGCGAAGACTTTTCTCTCGCATACTCCCCAGAACGGGCAATACCCACGCGTACCTTGGAGGAAATACAGACGAATAGCAGGGTCGTAGGGGGGGTTAACGAGGAGAGCGCCGAATTGGCAAAGTTGCTCTACTCCAATATAACTTCCGGCGAGTTGATCGCCGCCGATCTAGGCATCGCGGAGATGGTGAAGATAATCGAGAATACTTACAGGGACGTGAACATCGCACTGGCCAACGAGATCGCAATGATCTGCGAAGAGCTGGGCATAGACGCCGTTAAGGCGATCGAGATAGCGAACGAGCACCCGCGAGTGAATATCCATATGCCAGGGCCGGGGGTCGGAGGGCACTGCATACCCAAAGACCCTTACTTCCTAATTGGTAAGGCCGAGGAACTCGGCATGGAACTCAAGTTGATAAGCTCCGCAAGGGAGATCAACGAGGAGATGCCGAGGCACCTCCTTGGCCTTATAGAGAGGTCCCTCAAGGGCATAAACAAAGAGGTCAAAAATTCAAAGATCTCGGTCTTGGGCATTGCATATAAAGGTAACACCGACGATACGAGGGGGACGCCTTCGGAGGAGATCATCGAGACCCTGCTGAAGATGGAGTGCGACGTGATATCCCATGATCCCTTCGTCAGCAACGACTTCGGCGGGAGGTTCTCCAACAAATTAGAGGAGGCGATCGACAAATCGGATTGCATCGTCATTCTGACGGACCACGATATCTATAAAAAACTGGATCTCAAAAAATTCTCGAAGTTGTTGAATAAACCATCCGTGATCATCGACAGTAGGCGTCTATTGGATCCTAAGGCAGTCGAGAGGGAGGGCATCTCCTACTTCGGTATAGGGTATTAGGAAGCTTTTTTTAGTGTAGATGCCTTACCAAAAAGCATGGAAGAAGATTCCATTTTTCTATTCGAGTATGCAACTTGCGGCGCATTTCTTGACTTGGAACCGTCCATCACCATAGAAGGGTTGGGAATGTTCAAGACACTTCTCGATGGTTTCGAATATGGAGATTTGAGGACCAAGACCTTCATCGATGAGCGGATTCCCCTCTTTCCGAGATATCCGAAGGTAAAAGCCCACGAAGAGCTCTTTGATGAGTACCTTAATAATGCGGATTTTTCCCTGATCATAGCTCCGGAGACAGATTTGGTGCTCCACAACTTCATCGAGAAGTTAGAGGAGTCGGATTGCGCGAATTTGGGGTCGAGTTCGAAGGCGGTTTATAAGACATCGGACAAGTATCAAACTTATAAGGATTTAAGAGGGGTGAATACCCCCAAAACGGAGCTCTTTAATGGAAATGCAAAGATGGACTTCCCGCTGGTAGCGAAGCCCAGAGATGGGGTATCTTGCGAGGGGATCTTCTTTGTGAAAGACGAGGACGATCTAGAGGAGGTGCCCAAAGAAGGGTACATACTCCAAGAGTTCGTCGAAGGTCAAGCGTGTAGTGCCAGCATAGTCATTGGCGATGAGATAAATATCTTGAGCATAAATACGCAGGAGATGGTGGATTTCGTCTATCGTGGGGCGAAGATTCCCCTCTACATCAAAGACTGCGAGGAGATATTCAAGGCCATAGAAAAGATAAGGGGATTATTCGGTTATGTGGGTGTGGATTTCGTTCATAACGATGAGATCTCGATAATCGAGATAAACCCCAGGCCGACGACGCCCATAATTGCCCTGAACGATGTATTCGGTTTCAATATATCAGAATTGATCCTGAAAAATTACTACGGCGAAAGGATCCCCAATTTCGAGGCGAGAAAGAGGGTACATCTCAATAAGGTGAAGGGCCCAGTTGCGGACAATTTCGTCTCATTCCAAGGTTATTCGATTGCTCTGGAGGAGATGGATGAGGATATTGGCTCTTGATATAGGCGGTGCGAATACAAAGAGGCTCCTTTACGAGGGGGTAGTGAAAGCCTCGGAGATACACCATTTTCCGTTCTGGGAGAGGAGAGATGAGTTCGAGAACTTCTTATCTGGATTAAAATCAAAAGCGGACCGCGTTGCGGTGACGATGACGGCAGAGTTATGCGATGTCTTCCCCGACAAGGAGGGAGGGGTGAGATTTGTGGTTTCTTGTTGCGAAAAGATCTTCGAAAGTCCCTATTATCTCTCCGTCGAAGGGAGGCTTTTGAAGGCTGGAGATATCGAGGATTTTAAGGATCTGGCAGCTGCCAATTGGTTGGCGAGCACATATTTCTTAGAAAAAGAGTTTGGGGAGGGCATACTCTTGGATATAGGCAGCACCACAACCGATATAGTTCCATTCGGAAAGGGCCAGCGCATATACTGGAAAACGGATCTAGAGAGGCTCAGAAGGGATCAGTTGCTCTACACGGGTCTATTGCGAACCCCCTTAAGCGCCATCGTCAAGAAGGTTCCCTTGGGAGGTGAGCTCGTGAATATCTCTTCCGAATACTTTGCCATAACCGCGGATATTTACAACATCCTGGATCGTGATATGGAGTACACTTGCGAGACCCCAGATGGAGCGGGAAAAAGAAGGGAAGATTCGATGAGAAGGGTGGCGAGGCTGTTATGCGCGGACTTAGGCGAGGTGGGCGAAGGGGATATCACAAAAATCTGTGAATACATACACAAAAAACAGGTCGAAGATATAGGTGAGGGGTTGCAGAAGGTCGCCGAAAGGGCTGGGCTTTCGGATATATACATCTGCGGCATCGGTAAGGATTTGGGTATAGAGGCTTGTCGCCAGAGAGGTCTAGATTTCATCGACTTATCGAGGGTAACGGAGGCTTATGACAATCTCCCATGTCTTGGATTGGCGCTTATGTGTTCAGGAGGGGATCTAACATAAGGGGTGGAGGAAAGGGCAAAGGAAAAGGCGTAGAGAAGAGAATTGCTATGTTTGCAGTTGGATCGCTGTTGCTCAAGTGGGAAGTTGATAAGTGTAAGTGGATAACTCATTCAAATTTAAAAGATGGGGCAGGGGTATACCAAGGAATATCAGCTGGAAAAATGCTCACCAAATTTTGTTAATATTTTTACCCACGATAGGTTAACTGTGCCATAAAGGGAAATCTTGATAAAACATGAAAACAATATAAAGAATAGGTGCAAGGATGTTCTGTCGCAATTGCGGAAACGAGGTCGATGAGGACTGGAAGTTCTGCCCCCATTGTGGAATAGATCTCCATGAGAAGAGAGCCCTGAGTAGGACCGGGTTCCTCGAATTTCCGAACATCGAAGGGCTATTCGACGATGTCGTAAAGGGGATCGAGGAGATGAGCAGCCTGTTCGGAAGGCGGGAATTCAGGAGAGACTTCGAGAAAGAGCGGCATATGTTCAAAGATTTCTTCGACCTTCCTCAGGGCATAGGAGGGATCAGCGTCCGTATAAGCTCTACCGACGACAAAGAGCCCAAGTTTGACATCAAGACCTTCGGCAATCTGAGCGGACACGAGAACGAGATCAAAGAGTGGTTCGGCATACCTGTGGAAGGGGGAGAAGAGATAGAAGAGCCGAAAATAATTAGAAAACCGCCAAAAGTGACGGAAGAGCCGGAGACCAAGATGAGGAGGATCGGCGGCAAGTTGGAGGTCAAAGTTAAGGTCCCAGGGGTGAAGTCGGAAGATGACATAGACGTGAGGAAGTTGGAAGAGTCGATAGAGATAAGGGCCTATGCGGGCGACAAGGCCTACTTCACCCTATTTTCGGTGCCGCCTAGGGCGCGGATACTATCCAAAAAACTGGAGAACGAAGAGCTCACCCTCGAAGTCGAAGGATGAGGCGAGCCCTTGCAGGTCGTCAAGGTGGGGGGGAGCTTGTTAAGTCACGCCCGAGATCTAATGGAATTATTGAATAATTACGATGTATTGGTGGTGCCTGGAGGGGGGGTTTTCGCCGACGCTGTGCGAAAAGTTTATAAATCCCACGCCTTATCTGAAAAGGCAGCGCACTCTATGGCCATTCTAGCGATGTGTCAATATGGGACGCTCCTCTCGGATATCTCGGATATCGAAGCGGTGGAGAGCCTCGAAGAGGTTCACGCCCCTTGCATATTCCTGCCCTATAACTTGATGAGCAGGAGTAGCGCTTTAGAGCCATCTTGGGATGTTACATCCGACACCATCGCGTGCTACATAGCAAAAGAACTCAATGCCGAGAGATTCGTAATCCTGACGGATGTTGGGGGAATCTACCTCCATGGCAAGATTTTAGAGAGGATATCCGCCGAGGAATTGTCGAGATACGGCGAGACGTGTGTCGATAGAGGATTGCCGAGATGTTTGTTGGAGAATAAAATGAATTGTTTGGTAGTGGATGGAGGAGATTTGGAAAAGGTTAAGAGGGCGATGGAAGGCGAAGAGACGGGTACCTTGATCATCGGAGGTGAATGATTGGAGAGAGTGAATTGCATATCATGCGGTGCTTATGTAGTTATAGGGGCCGGTTCTGTCAAATTTTCGTGTCCGGAGTGTGAAGGGGTGATCGGGAGATGTGTGAGGTGCAGAGAGCAGGGGAGCAGGTATACTTGCGGATGTGGCTTCGAGGGTCCATGAGGTTCTGAAATGGCAGAGGTACTCATAACCTTCAAGGTGATGCCGGACGGGGAAGAAACTGAGCTTGATGGTATAATCAGAGGTATTAAGGGGTTGAGAGACTTCACGCTGAACACCATCGAGGAAGAGCCCATCGCCTTCGGTCTGGTCGCCATAAAACCTTCTTTTATAGTGGAGGATGCCGAAGGGGTTGTGGATGCATTGGAATTGGCGTTGAGGAATCTGAAAGGAGTTGGCGAAGTCGAAGTCACCGAGGTGACGTTGCTTTAGCATGGGCGATTATCTCCTTCCCCATCATAAAACCTTTCATAGATGATTAATAAAAGTAAAATTTATCCAGATTATCGCCGAAAAATATCGTCGAGGGAGCTTATGATCAAATTTAGACCCATCGATGAAGAGGAGTACGGGGTCTTTAGATCTCTGGATGTGGAGTTCGGTATAGATATCGAGGCCATGCTTGGAGAGAAGAAAATCGTTGTAGGGCACGGCAGAAGGAGAGAGGTATTCATCACCAACGAAGAGACCTTCGATCTCTTGGAGGGGATGGAGAAAGGGCCTTACTTTGTGGGCCTATATCTGGGGGACATCAAGGGAAAAAACTTTATTTTAGGCTTGGAAGGTGCAAGTCTGATGTCGGGGCATACCGAGAAGAAGGTGGTGGTCGGCCCCAAGGTAGAACAGTTAGTTTTATATGGCAGGGATGTATCCCCTAACTCGGTACTCGAGGTTGGTGAAGACATCAAAGTCGGCGATAGGGTTTTGATAGTAAACGAGAGAGACGAGTGCGTAGGGATAGGCAAGGTAAGGAAAGGCGAAGTTTTCATCGAGAACCTCATGGATAGGGGCTGGTACTTGAGAAAAGGAGAATGATGATATGGTCTTGGAGAAAGGAGATTTCGTGAAGATCAGTTATACGGGTAGGGTGAAGGAGAGTGGAGAGGTATTCGATACAACTTCTGAGAAGATAGCGAGGAAGCACGACATTTATGATGAAGGCCTAATATTCAAGTCCCAACCCATAGTGATAGGGGCGGGCCACGTATTGAGGGGGCTCGATGAGGCCTTGATCGGCTTGGAGGTCGGGGAGGAGAAGAAGAAAGTCGAAGTACCCCCTGAGAAAGGTTATGGGTTGCGCGATCCCAAACTTGTAAAAGTCGTGCCGGTGAAGGAGTTCCGGAAGCAAGGCATTACTCCAATGCCCGGGATGAGGGTTGAGGTTGAAGATAAGGTGGGTAGAATCCAGAGCGTCGGCGCGGGCAGGGTGAGGGTGGACTTCAATCATGGTTTGGCAGGAAGGACCTTGGACTACGACTTTACAGTGGAGGAGAAGATAAACAAGACCTCCGAGAAGATCAGGCTTTTATTGGAGAGGCACTTCCCCTATGCGAATCCCAACGACCACGAGATACAGGCGAAGGGCAACACCGTAAGCATAACTCTTGCGGATATCGCGAAGCTGAAGAACGAGGCCCTGATGGGGAAGCATCATGTAGCGAACGACATCTTCAGGTTCTTGGAGGGGATAGATTCGGTCAACTTTACCGAGGTCTTCAAGAGGCCCGGGGCAAAGAAAGCTAAGAAAAAGAAGGTTGCTAGAAAGGTTGCAAAGAAGCCAGCCAAGAAGAGGGCTTCTAAAGCGAAGAAAAAGTAGTCAGCGAAATCTTCGTAGGCGATCTTTTTTTCATAACTAAAATGTTAAATACAAATAACGCATCTTTACTCTTTTATGACTCCACGATGAGCGGGGGTACCCGAGCCAGGCCAAAGGGGACAGACTTAAGATCTGTTGGCAAAGGCCTTCGAGGGTTCGAATCCCTCCCCCCGCACTACGTAAAATTCCGGGACTGGAGAGTGGCTTTCCGACCCTCTGTAACTCAAAGACCCATTCAGATATTTTTTTAACTTTTACCGCAAATGGTAATTATGGTAATATTTATAGAGGGGACCTTCA
>JBHIFP010000033.1:0-17799 GCA_046761145.1 Hydrothermarchaeales archaeon (SeqCode)
GCGAATCCTTTTCTGAGGATCTTCTCAAAAACTTTATTAGAAGGAATATAATGGACACTCTATAGAAAGTGGGATAACCGAGAGGTTGAGATGAAACCAAAAGTTGCTATTGTCGATTATGGAGTGGGAAACTTGCGCAGTGTTTACCGCGCCCTAGAACACAAAGGAGCAGAATCGAGGATCACTGTGGATAAAGCCGTTATCGAAGAGAGCGATGCAATTGTACTGCCAGGCGTCGGCGCATTTGGAGATACCATGAAGGAGTTTCGTGCATTTGGAGATCTGTTGAAAAAATTTATAGAAGAGAAGCCCGTCCTTGGCATATGCCTGGGCTTGCAATTGTTTTTTACTATCAGCGAGGAGGATGGATTGCACTCGGGATTCGATATAATCCCGGGAAGGGTTGTGAAGCTCCCAGATTACGTCAAAATACCTCACATGGGTTGGAATTCGATTAAGATAGAAAAAGGAAGCGAGCTTCTAGATGGCGTGGAAGATGGTGAATACTTTTACTTCGTACATTCCTATTACGCGGTCCCCGATGAAGAGGTAACGGTGGCCACAACCCAATATGGAGTTGAGTTCCCCGCAGTGGTCGAAAAGGGCAATGCCTATGCGACGCAGTTCCATCCAGAAAAGAGCGGCAAGGCCGGACTTAAGATTATAGAGAATTTTGTAAAAATCGTAGGGTAGGCCCCAAAAGATAAAATTTTGTGAAAAATTGATAACAGGAAACCAATTGAAAAGGCCCCTACTCGTTCTTGTCACTTAGATATACCCCTTATGTATTTTATCACTTTCCGTATCTCTTCTTCGGTTAGGGTACCTCCAAAATCGGGCATGCCTCTCTCTTTCGCTCCATGACTTATCTTCAAGAAGAGCTCATCATCGGTATACCCTCTCATCACCTTGGTTTCTGTCAAGTCCGTGGGCTTCTCGGGAAGATTTTGTGCCATGGGGCCATCTAATAAGTTGGATAATCTTACTTTCTGTGCAATTTCCAAGATTTGGCAGTGGAGATAAAGGCCCTTATATTGGTTAATGGGGTAGATGGAGGAATGTCGCAGCCCGGCATCAAAACGAATCCTCCCCCGCTACTAGCTTCCTCGATGCACCTTCTAGAAGCAGAGACGACGTCTTCTCTCGTGCCCTTCGCCAAAATCCCTATCGGATCGACATTCCCCGCAATGCACATCTTGTCGCCCAAGACATCTTTGGCACGACCCAAGTCCATACTCGAATCTACGCTGATGCAGTCCATTCCAGACTGGGCCAAATCCTCTATTCTATCACTTATATACCCACAAATGTGGAGAAATGAATAGACTCCCTTTTTCCGGACGTCTTTAGAAATTTGCCGAATGTAAGGTATGGCATATTCCCTGAAATGTCTCCTGGAGATGAGCTCCCCACTCGCAGAGGGTTCTGCCAAGCTTATCATCCCTACTACCCCTTCGTCCAACAGGGGTTGGTAGAACTGCATAATCGCTCTTCTAGAAAAATCCAGAACTTCTTTCACGAAATCTGGATCCGTAGAGATATACGTCATCAGATTCTCTATCCCGACAACCTGGGCAGCAAAAGTGAAGGGCCCCCAAGTAGTAGCGGTGATTAGATACCTACCCCCAACTGCGTCGTTTACCATACCCGTGGCCTCCCTTATCGTATTCACCACGGCATCGCTTTCTAGTGAAATTGGGTCGAGATCGTTCAGATCTTCTACGTTATTCATTGGCGGTGCAACCAAATCTGGCGCCCCTACGGGTCTGGCCTTTATTTCACCGCCTAGGGCTGCGACATGAAAGTTGTTGAATCCAGAACCCACGTAGATTATGTCACCATCGACCATGTCATTGGCGCTTATGATCACTTCCGCCAGCTTTTTCGGGTCTCTCGACAAGTCATCGAATGTATTGCCCGACGTTGTTATGGTCCACACACCTCCCCCGATCAAAGAAACCGGCACGGTATCCGGAATGCCCAATTCAAAAGCCTCAATCACCCCTTCTTTTGGAGTCATGATGCAACCTCTTTTTATAGATAGATCGTCGATATTAAGACCGATAGACCAATATTTAAATATTTATTTACTTTTAAGATGACAGAATATTGGCAAAGTTTGAGGCGTTAAATTAGGCCGAAAAGTAGTTTCTTGGTGAAGATATGATCCTGGATGCCGTGGTAAATGGCGAGATCGATGATATAGGGGAGATGGTCAGAGGTGCCCTCAATAACGGAACAAATGCGGATCATATACTCGAGGATATGATCAGGGGCATGGATATCGTAGGTGAGAAGTTCGAAAGTAAGGAGTATTATGTTCCGGAGGTGTTGCTTTCCGCCCACGCGATGCAGAGGGGATTGGAGATATTGCGCCCCCATTTGGCCGTCGAAAAGTTGAAAGTTCATGGCAAAGTGGTTATCGGAACAGTAGAGGGAGACGTCCACGATATTGGGAAGAATCTGGTCGCGATGTTCTTGGAAGGTGCGGGCTTTGAGGTCCATAATTTGGGGCGCGACATCCCGACTCCGGTTTACGTGGAGAAGACCATCGAAGTGGAACCCGATATAGTGGGGCTCTCCGCCATGATGTCCACCACAATGGAGAAGATGCGCGAGATAATCGAGGAATTGGGGAGACGGGGGATAAGGGAAAAGGTCCTGATCATCGCCGGAGGGGCCTCTATAACCCAAGACTTCGCGGACGAGATCGGTGCAGATGGTTATGCCCCCAATGCCAGTAAAGCGGTAAAATTATGTGAAAAATTGATGAGGGAAAAGAATGAACTCCCTTGAACTTTTCCAGACTGCCATGGATAGGGGAATTCCAGAGAGACTTCCGGTTGCGCCCATGGTCAATGTCCCTCATGCATCCCATGTCCTCGGAGTCAAACCATGGGAATATGTCACGAATAATGAGTTATACGTCAAAGGCCAGTTGAAGGCCCAGAGAAAATACGGTTATGATTGGATTTTCAATCACCAACCAATTCAAGGAATTACAGAAAAGGAGAGAAAAGGCCTATTTGTCGATGAGAATTTCGTCGTATTGACAACCGAGCTCGGCTCAAAGCTCAAGATACCCTTGGGGGGTGGTCCAGCGGTGAAGGAGCCGGCCTTGGAAGATTATTCGAGACTGGATGAGTTGCAAGTACCGGACTTGGATGCCAAAGGACGCATGGAGCCTTTGACTAGGTTATTGGAACTGACAAAAGATAAAGTCTATGTCTGTAGTAAAGTTCAGGCGCCTTTCCATTATGCCGCTGAATGGATGCGTGGCATGGACAACTTCATGATCGACATGCTCACCAAACCAAAAGAGGTTCATAGATTGCTGGACTTCATGACAGAGGTAGCGATAGAAACGGGAAAGAAACAGATCGAGGTTGGGACGCATGGTATAATGATGGAGGATCCATCTGCGGCGTCGCAAGTGATCTCACCAGAACATTACAAGGAGTTCGCGTATCCTTATGAGAAGAAGGTATGCAAGGCGTTGATGAGATGGGGGGGAGATGTGGTATTGCACATATGTGGGGATACATCCCCTATCCTAGAAGATCTGGCAAAGACCGGGGCAAAGTGCCTGAGCGTCGATGAAAGCGTGAGCTTGAAGACGGCGATGGAGGAGGTCGGGGGCAGGGTTTCGTTATTTGGGAATGTACCGGTAGGGGTCATATACAACGGTACAGAAGAAGAGATAAAGAGGAGCGTGTTGAACTGCATCGAGAGCGCTGGCGAAAAGGGCTATATAGTCTCGAGCAGTTGTGGACTGCATTCTGGCACGCCCTTCAAGAATCTACATACAATGGTAGATACCGTGAAGAGTTATAAAGTGGGGCATTGAAGATGTGCGAGATCTTGGATGAAGGAGAATATTTCAAGGTCAAGGAACCAGAATTGGCATGGGATAGAATAGGGGGGTTCCAAGAGGTGAAAGAGAGATTGGAAGAGATGGTCTCCATGCCCATAAAATTCGCGGATTCCTTCGAGAGGGCCGGTACAAAACCGCACAGCGGGATATTGATGTGGGGCCCGCCAAAGACGAGCATGAACTCCCTGGTAGAGGCAGCCGCGAAGTCAGCTGGTTCCACTTACATCTCTGCCTCGTCGAAAGAGCTCATCAAAGAGCCGAGAGAGATAACCCACCTATACGAAAAAGCGGCAGAAAAGGCGCCTTGCATAATCTACATAGATGAGATCGATCTGCTGGCGCCCCGAAGGGAGATTGAGTCTACAGTGAAAGGAGGGAATTCTCGTAAACAGATCGCTCCTCCCGGCACTACCAGATTGTTGTTTAAAGAGTTGGATAAAGTTTCGGATATCCGAGATGTAATTACCGTTGGAGGGACATATAGTCCAGAAGGCATCGACCCAGCTGTGCTGAGAAATGGGAGATTGGAAAGGAAGATCTATGTGCCCATGCCGGACTTTGAGGATAGATTGGAGATATTGAAACTCGGTCTGGAAAAAATACCTCTTGCCGATGATATATCGTTGGAGAAGCTCGCAGAACTCACAAGGTACTATGTCGCCAACGAGATAGCCAGTTTGCCGAGAGAGGCCGTACTACTGGCGATAAAAGAGAAAGGCGATGATTTTGACGTAGTAGAAATGAAGCATTTCGAGCGGGCGATGAAGAGGGTACCCCCCTCGCTATCCCCGGAGATCATCAAAAGATATGAAGAGACCCTCAGGGAAGAGTGCAAGCATCGGTACATGTATTAGGAGCCAAGAGATGTACAATCGCGTTTATCTGGATGTGAGGAAACCCCGGTTCGATTTCAAAGAGATAATCGGTTACGAAGGTGTTAAAGAAAAGCTTCGAGAGATGATCGTTATTCCGTTGAAGTATCCCCTCGCATTAAAACGGGCAGGGATAAAGCCGCCTACAGGGGTAATCGTCTGGGGCCCCTTGGGGTCTGGAAAGGGGCATATGATCGAGGCTGCAGCTGGAGAGGCGGGAGTCAACTATATCATCATCCGAGGCAGAGAGTGTACGGATCATCCAAATGTTATACATGAGGGATTCGAGTTTGCCAGGGAAAATAGACCTTGCGTCGTCCATTTGATGGATATCGACTGGCTTGCACCGAGGAAAAATGCCGTTTATACTTGGGGGGACGGAACAGAATCCGGCAAACCAGATAGGTTTGGCAGTCCCGAGGTTCGCCAAGCTGTATACGAAGAAGTGAAAAAAGTTGCCCCTATGGAAGATATCATTACGGCTGCATCGGCATACCGCATAGACGTCGTCGACCAAGTCTTTACCCGACTCGGAATGCTGGGAAGGAAGATCTACGTACCTAGACCAAACAAAGACGATCGAATGGATATCTTTAAATTCTATCTAAATGGCGTTAAAATTGCAAAAGATGTAGACTTGAGAAGGTTAGTAGACCTTACCGAGTACTATGTAGGATGGGACATAGAGGCGTTATGCCGCAAGGCGAAGCTTAACGCGGTTGAGAGGGGGAAAGGGGATTTCAAAAAAGTCAGCATGGTCGACTTCGAAGACGCCAAGGAAAAAGTTCACGCGTGGCTTTCTGCGGAGATGGCCCGCGAGTATGATCGCATCTTCCGAGAGGATTGCGTGCATAAATATAATTTTTAGTGCTTTACAGCTTCAACCAGAAATCTCCCTCCAAAGTATTTGAATACGGGTTTATCCCGCAATCTCCCTTCCAAAAACATGAATGATTTTGATAAAAATTCGGATTTGATTTCTTTCACCAATCGTTGGAAAGGCGGCTCCCACCCCAGCCTATAGATCTTCGAGACCCTCGCGTTTTTGGGGAACATTTCCCTTATCTCTTCTTCGGTATACCAGAAGTCCAATAGCGAAGGATTGTATCTCAACCTACGGAATAGCGATACTACGAATCCGCTGACGCTATTTGCTGCAGGGAAGCTGACGAATATCCTCCCCCCACTCTTTGTCACCCTCGCGATCTCATCTATGATCTTCCTGGAGCGATAGACCCCCAATAAACCGGCCGAGTGGGTTATATCAAAGGACCGATCTTTAAAAGATAGGTATTCGCCATCGCACCTCGTCAAGGGAATGCCTAGATCCTTGGCCTTTTCGAGCATGTCCGAAGTCATATCTGCACCGTAGACTTTGGAAATGGAGAAGGGCTTGAGGAACCTTCCTATGCCACAGCCTACATCAAGGATCTTGTCGTCTCTCTTTGGAGAAATTATCCTCATGTGGTCTTTTACACCTATGGTCCTTACGCATGCGACAATGCTACGAGGTTCGTCTAGATCTTCGTATGTATGGGCGCGGTGGCTGTAGTATCGCTCTAGCTTCTTCTTCATGGGTAAATTTTTATTTGGCGAGGATAAAAGCTTGTTGCATGGACGTAGAAGAAGCCGCAAGATTTCACGGCCACTTATGCCCCATGTTCGCCTTGGGCTATAGGATGGGGAAAAAGGCGTTGGAGGGACTGGGGAGGGAGCGGGAAGACGGAGTGAAGTTGATCGCCGTGGTAGAATTCAGGAATTGTTTTGCCGACGGCATACAATACGTCTGCGGAACCACGTATGGAAAGAACAACCTATTTTACAAGGAGAACGGAAAATTCGCAGCCTCTTTTTACGATCTAGTTTCTGGAAGATCGTTGAGAATTAGAGTAGACAACGAAGTGCTCAAAGATACGTTGGACTACGGTCTAAAGGGGCAAGTGGTCAAGAGACTACCCCCGAGGGACAGGAAAGAGGAAGCTAAGAGACTGTTTCAATGGGGCAAAGAGATAGTCGGAAAATTTGATGATATGAAAGATGACGAGCTTTTCAGGATAACCAAAGTAGAACCATTCGAAGCTGAAGAGGAGCCATCATTGGAATTCATTATTTGCGAAGAATGCGGTGAAGTCGTGTTAGAAGGGTTTGCCAAAGAAAGAGGGGGGAGAAGATTGTGCAAGGCCTGTCTTTAAGCGACAGAGGCATAAGGTTATAGCTTCTCGTAAAAGTACCTTCTCACGGCCCTGAAAAACTCGGGCTTTATCCTGATATATCGGGCTTTCTCGTTTTCAAACGAGTATTCAAAGGTTTCCGTCAATCCACTCTGGGCAATATCCTCTTCGCCTATCTCCTTCAGCAGATCTTTCAACACATAATCTCTCTCCCCTTTATACCCTGCCAAAATCAATGCCTTTAGAGTGGCAATCTGTGAAGGGTTCAGCTCTTTAATTTTTGATTTCACGTATTCGTCTATCTCTACAATGATATCGTTCATCTCGATGCCTCCCACTCTTCTACCACCCTCTCCGTTAAGTCATCAATCCTGATTTCTGGATCACACCCCAAATGGCGACATAGCCTTTTAACCGCCTTTTCGGAATAAGGCGCAAAGATATAGCGATCGGCCTTTGCGAGCTCACCGAGAGCCACATCTTCGTCAATGACTATTATCGATTCCAATCCTCTCTTCAATTTAAAATCGAAGACCCTCGGTTCGACTTCCAATCCGGTCAAGAAGATTAGATTGTTGGATCGTTTCATAGAGACATCTTTCAATCGATAAATCTCCAAGTTTGTATCGAAGTGATGAGCCAAAAATCCGGTCTTGCAGTGCTTGCACAGGCGAACGTAAAGACGATAGCTCCTCGGAAACAACTCGTAGATGGTGATTTCCTCGCCACATTTGTCGCATTTCATGCGGAGAGTTGGCATTCGAAAAATAAATATTTAACGCCACCTAACAATCAATTGCTACGTTATAATTTTATTCAAGCTTAATTCGGAGGATCTGGTGGATGTCTAGGCACGTAGAAAAAGGAGCATACTTCAAGATCAAAGAGCCGAGATGGCATTGGGAGAAGATCGGCGGTCTAAAGGAAGTGAAAGAGAGATTGGAAGAGATGGTGTCACTACCGTTGAGACACTCACAGGCCTTCAAAAGAGCCAGTTTAAACCCTCCAAGTGGTATATTGTTATGGGGCCCGCCTGGAGGAGGAAAGACGGTGTTGGCAGAGGCAGCTGCATACTCATCCGGTTGCAGCTACATCTCGGTCAAGGCGATAGAGATCATGAGCGAACCGGGAGAGATAACAGAGATGTATGAGGCTGCCATTGAATTGAGTCCTTGTATAGTATTCATCAATGAGGTAGATGCGTTGGCACCTCGAAGAGATGCAAGGTCGATCTGGGATGTGGGCATAACTAGGGACGCTCCAGTAAGAATTGCGCCCAAGGGGATTACGGAGATATTGTATAATGCCTTAGATGAAGTTTACAAGCACAACGACATAATCACCATCGGAGGGACATATCGTCCAGATGTCTTGGACCCTCAAATCCTCAAAAAAGGCAGGCTGGATAGAAAAATTTACGTTCCACCTCCCGATTATGACGATAGGCTTCGGATATTCCAGATACAATTGAAAAAAACCCCGTTGGCCGAAGACGTCTCGTTAGAAAAACTCGCCGAAAAGACGGAGTATTATGTTGGGGCCGATATCGTAGGGCTCGTCAACGAAGCTAGGGTCATAGCGATCGGGGAAAAGGGCAGGGGGTTTGACGCAGTAGAAATGAGGCATTTCGAGCGGGCGATGAAGAGAGTACCCCCATCCTTGTCCCCAGAAACCATCAAAAAATATGAGGAGACCCTAAAAGGAGAATGCGATCACTGCTATCTGTTTTGAGATTGATAGTTTTGCCCTTCTTTTATCAAACCGTAAGAAGATTAGGAAGTTTTGCGCTCCCTTTCAATAACCTCCCCAATTTTGAATATCTTTTCCAAAAAATCCTTACAAGAATTGAGAACTTCCTCAACCTCCTCTTTAGTAATTTCCCGTTCTATATCATAATCAGCTTTGGCTCTAAGAGTCTCAGCTTGTGATAACATCTCTCCATAAATCTTTTCGATGTAGCCCGTTTTAACGAATTCCTCACCAAACTGTGATATGACACCGGCATGGGTTTTGGGGTGTTTGTCTCTCAGATCCAAAAGGGCCTTGGCCGCGTGATGCATACTGTAGTAAGCCCTGCTAGCCGACTCCCTCAAGAAACCGCCTTTATGCAGATAAGAAGCGGCCTCAAATTCTTCATAGGCCAGGTCCAGATATCTCTTAAATAACATGGACCCCCTCATTCAAAACACTTTTGATGTAGGGGGTTTTCCGTTTCAAGTCTCTCGGTTCGAGGATTTGTACGGAGATATAATGTCCAGTCTCTAACAAAACGTCAAAAGCGATAGCGCTAATCCTTTTCCAGGCATCAAATGTGTCTCCGCTAAATACTACAGCCACATCGATATCCGATTCTTTCCCCGGCTCTCCTCGTGCAGCACTACCATAAAGGATAATATCAAGTATCTTATCGCCATATTCGTGCTTTACCCTTTTTGAGAATTCTTTCAGCGTTCGTTTGTAAGATTCTCTTGATTCTGACATGAATAAAGATTGATAGATGTATATAAAAACGTTCTGTCAAGGGGGAATGCGATCACTGCTATTTATTCTAGAAGAAATTCTATGGAGGCGAGATCGGCCCGACTTTATATGTCTTCCTTATTATGTCTAGATCGAAATCTTTGACCCTTCCATCCGCTTCTAATGTGTCCAGGAAGGCGATCATGTTTTCGGCGTCGGTGAAGAATATCCTGCACGCGATATCAAAGGTACTGGTAGATGCATGCACGTAAGCGGTGTTTGGTAGCTCCGCCAACATCTCCCCGATCTCATCCCTCTTCTTCGGATCTGCAAGCTCCATGGTGATATGACAACATATGTGATATCCCAACTTCTCTGGGTTCGTTATCATGGCGAATTTCCTTATAACCCCCTCTTCGATCATCTTTTTGACTCGATATTCCACGGCTTCTCTCGTCAATTCATGTCCTCTCTTCGCCAAGCCCTCTCTAAGCTCGCTGTATTGATATCTCGAATTCTCACACAGTAGCCTCAACAATTCTTTGTTTATCTCATCCAGTTCTGACATTTTACCCTCCTTGATCTCAAACTTCCCTCATCACTTCCTTCATGGCGAATATCGCGCCACCGCGCAAGAACCCCGCTTTTGTTTTGAATGGGCTTAAGCCATATTCCTTTATTATGTCGATGGATTTTAAATAAAGTTCCTTCATTCTCCCCGCGCTTGGAGGGCTTCTCTCATTTAATTTTGACAGAGAAGTTGGATAAAATGGCACTACCACCGGAATAATGCCCATGGATGCGAGGTGCTCTACTCCTTTCAAGTAGGTCTCATCCCCCTCTAATCCCGCGAGCAAGACCGAAGCGGCTTGATCGGTCTCGAAGACTTCTAGACATCGGCGAAATACCTCATCATAATAATCTATACCGATGGCGCTTTTGGCCGGCAGTATCTCCTTTCTGACCTTGTCATCGAAAACTTCCAGATTTATATAAATTGAGTCCGCATTCCCCATCGCATCAATCCAGTCCAAATTTCCTGGGGGCTCCCCATTTACAGATATCGGGATCCTCGTCCTTTCCTTAATGGCGTCAGTTGTCTTGGCCAAAAGTTCGCTGCCTTTATCCTTGGGCAATACCCCGCAGGTCAATGCCACATGGGTCTTTATCGCCCCTTCCTCTACCCCGGCTTCGACCGTCTCCGCAACCTGTTCTGGCTTTTTCTCTCCCAAAGTATCTATGTAGCCCACTACGCAAAACTTGCAACGTTTCGGCCCCCAGTAGGCGCATCCTCTATTCAAGTAGATTATCGGAAAACCCGGGGCGACCAATTTGCACATCTTTTCCATCGGAGTGCCGTCCGAGGTCTTTTTGTCATAGAACTTCGGCCTCGGCATGAATCTTATTTTAGTATAAAGCCTTCCATCTTTGAAGATCGCATATCCGCCGCCATATTCTCTTATCTCATAGGGCGATGCGTCCGTATAAAACCCGTTCATTAACCCGAGAGGGACATCTCCGATGAAAAAGGAGAGATAGTCACTCTCTGCCCCTGCAAATTTTTTCTTCAACCTTTCTTCCAGTTCCCAATCTATCCTTACCCCTCTGGATTGCAGCTCAATCTTCTTTTCCGCGATCATGGAGACCATCTTCGCTCAAATTATGGCCTTTGCACCTGATAAATATTGCCATAAAATATTTATATTTAATTATGATTAACAAAATCTGCATACTTGAAATTTGTAAAACACAAATAAACTGAGGAATAATCACATTTAAAATAAAGTAGGAGGCAAAGTATGAAGCGGTATATTGCAGGGTTTTTAGTGTTAGTACTAATTCTGAGCACGCTTGGATGCATATCCGGAAAGCCCCCTGAAAGAAAGGCCGGGGTAAGGATGGGGCACTTGGGGGGAGTTGCGACGATGGATTACTACGCGATCTATAACGGCTATTACGAAGCAGAAGGTTTGAATGTAACCTGGATAAACTTCAGGGGGGGCTCCAGCATCATCGAGGCCGCGATAGCTGGCGAAGTCGATGGAGGGGCATTTGGATCCATACCCGCGTTGATCAGGGCTGCATCGAGAGGCGTGCCGCTGAAGATAGTTGCAGTTGGTACCTTGGAGACAAAAGAAAAGCCAGGCGATGTCCTGGTGGTCCTCAAAGATTCGGGCATCGAAAGCATCGAGGATCTTAGGGGAAAAATAATCGCCGTGCACAGGTTTGGGACTACGCTGGACCTTACCTTACGAGCCGCTTTAAAGCAGCACGGCATCGATCCAACAAGAGACGTGACCATTACTCAAGTCAAGGTTACCCAGATGATCCCCACATTAAAAAATGGCCAAGTCGACGCCGCCTTCGTCTTCCCTGACTTCGTTCCTTATCTGGAGGACGAAGGAAGGGTGATTTTAACCTTAGCAGATGTATTCTCCAGGGGTTATCCGATCAGCGTAGTCTTCTTCAGGGAAGAGTTCATCGAAGAGCATCCAGAAGAGGTCAAAAAATTCGTAAGGGCATACCTTAAGGGGATAAAATGGGCAGATGAAGATCCAGAGCGCATCGTGGATGTCGAAGTGGCATACACCGACGTTACAAGGGATATCGCTGCTAAGATACCGATTTTGACGATGAATCCCTCAGGTAAGATCGATCCAGAGGCCTTTGAAGAGATAATAAATCTGGTAAAAGAGTATACACCCGAAACATTGGAAAAAGATATAACTACAGGGGATATAGTGGACTACCGATTTTTACCGGAATGAGCAGGAGGCAAAAGGCATGTTAAAAGGAAGGGTGGTGAGGATATTTTCTCTCATCGCCTTCTTCCTACTATGGGAGGTCATCTCCAGGTTAGGGGTGGTCAATCCCCTTTTGTTGCCCGCTCCAAGCGATGTCGTCATCACTATCTTCGCGCTGTTGAAAAGTGGTGAATTGATGATCCATACCTCGGCCAGTCTCTACCGCGCTTTCCTCGGATTTCTGATAGCGGCAATGATCGCGATCCCGCACGGCATTTTGATAGCGTGGTTCAGGTTCTTCGACGATGTCTCCTCTCCGATCATCGAGTTGTTCAGACCGATACCCATCGCCGCCTTGATACCAGTATCTATACTATGGTTCGGCATCGGAAACGAATCCAAGATAGCAATAATCGCCTTCGGGTGCTACTTCCCGATCTTGTTGAACACGATTTCCGGTGTTAGAAATGTAGACGTGACCCTTATCAAGGTTGCGAGACTCTTCAACGCAAACCGACGACAAACGCTGTCCAAGATCGTCCTCCCTTCTTCCCTCCCATCCATCATGACGGGGTTGAGGATCTCCATCGCATTCTCTCTGATTCTCCTGGTTATTACGGAGATGATCGGCGCCAACACTGGCCTTGGATTTATGATTCTGGATGCGGAGTTTGCTTTTCGAACGGAAAAGATGTTCGCCGGGATATTCACCATAGGTTTCATAGGCCTTATCTTGAACGAGATTACGGTCAGAATAGAGAAGAGATTGACCAGGTGGAAGAGGGAGATCACCTCTGTCTCTTTTTAAGGAAGAGAATTCCACCGGTCTATAGCGAATGATGACCGGTGGTGTCGGAATCGCAATTTGACGAAGTTTTGAAAAATGAGGAGATTAATTATCTAAAGCCGGATGTTAATTTTATCCGTAAAGTCAGATGAAAGCATGGGCTCGGTAAGTGCCAAAGCAAAGGACGATAAGATCACCGTTTCTAGAGAGGAATACGAGGAGATGAAGGAGACCTTGAAGATACTGAGTGATCCTCCAACTGCTATGAGGATTTTGAAGTCAATCGAACAGGCTGAGAAAGGGAAAACCATCTCCGAGAAGGAATTCACCCAGAAATTCGATCTGTAGATTTGGAAATATCCTTTTTGTAAATCTTCTTCCTCAAACCCACGTCTATCAAGAAGACTTTCTTCGCATCTTCTTTCGGCATGTAAATTACTCTAAAATTTCACACCCTGAGTCTAAAGCACCCTTTAAAAGGCTTGGCCAATGCCTTGTACCTATAAGGGTTTTCTTTTAATTCTTGGATTTTGTTATAGACTCTTTTTTGATCCACCTCCTCTAATTTTTCGAACTGGCTGACGAAGAGTTCGGTGAATTCCAACTCATAAGGCATTTAGATCATGGGAAAGTCATCGTGGAATGATATAAGCCTTTTGAAATAAAAGTCCACGAAAATTTTGATTTCCCTCTCCCCAAACCCCTTTTTGAAAATCTAAGCCGGCTTACCAGCGCTTTTCTTGAGATTTCTTCTTTCACTTGATTTTCAATCCAAAACTTATAAACTCAGATTTTATTTCGGCACTGGTAGGACTACCAAAAATTTTATCAGTATCAGAGGCCGACACGATTGTATGCCAAGAGAGGGTAAAAAAGAGGTCAAATTCCCATCGCTGGAAGAAGCACTGGAAACCGTGCCGAAGATCCACGGCCATATCTGCACAGCCTCCTACCTAGGTACGAGGATGGGTTTGCTCGCGATGGAGCACATCAAACTCGATAGAAAACGAGACTTGTGCGTCGGCGTCGAGATCTTGACTTGTGCCGCTGATGGGATAGCGGCGGCCACTCAATGCAGCTTCGGTAGCGGAAGGCTGGTTTTCCTGGACCACGGCAAATTCTCCGCAATCTTCTGTAATTGGATGACTGGCGACGCTGTAAGGGTCAAATGCGAGCCCGGAATCGACCGGGAGCACATCGCCTACGGAAAGCAGTTGGACAAGTTCTACAGAAACCTCGACAAAGTGACGATGGAGGAGGCGAAGGCTGAGAAGGCGAGGCTGAAAAAGATCGAAGACGCGCTTATAGAGAAATGGAGCGATCTGTCCGACGATGAGATATTTACTGTAACCAAGGTTGAGATAAACCCCAAGGATCTGCTGTTCCCTCTTGATCAGCAGTACATACCAAAGCCCATAACCTGCGACGGATGCAATGACGTCGTAGAAAAATCCAGGACCGTTGCAAAAAACGGGAGGAGATTGTGCAAGGTTTGTACCGGGGCGATCTCCATAAAGGAACTGGAATAGGAGGGGTAAGCCTGGAAAAGATCGGAATGAGGAGGGGAAAGAGAAGGGCCATCCATACCTTCGGCGAAGTCGTCAGCGTTTCAAGGGGAAAACCCTATCGCATAGAGATCAAAAGGTTGCTGAGCGATAAGCGCTTGTGTACCATTCAATCCGAAAAATATCCTGAAAGAGGCGTCGTCTGGATGGTCATAGTTCCGTTCAGTGAAGAGCTGTCGAGATCGGAAAAAGGCAGACCTTACATGATCGCGGAATTGGCCAACACAACCATTAAAGAAGGAGAGATGATCGCGACTTTTGATTCCATCGACGGCAATGCAAAGGTGGAGATCTACCTCGATGATAGAGGGCGGGCGAGAAACCTAATAGTTGGCAGAGAGTACATCTTTGATATAATGGATAGGCGGGAATTTTTCGAGGTGTATGAGAGAGGGAGTATCCCAGTTGGGATCAAGGGCAAGAGGAGCGAACCGGACAAGTTGGGCGATGAGAGGATACGAAATTTCATCCAAATTAGCAACGTCCGCGAGGGCCAGAAGGCGTTGGACATGGCGACGGGGATAAAAGATTATCTCGGGCATTTTCTTGAGAAGGGTTGTTGTACCGTCTGCGCGAATATCTCTGTCTCAATCTTAAAAAGAACTAGAGGCGCAATCGGGAACAAAAATGGCGCATTCGTAGCCTATGATGTAGAGAAGGGATTTCCGTTTAAAAATGAGACCTTTGACGTAGTTGTCTGCGATGCCTTGCTGGAGTACGTCTCAAGGCCTCATGAGGTTCTGAAACGAACGTTCCATCTCATAAAAAGAGGGGGCAGATTGCTCCTTTTGGAGCCCATAAAGCCTTCTACCAAAATTCCGGACTTTTACCCCCAAAACCTCTGGGAGATCGCGTTATGGAGACCGATTTACGATCCCTATTTCAACGAAGATTGTGTGGAAGAGACACTGAAAGAGATGGGGTTTGATATCGTGGAAAAGCGGGCGATGAGATTCACTTATCCCATCTACGATGAAGAGCAATTCTCCCAATCTGTTCTGAGTCTGCAAAAACCTTTTATATCATAGATTTGCATTATTATGGTAGGTATTCCCATGCTATCGAGGACTGCACTTTCGGTCGACGAAAAGACGCTACCCCTGTACAGCGACGTAAGGGAGTTGGAGGGCATTCGGCGCATCTACCAGTACAACGCCGGCGTCTGGGACAACTGGGCGAAGTTTATAAGGAAAGGGGGGAAGGTGGTCGGCACCCTCGCGAATCCGCCTATGGAGATGCTGAGGGCCGCTGGTGTATTCTCTGTAATCTACAAGAGGAGAGAGGATCTAAACAGGACGATCATCAAAGGCGATTATAAACTGAGCAAGTGGATATACCATTTCGGCATCGGCGAGTGCGTCTGCAGGTACGTGAGCGGTAGCGCGGGTTCCCCTATCTTGGGTGCTTGTCCGGGATATGATCTGGTCATAACGGACTTTATTCCGAAGATTCCAGAATGGAACTCCCTACTGGGCATAGTTGGAAAGGAGTGGCAATTCGACTTTTTGGAGATCGATTATGGGGTGGGTAAAAGAGAGAGAGAAGAGGTTATCTATTCGAAATTGGTCCACCTCAAAGAAAGGTTGGAGCGCTTGACCGGGAAAGAGATAACCGACGATAAACTGAGAGAATCTATCGAACTGACCAATGAGATCTCCAAGATCTTTTGGAAGATCGATGGTCTGGTAAAAGAGGAGCCTCACCCCTTAAAAAGTTTCGACATCTACAACTTGAAGGTCATATGCACCGATTATATCGGCGGGATTGCAGAGGAACTCCTCGGCACTTGCCATCTACTCGCAGATGAACTGGAAGATAGGGTTGAACGGGGCATAGGTTACGAGGGGAAGAAGATCCTTTTGGCGGGCGGCTTTAGGAGCGAATTCTTACATGCAATAGATGAGAATAAGGGGATCGTAACCGCCGCATGGCCTTATCAGAGGTTCACCGCGCACAGGGAGTTGATCGAGAACGGTTCAGACGCTTTGAGGTATTTGGCGAGGTCGTATGCCGGTCATGCAGGCTTTAGCGCCGAGGAAGATGGCGAGGATTTTGCCGATCTAGTCAAGCATTATGACATCGATGCCGTGATCTATCACAGGCAATGCCCCTTCGGTTCTCTAGCAGTTTATGATTCCTACAGCGAGATAAAGGCCAATTTAGATATCCCATTTCTGACTATCGAAGCGACCGAAGAGTATCCAAGGAAGTTGATCGGCGATTTCTTGAGGAGACTTGATGATTGAAGCATGTTGCTATGACACCTATGATAAAACGGTGAAGTGCGAACTCTGCGTAATCAACTGCGAGATAAAAGATGGCAAAAAGGGCTTTTGCAAAGTGAGGCAAAATTTGGGGGGCAAATTGTACAATTCGATTTACGGAGAGCTCTCTAGCTTCAGCACGGACTTCATCGAAAAGGCGCCCTGCTACCACTTCTATCCAAACCACAAGTTTTTGACCATTGGAAGCATCGGTTGCAATTTGAGATGCGGATTTTGTCTTACGTGGAATATAAGTCAGGTTGATCCAGGGGATGTCAAGGCCGAGAGCATCGAAATCGAGAAGCTGATTCGATCTGCCAAAGAGTTGAAATGCAGAGGGATAGTGTATACGCATTCCGAGCCAACGCTGAACATCGAATATTATGTAGAATTGATGAAAGAAGCCAGAAGAAATAACCTAGCCAATGTATTTGCGACGAACGGGTATATCTCGTTAAAGGCCTTCGATTTGATCTCCGAGTATCTGGATGCAGTTGCCCTGACAGTAAAGGGAAATGGCGATTTTTACAACGAGGTATGCGGAGTAAAATTCGAAAAAACCCATCTGACAAGATTGGTCGATGCGGTAAAGGCGAGGGGGATACATCTGGAGGTCGTGTATGTTTTAATCCCCGGTTACAACGACGATGAGGGTAGCCTCATCGAGTTGATAAATTTTGTGAGAAATGCGGAGGCCCCTTTAATATTTCTAAGATTCGTTCCCAGTTATAAGATGGATAAGTTGGATTCGCCTTCCGAAGAAAGTATGGAGTATGCCCTCAATCTGGCTTATGAGAAAGGATTGAAATACGCATATCTGGAGAACATACACACCCACCCCGGAAAGAACACCTATTGTGAAAAATGCAAGAAACTGTTGATAAAGAGGGTAGGGTATGGAATTGTAGAATGGAATCTCGAAGACGGTAAATGCAGTTTCTGCGGTGCAAATATCCCGATAGTCGGAAAGAGTTTTCCATTGCTGAAAAGGGCCAGTTAAATATAATTTCAACAACCCAATCTTTTCAGCACCGCTATCAGATTTGAGATGTCTTCTTCATC
>JBHIFP010000034.1:0-17797 GCA_046761145.1 Hydrothermarchaeales archaeon (SeqCode)
TGTGGTGTGGGGGTATTCATTAGAAGGCGCAATCAAGGTGCCTTGTATAGATAAGAAACCCCAAGGGGGGCACCCATCGACTACGGGGTTATATTGATCTGCTGCGCTATTGAAATAAAGTTTACCTCAGAGTCTATTCTAAGAAAGATTTTTATATCCAATGTTGTACATTATATGCCTCTCCTCGCTATGGATTGTTAGAGAGCATTTGGAGAAAAGTGAGTTCTGTAAAAAAACTGTAGAGAAGAGGTATTGGCATGGTGATTGGAGCGAATCTTTTGAGGATAGTGGATATCGTGTTTTTGATACTCTCGGTCTTCTTCGGTGTACAAGCGATCATAATGTGGAGGAGGACCCACATGGCCGACGTATTGAAGTTGATCGGCGATAAGCCCCAATACAAGATGAGGCTTTTATACTCCATCGTATTCGTGGGCTCTGTAATGGGTGCCCTCTCGATAGCCCAAGTCTTGAAATATGTGATGAACATCGATAAGACGATGGCGAATGGGCCCCTCATCACCCTCCTTTACATATCCCTCACCGTCCTCATTTATATATGGTATAGCTTACTCAAAGAGGTCCCATGATAAAAGCAGAGGGGCATCGTTCTTTGAGATACCGTCATACTTAGCTCGAGATGTGTCTGCGTTCGTGCATCTTTCTACTCCACATACGCAAAGCTACTTCTCTCAATTCCAAAACTCCTCGAAAGATTGCCCAGTTGCGCGCGGGGAAAACTCCTATGTGAATATTTGTTTCTAAATGAATTTTGCCCCAAAGGCACTGCCGACGTAAGCTTTAAGTACATCGGAGACATAATCACTGATTCGACCGCTAGATTGAGTGTTTTTTGCTTTCATATTCACTCAAAACGCTCATGGTGGTCCTTCAAACCTTGCCAGACCTCAGCTGAGTATGCAAAAGGTCTGATAGGTGAAATTATATATCACCCCCATACCCATTATCCATCTCTAGTTGTCCCATCACTTTTTGAGGTGAACCCTTTGGAAGTCGCGATCTGTGAGATATGCCTAAAGAGAGGAATCCTATGCCCCGGTTGTGAGAAGAGACTCAAGAATGGTGAGATCACTCAGCTGGATGTAGAGATAGCGAAATTACTCCATTCGTTGACCAGTACCTTCAGGGGATTGAGAAATCTCAGACTGAAGCGTTCGATAGGGGCGGGTGAGATGGTTATTTTGGTAACGGATCCGCGCGATGTGGGCGCCCTGATAGGTAAAGGGGGGAAGATCGCAAAGATTTTATCGGAAAGGTTGGACAAGAAGGTTCGGGTAGTTGGGGATTCGAAGGATAACCTGGTGATCGCCAGAGATCTGATATCGCCTGCCAGGGTTTTGGGGGTAAATGTCCTTTACCCACCAAATGGCAAAGAAAGGTACAAGGTCCGGGTCTCGAAGAAAGAGGCCTCCAGACTTCCGAGCGACGATAGCACCTTGGAGAAGATACTTGGGGAGCTGACCGGGAAGGATATAATCATCTCCCTTGAGTAGAGTCGTGGGCATCGGTCCGGTCTCCTCCTTTTTGTGCAAATAGTTATATTACATTCACGATAACTTTAGAGACTATGAGAGTCGGATTGGAGATTAAGAGCGGGAAGTTAAAAGGCGAACGGATCGCATTGTGCGTCACCGGCAGCATAGCCGCCATAGAGGCCCCGAAGATAGCCCGCGAACTCCTTCGCCATAGTGCCGACGTAACGGCGTATATGAGCGAGGATGCGAAGAAGATCATCCACCCCAACGCAATGGAATTTGCTACCGAGAAAGGGGTGGTCACGAAGTTGACCGGGAAGCTCGAGCACATCGCCGATTACGATCTGATCCTGATCGCCCCCGCCACCGCGAATACAATAAGCAAGATCGCTTGGGGGGTGGCGGATACCGCCATTACCGCCCTTGCTTTGACCTCCAGGGCGAAGGTCCTGATCGCGCCGGCGATGGATAAAGGGATGTACAGTAATCCGATCTTGAGGGACAATATCGAGAAGTTGAAGGGGCGTGACTTCATCTTCGTGGGCCCTTCCATCAGAGAAGGCAAGGCGAAACTTGCGGGTTTGGAGGATATCGTCGATTTGGTGATTCATGAACTCCATAAAAAAGATTTGGAAGGTTTAAACGTACTGGTTACGGCCGGGCCGACGATCGAGTACCTGGATCCAATCAGGGTGATTACGAACAAAAGTTCCGGAAAGATGGGGATCGAGATAGCCAAGGAGGCGTTCTTCAGGGGGGCAAATGTTAAACTCATCTACGGTTTCGGAACGGAGAGGGTGCCCCCATACCTTGATGTAACGAATGTTGAAACCGGTAGAGAGATGTTGGAGGCCGTCCAGAGCGAAGTCTCCAACTGTGATATATTCGTATCGGCCGCTGCCGTCTCCGATTTTACCATCGAAGCCAAAAAAGAGAAGATCGAGTCCAGGAGGGGGGGAATTGATGTAAGGCTTTTACCGACGCCGAAGATCTTGGACAGCGTCGAGGGATATGAAGCCCTCAAAGTCGGATTCAAGGCCCTCCACAACGTCTCAAAAGAGAGCTTGGTGGACTCGGCTTACGACCTTTTGAAGGAGCACGATCTAGATCTGGTCGTCGCGAATGATGTCTCAAAGAGTACCTTTAGATCCGATGAAAGCGAGGTCTTCATCGTCGATGAGAAGAAGGGGGTTGTCCACATACCCCTAACATCGAAGATGGAGATCTCCGAAAAGCTGTGGAACATGATCGCTGAGATGCGAAGTCGAGGATAGGGTTGGAACGGCGTCAACTACCACCAGTTAAAACCAGTGGCTTGCATGGAGTGCCCAAAACTCCAGAGGCAATTTAATTCCCATCGAGCAAGGCAGATGTACCACACCTTTGCCCCGTGCCTTCATATGGGCGGACGAGCCGGTTGACCGCGGCTCCTGCCTTGGAAATCAGAGACTCAGGCTGTTCGGGGCGCCACCCCTGCGGTCTCGCTCCAAGGCGGTCTCTGCTGTCGGTCAGCTAGTCACTCGAAGGACCTGCATTCATCCCGACCAAGAAAGTGGTGTGCTGAGGAGGTATTTAAATGCTTGGCAAGAGCAGTGGAAAAGTAATGTGTTGCGCTCTCCTCCCCTCCTTAAAAGGAGAGGTTTCCGAGCGGAGGTGTAATTTATGAAAGCTAGAGCGTTTGCCCCGGGACATATAACCGGATTCTTCGCGATCTTTGAGCACCCCGAAATACTGGAGACCGGTTCTAGGGGTTGCGGGGTCGTCATCGACAAGGGCGTGCATACGGAGGTCGCTTTAAAAGATGCCGAAAAGAACGAAGTCGGGGTCCGCGTTGACGATGAGATATGCGAATGCCCGGTCACAAAGACCGTCGTCGAAGAAGTATTGAAACTCGCAGAGAGTACATATGCAGTTGAGGTGTCTCACAGATTGGATGCGCCGATGAAATACGGTTTCGGAACCTCCGCCTCCGGTGCACTGAGCACCGGATTGGCACTGAACAAGGCCCTTGGTCTGGACCTGAGTCTAAACCAGATCGGCGAGATCGCCCATCACTCCGAAGTCACCAACAGAACTGGGCTCGGAGATGTGATCGCGGAATGCGAAGGTGGCGTTGTGATTAGAGAAAGAGAAGGCGCACCAGGCATTGGTAGAGTCAGTAAGATCCCGTGCGGCGATTATGTCGTAGCACTTTTGGTTGGCGAAGAACTCGAGACGAAGAGCGTGCTGAATGATGCCCAAAAGAAAGAGAAGATAAATAGCATCGGTGAGGCTTGTTTGAGGATGTTGTTGAAGACCCCCACCGTTGAAAATTTTTTGAAGCTCTCAAAAGGTTTTGCGACAGAAACCGGTATGCTGGAGGGGGAAGTCAAGAGGACAATTGGAAAGCTCGAGGAACGGGGTATCGTGTCATCGATGATGATGCTCGGAAATTCGGTCTTCACGATCACGGATGTGCCTGAAATGGTGTACGAAGCAACTGAATTTAAATATGTAATCGCAGAAATTGATTACAGAGGTGCAAGGTTGATATGAGCGACAAGAGTATGATCAGGAGGATACGGAACTTCTTCATCACCGGGTTGGCCATCTTCGTGCCCCTCGTCGCAACGATTTACGTCGTGTGGGCAGTATTCCGGTTTTTGGATGGGATACTGAGTCCCTTTTTAAAAGTTGTGATTGGGGGGGAAAAATATATCGCTGGTATGAGTCTGATCGTCACCCTTTTATTGATCACCGGTATCGGTGCCTTCGCCACGATTGCAATCGGGAAGCGCATGGTCGATCTATTCGAGAAAAGCCTTTCCAAGATCCCGTTGATTCGGGGCATATACACCACCTTCAAACACGCGAGTACCGCATTCTTCACTCAACGGCCCGCTGGCTCTAGAGGTGTGGTCTTGGTGGAGTATCCCAGAAAGGGCATATACTCTATAGGACTGACAACCGCCGTGAGTGTAGACGAGATCCAAGAGAAGACAAAAGAGCGCGTCATAAACGTATTTATACCGACATCGCCGAATCCGACTTCGGGCATGCTAATTCTGGTCCCAGAAAGCAGCGTTATACCGTTGGACATGACCGCCGAAGAAGGCCTGAAATTGATAATATCTGGCGGATTTTCCAAAATCAAACCCGAAAAATAAGAAAGATAAAGAGAGGGCAGGGGTATTGTGATGATACCGAAAGACCATCCGAGATACGAATCCCTTAAAGTCAGAGAGGCCCTCGTCGACGGTTATGAGAAGGGAGTAACGGTTCTCGAAGGCCTAATTGCCCATGGTCGTGGGGAGGCCTTTGATTATCTCATAGGCGAAGAGACTATAGCGCAGGCTGAAAAGGCTATTGAGGCCTCGACGGCCCTCTTACTGACGGCCGAAGATCCCGTTATCTCGGTCAATGGGAATACCGCGGCTTTGTGTCCTGAGGAGTTGATAGATCTGGCCTCCATCATCAACGCAAAACTCGAGGTCAATCTATTTCACCGTTCGGTTGAGAGGGAAAAACTGATCGAAGAAGTTTTAAAAGAACACGGTGCAGAGAAGGTCTATGGTATCGATCCGACGAAGGAGATCGAGGGTTTGTCGAGCGAGCGGAGGAAGGTGGATGAAGGGGGGATCTATACCAGCGATGTCGTCCTCGTAGCCTTGGAAGATGGGGACCGAACCGAGGCTCTAATAAAGAATGGAAAAAGGGTCATCGCCATCGACTTAAACCCCCTATCTAGGACCGCAAGATGTGCATCGATAACTATAGTGGACAACGTAATTAGGGCGGTTCCGAGGCTGATCGAAGTGGCTGAAAGGCTCAACAGCTCTAGAAAAGAGGAACTCCTGAAGATCGTTGAGAACTTCGATAACCGGGAAAATCTAAAATCCTGCTTGAGATTTATCAACAAGAGACTGGAAAAGCTCGAGTAGTATCTCTCAAAAATCGACGAACTCGAAATCGATCCCTTCTCCTATCTCCAGACTTACGAAACCTTTGTGACATGGGGCGAGGTTCAAGATGATCGTATCTTTGGATCTATCCTCACCTCTGGCTTCGTGAATATGACCACAAAGGACGATATCGACGTCGAACCTCTGTATGAAGTCCCAAACCGCCCTGCTCCCTGCGTGCATGCCAGAGGCGGTCTTATCGACCCTCGTGCCATGAGGAGGGGGATGGGAAACCAAGATCTTTCTTTTACAGCCCGCAATCTTCCTGTATCCTTCGCAAAGCAAACGCGAAATTTCATCTTCGCCGATCTCGAAGGGCGTGTCAAAAGGCGTGAAGTTCGAGCCGCCCACCCCAAAGAATCCAACATCGCCTACGACTTTGCCCTCACCATGGAGACTTATGCCCAACTCTTCAAAAACCATTAGAGTTTCGGGAAGGTCGCAATTCCCCGGAACGATGAGAACGTCGTTGATCTCTTGGATATCCTCGATCATATGCATCGCTACTTTTCTGGAGTTGAAGTTGGTCAGATCGCCTGCTATAATGATTAGATCATGATCCCTCGCACGATCCCTTATCTTGTCTATTTCCCCAAAGTCCCCATGGATATCTGCGATGCAAAACAGCTTCATGGATACATGATTGCCGTGAAAAGTTAATAAAATTATGGATACTAAAAAAGTGAGTTATCACAACGCCCAGCTCTGCCTATACAGTTCTTTTATCCCTTCTATGACCTTTATCCCTTCACGGAAATATTTACCGTCCTTTAGACCTCTCTTCTCAACAAAATCTGCGAAGACATCGACATACCAAGCGCCATGAACAGAATCTCCGGATAATGCATGCTCGAACTCGTAAATCTTGTCGTTGAAGACGAGCTTTTTATCCCACAGTTCTATTTTGGTATGGTCCGTGTAGAAAATGTTTTTGATCTCCCTCTTATCGGAGTTCCACTCCAAGTTCATCTCAACGCTCCCGTCACACGAAACATTTCCATTACAACAGAACTCCAATCTGCAGTTTACCTTCTTCTCTATATTGGAGTTTTCAAAAAATTCCATATCGTTTAACCTCGCTCTTTTGAAATCACATCCGAAAAGGAACATCGCCAGATATATGTTGTGGTAGCCGTGATCCATCAGTATTCCGCCGCCTGAGATGTCAGGCTCTATTCGCCAGTTGGGGTTCCAGTCCCTGGTACCGGTGCTGAAAGAAGTTCTCAGAGTATCCATATGTATCTTCTCAAGATCGCCTCCATTGGAACGTATCAACTCCTTGGCCTTTTGGTAATGCGGGGAGTACTTCCAGTTATGAACCGGGAAGAAGAAGATATCGCCTCTTCTCACTATTTTTTTCATCTTTTCTATCTCATCTGTGTGGCAGATGGGCTTTTCACAGATCACATCTAGGCCATTCTCAACCGCGAACTCGACGACCTCTAGGCGATAATTCGGTGGAGTGCAGATATCTATGAAATCCAATCTCTCATTTTGCATCATAGAGTCTAAACTTTCATATGCCCTCAATCCATACTCTTCGGCCAGTTCCCGTCTCTTTGGGCATATATCGACGGCGACGACTATATCTATCCCGAGCTTTTTATGGGCCGGCAAGTGTCCATGCTCTGCTATATTCCCGAATCCTATTATCGCTCCCTTCATGAGATCAGTCCTTCTCTTTTCAGAAATTCTATGGCCCTTGTCGCCGCATCTTTTGGGCGGTCTATATGTTGGTTCAATTCTACAGAAATCCAGTCATCATATTTAATATCTTCTAAAAACTTGAAGACTTTGGGGTAATCTATGTCTCCTTCTCCAGGGATCAAGTGTTTGTGGGGGTGCCGATTATAAACTCCATCATCGAGATGTATATGGCATAAATAATCTCCCATCTCCGAAATGAACTCTTGGGGGGTCATGGCCAAGGCTATGGCATGGCTCAAGTCGCAGACCGTCTTGAATACCGGAATGCCTATCTTCTCTATGAGCTCTACTGTCTGACTCGGGGTCTTCATGAACTTTTCGGGCTCGGGTTCTAGGGCTATAAATATCTTTTTTTTCCTCGCGTGCTCCCCTAACTTTGTCATAGAATCGATGAAGCGATCTTCCATGCCTTTGTCCGGAGGCATTCCATCGAGATATCCAGAGGCGGTTAATACCTTTTTTACTCCGAATTTTACGCCCAAATCTATCACCTTTTTGAAGGTGCGAATATTCTCCCTTCGCAGTTCCTCATTCTCCGTTATAAAATCCAGATGAGCGCTCAATGCGTAGATCTCCATGCCCCTCGATGAAACCAAGTCTTTTACGTACTTAATCCTATCATCATTATCATAGGGCGTTACGTGCTGCCCCTTGCACCAGAGTTCGATGCCCTGATATCCCGTACCGCTCAAGGCATCGACCGCATATTCCAAAGAAAACTGCTTGAATGCATTGGAAAAGAACCCTATCTTCAAAGGATCACTTCCTGGCCTTTACGAGGATAGATGCATGATACAAGACTTCCGTTGTGATATCTCTAAAGGCGAGCTTCTCGAGCTTCTCCTTCCATTCCCCTTCAGTGTAGATATAAAACTTTCCCATCTCTACCACATATTTCACAAATATCGTGAACGGTTTTAAAAGGGGATTGGACGGCTTGCACATATCGTAGAGAACCAAACTCCCACCTTCCTTCAATACCCTGTGGCTCTCCTCAAGGATCGGGACGAAATTCATAAATTCATGGGCGGATAATGTACAATAAACAGAACTGAAGGAGTCATCTTTGAAGGGAAGCTTATAGGCGTCCCCATTGATCAGGAAGATATCGCCCCTACCAAGATTTTTGTCCCTATTTACCCCCAACATGCCCGTGGATAAATCGAGACCCACGACCTTGTTTGCGTGAATATGCCCCGTGACATAACCAGTGCCGCAACAGAGATCCAAAGCGATGCCATCTCTCTCCATTGAACTCACGATCTTTCTGCGCGCCCTGCCATAGGTGCCCATCATCAATATCTTCGTAAAGAAGTCATAGTACTTCGCCAATGCATCAAACTGGCCCTTTTTAACCATGAGATCACGCTGGGGATACTCGTGCCCCAATCTGTTGATAAATGTACCTACTGGAAAGAGTATTCAATTCTTATATTTTGCGTGGAATGCCTTTTTGATCTTCCACAATTTGTCGACGTTTTTCTTAGAGGTCTCGATGTCTTCTGCGCCAAGCGATCTTTCAAGCTCATGAATAGCTTTGTTGAGGACTTCTACTCCATCTTGCCATTCTGGTTCAGCAAGTTCTTCAAAGACTTCATTCAATTCGTTGAAATGTTTAAAATTTTCCTCGGCCGATTCTAGGTCCCCCGACTTCAGTGCAACTTCAACTTCGTATAATCTCTGTTTCATCTCTCTCTTTATATCGCTGAATGAGGGTTCCTCGGTTTTGGTTTCAAGAACTATTTGAGGAGATCCGGAACCCCGCCATTTTAGCTCTATCTCAAACTTCCTTTTGGAATCGTTCTCCTTGTACTCGACCTCCACTTTGATCTGATCGGGTGGAATGATCTCGCCTTTGTATTTGCCAAAATCCCTTGGATATTGAAATCCGCCGCCCTCTCTGAGTTCTCTGCCTAGTTTGATCAACAGGTCCCCTGCCTCTGATTTCTTCATAGTGCGCTTTCTCTCGATCTTCATCTTTGACGCCCCTTAAACGCCGATGACCTTGTCCAACAAAAATCCCAATATCAGGAGGAGTGTAGTGGAACTATAGACCTTGACCATCTCTTTATTCGCGGGGGCCATCTCCAGTACATCCAGGTAATACCTTCTCATGTATCTTACCGATTTCAATGCGAAAGGGATGGACAACAGAGCGAGGAGGGCAGGTACTGGGAATACCCCCCAAACTACACAGAGGATTATAAACAGATAGATGATCGATAACCCTCCAACATACAATTTCTTTCCGACCTCGCGGCCAAATCGGACCACCAAATTCCTCTTGTTTGCCTTGGAATCCTCTTCATAATCTGGTATTTCATTTATGATTATCATGGCCCACATGAGCATGCCAGGGATAAGCCCGGCGAGGAAGACTTGCCACGTCAATCTTTGAGCTTGGACAAAATAGGCGCCCAAAGTAATCGTCGGTCCATAGCCCAAAAGCATCATCAATTCCCCTAGGCCTCTGTATGCAAACTGAAAAGGCTTCAGGGAATAAAATATCGAGATGAAGAATCCGCACAAGGCGATGTACATCACCATTGGACCTATGGCGATCGTGAAATACGAAGCGATGAAGAACGCAATTATATAAAAGATAGCGATAACGGTGATCATCTCGTTTGGTTTTATTATGCCATCGACCAAGACGCCGCTGCCCCCGGTATATGGATTCTTTTCGGTGGTATTAGAGGTATCGGTGCCCTGAACAAAATCGTACCAATCGTTGAGCATCGTCAGGCCGAATTGCACCAACATCATTCCAAAGAATGCCAAAAGAAAATAACCAAAATAAAAAACGTTGTCTTGACTCCACGCAATGGCTGTCCCAAGGAGCACTGGTACGACGCCCTGAGGGAGGAACTTCAACCTGAATGCATCTATCCACGCTCTTACTCTCATGGTGCCTAATTGATAAAACTTGGCTTATAAGAATTTTGTCATTGTGTTGTTGAATGGGTTCCAAATGAAAGATTTATATGGGGGGAGAACCTGAAAATGGGGATATTAGACGGTGAGGGAGGATAAGAAACTCAAAACAGCTCAAATAGTCATCTTCGATATATCAAAGGAGGCAGGAGTATGTCAGGAGATATTAAGGGTCAAAAAAGAAAACTGGAGATGACTATAAATATGTTAAAAGCCACCTTCATCGTCCTAGGAGTTTTGGTTGTGAGCCTCGTAATTGCCCAAGAGGTATTCCACGCGAAGATACCTTACATTAAGGGTGGAGAGGAACGTGGTGAGGAAAGTGGGTACCGAGGTCCGGTCGATATCACCCCCACTCATGCTATCGAGATCATACAAGGTTTCAAGGATACTTGGTATGTGGGCGATCCGATTTTTAAGGCCGATAAAGGCTTTTACGAAGTGCCGATCTACTCTAGCCTTGAGGTGTACACCAGCATAGGCAAACCGTTGTTCAAAGTTAAAGTAGATGGCTTGACGGGTGATATCGTCTATAAAGGGGAGAAGAAAAATGAGGAGGGAAGACCCGTAACGCCAGTTGAGATCACAAAAGACCAAGCAAAGGCGAAGGTCGTCGATATACTGGGGGTTGTTGCCCTTGGAACCCCCGAGCTCAGAACCAAAAAAGATAAACCTATCTATTCTGTTCGTGTTTTGCATAATGGAAAGGAGATAGGGCATATAAAGGTCGACGCCAACACAGGAGAAACCCTATAGGGGGTGAGGATCTGAGGCTGAGCAGCAGGGCGCTCTCTTCCGTCTTAACTCTTCAGGCTATAATTTTCATCGCAGTTGTGGCTTACGCCACACTCATCGGAAAACCCCTTTCCAAGAATTTCGTACACCTTTTGGGCTGGATCGCAACGGTGTTGATCCTCATCGTGTCGTTCTACCCAAGCTTCAAGCGAGCTTTTCCCGTGTACATAATGGAGTTGCGCGAAATACACATGTATTTGGCCTTGATCGGCTTTTTGGTGGTAATAGTCCACGTCTTGAATAAGCTCCATAAAATCAAGTTCAGCGTAAGTTTCGTTCTGCTATTCATGACCTTTGCAATAGTTGCAAGTGGTTTGGTCGGGAAGTACATTGCCTCGCGCTCTGAGATGGCTATGAAGACTTGGCGATCGATCCATAGACCCTACACCATACTCTACTATATCGTGTTGATAATACATACATCACAGAAACTAAAGATATTGTAAGGCTAAGACGGGCATGATCCTCCATTTGGAACTTCGATCATAATTCGGTGATCGCCCAATTGGTTAATTTTTTAAGTTTCTTTGGCGAATATGCAAAGTGGTAGTATGATCATCACGACCCCCTCCCGCATCCACATAACCCTCATCGATTTGAACGCATCGATAGGCAGGATGGATGGCGGGATAGGTTTGGCGTTGGATAAACCGAACATCAAAATCTCGGCTAGACGACACGACAAAATCTCTGTTAAAGGACCCATCCAAGAAAAGGGAAAAGAAGCTGCCATAAAAATACTCAAAGTCTTGGGCATCGAAGGGGGGATTAAAGTCGATATAAAAGAGGCGTATACCCAACACATCGGATTGGGATCTGGGACCCAAGTAGCGGTAGCGGTTGGAAAGGCCATCTGCGACCTCTACGGACGTAAAATGAGCATAAGGGAGATCGCCGAGATCGTCGGGAGAGGAGGGACCTCTGGCATAGGGACCGCTGCCTTTGAGGCAGGGGGATTTATCTTGGATGGAGGACATTCCACGAAAGAAAAGAAGGATTTTCTGCCCTCTTCCGCGTCCAAAGCTGCACCTGCTCCAGTAATAGCAAGATATGACTTTCCCGATTGGAAGATCGTCCTGGTTATCCCGAAGATCGGGAAGGATGTTCATGGAGGGGAGGAGGTGAATATATTTCAGAAATACTGTCCGATTGATTTGAGAGAAGTACAAAGGCTTTGCCATACAATAGTTATGAAAACCCTCCCTTCGATAATCGACGAAGATATTCAGTCCTTTGGTCAGAGTATCAATGAGATACAGAGTATGGGGTTCAAGAAGATCGAAGTGGGACTACAATCAGAAGAAGTAAAAAGGATATTGCGAATATGTCAAGAAAACTCCTATGGCGCTGGCTTAAGCTCATTCGGGCCCACGATCTACTCCATCGTCGAGGACGAGGACGAACTTTTGAATTCCTTAACGAAAGAAAGCGGTATAGAGCAGATCGTCGTAACTAAAGCGAATAACTCCGGTGCGATCGTCGAGGAGAGATAAGATGAAGGTTGCCAGATTCCAAATTAAAGATGGAGTACAACTTTATGGAACTGTCGAGGGGAGAGAGTTAATGGTCATAGATGGCCTATATAGCGCCAATCCAAGCGGCGAGAGTTATCTCCTCGAAGATGTGAAGTTGCTCCCCCCCACTACACCATCGAAGATCGTATGTATAGGATTGAACTATATCGACCACGCCCATGAACTCGGTATGGCCATTCCGGAAGAGCCGATAATCTTCATCAAACCGGCTACAGCGGCAATCGGCCCAGAAGACGAAATAGTCTACCCGAAAGCGGTGAAACACTTAGATTATGAAGCAGAGCTGGGCGTTGTGATATCGAGAAGATGCAAGGATGTGAGATCCGAAGACGCAGAGGATGTTATCGCTGGCTATACAGCCTTCAACGATGTCACGGCGAGGGATTTGCAAAAGAAGGATGGACAGTGGACTAGGTCGAAGAGCTTCGACACTTTTGCTCCAATGGGGCCATGGATCGCGACGAAAGACGAGATAGGGGATCCCCATAGATTGAACATCGAACTGAGGTTGAACGGCGATGTCAAACAGAGATCGAATACGAGGAACTTGATCTTCAAGATTCCCGATTTGATAGAATTTATATCCAATATAATGACCCTAGAGAGCGGCGATGTAATAGCAACGGGCACCCCGCCAGGGGTCGGGCCGATGGAAGTAGGGGATTCGGTTGAAGTGGAAATCGAAGGCATAGGCATTTTAAGGAACCACGTCATCTCGAGCTGAATTGCATCCCTGCCTGGATTGGCCTTCAGGACTCCTTCTTTGGAAGAGACTTGGAGATGTAATTGAAAACCTTTTCCTTCATGAGCCTAATCTTTTCCTCTTCCTTTCGTTTCTCTTCTCTCGCCTTTTTCTTCTCAATCTCCAGTTTTTCGTTATGTTCTCTGGCTCTTTTATTCGTATCCTCTATCAACTTTCCAAGCCATTTGATATGTTCCCCGATATGGCTTGGCTCCGTTTCCGAATTCAGTATATTTCCGGATATGGTTACGGGCCTCTTGTGCTTGTATATGGAATTGTGGTATCCTTGATCCAAAAATTTCCCCCAAACGCGATTAACTGATTTGGATAACGGAATCGCTATTTCATAAATCTCTTTGGAAGTAGATTTCCTCTTTATTTCGATGTCCTTCAAATCCTTTACGTCGATCTTTACGTTCTCGGTGGCCATACCCCCGACATATACCTCCTCAGACATTCATTCACCTCTCTATCAATAGTATTGTGATATTACTGATAAAATTATTTTTTATAAGGTCTAGAGTTGAGAATTTGAAAATCGAAACATCTCCCTTATGTCGCTTCCGATAGATATCTCAAGCGATGGTTACGTTCTCTGGTATCTGGCCCAACGATTCGGTCTTTTCCTTATGTATCTGTATCACGCTGCCCATATGACAGATGGTACATGGATGCTTCTCGCCTTCTTTTATCCATTGCGGATCGACATCCCCCCCTTCCATCTTCTTCCCGTCGATATGAATCCTGATATAACTACCATCAGCATGACACAACTCACAGACCAAAAGCTGCCCTCTTTTCGGCTTTGGAACCCTGAACTCCCCCTCCCTTATGTGGCATGCTTGGCACGTTATCTTTTTGTCTTCGAGCAATCGCCTATGGATGTCGTGAGGAACTTGGCCATGACACTTCGTGCAGATCCTCGCTGTCCTATTCCTGCTTTCATCGATCAATTTTATCTTCGTCGGATAATGGAAATCGGTAAGATGCTCCTTATCATGACACGACGTGCAGAACTCAGCGCTTACCTCGATGCCTGTACCTAGGGAAGCGATCTCCGCCTCGATATTCGTCAACGTTGTATTCTTCGCAGCGATGTCCTCTTCCAATGCCCGAAGTTCATCTTTATAATGTGCAGTCCCCGATTGATAAGCAATGCCGATTAACAATATAGAAAAAATGACAATTACGCCTAATTTCACGCTGGTTTTTATCCCTATCACCTGAATTTAATAAGAAAGGACAAGTTTATAGTTTATACTTGCCCTAGCTTTGAAGTCGCTTCCTTGTGGATTTCGACTGGATCACCAATATGGCAAGCGGTGCACTTAAGCTTTCTGTATTGCCTTTTTGGCATATTTGGGTTGTCCTCGGTTATAAGCCCCTCGATATGGATCGTTATGAAATTGCCGCTCGAATGGCACAGTTCGCATACCACTACCTCTCCCGTCCTCGGTTGTGGGATCAGGAACTCGCCGCCTATGACGTGGCATGTCTCGCACTTCATCCTACCATCATCGAGTGCTGCTTTGTGTATATCGTGGGGCATCTCCGTGGGTATGTCAAATACGCCACCGGCTCCTACACTCGTCTTGGCCAGAGTCGCTGGCGTCGCATGGCAGTCTATGCATATTCGCCTTGGTTTGCCCTCCTTCTCCTGAATAGCCATGATCTTCGAGGGATAATGGAATCCTTTGAGCTGATCCAGCTCGTGACATATGGCACATTCGAGATCCTTGCCGGCCCGCATCTGCTCTAGGTCTACTTTTGCTTGGGCCAACTCGCCCTGAACCACGCCCAATTCTTTGCCGACCTCTCTGGCCTCTGAGCCGTACTTCAGTGCACTGAAAAGGGCCCCGACGCCCGCAGCCGCTATTATGGCAATGACGAACACCAATATTATTCTCATTTTACCGTTCTGTGGGATAGAGATCACCTCCTATCATTTCAAAATGCTGAGTATATAACCCTTTCTAATACTCACTCCTGTCTTTTACTTTTTTGCCTCCTTCTTCAGGTATTCGAGTATCTCCTGCACATCGCTGTCTGGTATCCCTGCGCCCTTAGCTGCCATGTCTTCGACAACGGGAACCCATTCCTCAAATGTCTTCAAACTTGGCTTATAGGCCGGATGACACGTGGCGCAGTTTTTCATGTAAAATGGAGGTCCTTCGAAGGGCACGTAGTCTGCGTTTGCCGTGAGATATGACATCACGAGTTCCTCATTTCCTTTCGTAAAGTAGATGCGGTCTGCCTTGTGCCTCTCTATCGTGCCGTGCCAACCGTCTATCGCCTGCATATCTCCTGGGTAGAGGCCGTGGCACTCGTTACACTGCCCGTTATAGAAAGTTGTGGGGGTAGAGGGTACCAGTCTGTGAGAGGTCACCACAGCACCGATAAATATCATCATTGCGATGAATCCTATTCCTATGAAGAAGCCCAAGTACCCCCATATCCTGCCTATGGGGTTTGTTCCGGTATAGTCCCCAAACATCTCCTTGAATTTGGTTCTATTTGCAGGGATCATGCCGAAGTAAGGGTGTAGAACCTGGACAGAGGCTATTATGAAAAACGACAGGAGGTGTATCCCGAGTATCACCTTCCTACCGCCCAGAAGTGCCATTGAATCCTGAAAGATCGCCCAGGAACCTATGCTACTTAATATGAAGACATCCCTCCCTCCAAGAAGCATCAGGCCCGTTATTATCTGGACCGGGACGAGGAAAACTATGGCGAGATGCGGCATCTTCTCCAAGGATCCAAACCTCCCCTGGGGAGGATACTCTTTCGTCAATCCCAAGAAGTTCAGGGGTATCTTGATCAGGCTCATGATATCATCTGGCCATATCATCTCGTCGGGCAGCCTCGAGGGATGGAGTATTGCGTCCCAGATCAGGTGAATTGCAAATGTAAAGATCAGCACCCACGCAAGTAGATAGTGTATCGGCTGGGAGGTTTCAAATGGCAAGAGCCCCGTGTAAGTCAATACACCAGTGAGCATCAGGCCTCCAATGCTTATCCAGGTGAATGGGTGTATAATTCGTTGGAGGATATCGAAACCATGTCTGGTGCCGGGTTTATACTCATAAATGTGGTCATACCATCCGAGACCCTCGCCCAAAAATGATCTCCTGAAAACGTGAATGAAAATGCCTACGCCCATAGCGGCTATGAGAAGCACGCCGATCCAGTCAATCCTTGAAAAAATAGCTCCAAATATCGCCTGTAACAAGCCTCCAATCGTCATCTCCGCTACAGCCATATTCACACCCCATGTTAACTCTCTATATTTTTAATTAATATTAATGTTAAATCTCAAAAAAGGATGGACTCAACGCTACTATAAATAATTTTCCTTTTTGGTTGTGTATAGTCCCAAAAAATTTCCGCCCATCCATCTTTCCTCATAGATTCGCTCCATAGATAATATAACCCAGTGCCAAAAGCAGGCCGGTAAAGAAGTGAATCTGAATTGTGGCGGCATTTGCCGGGATCAGTTTAGGTGTATTGTCATAATACTTTTTCAGAATGGCAATTGCGTTTTTTGCCTTCGGAATCGTGACCAAACCCATCAATGTACTCAAAGGAGTAATCTTCAATAATGTAGCGAGGGAGATGGAGACGTAAGTGGCCGCTATAATTGCGACATACCCCTTCACCGCCTTCTCCCTTCCGAGCCTTACCACGAGGTGAGCTTTCCCGACCTCTTTGTCCGCATCATAATCCGGGAATTGGTTGATGTAAAGCACGGCAGCTATCAAGAAACCCGCCGGTAGCGATGCTACCAATGGCTCAAAGGCGAAGCGCTGGACTTGGACATAGTAGGTCCCCAGTACCACTAAGGGTCCGAAATTTAGGCCAACGAGCAACTCCCCGATCCCCCGACTTGCCAGGTATATAGGAGGTGCGCTGTACAGGTATCCCGAAAGTAGGCCAATCACACCGAGTAGGAGGAGTATCCACCCGAGCTTGAGGGCGAGGTAAAAGCCCACGAGGATGCCAATTCCGAAAAAGATCATTGAAGCCGCATAGACGCTCCTGGGGGTCAGCAACTCATCGGGAAGTACCCTACTCCCCCCATTGAACGGGGTCAACTCTCTAGTGATAACGTCGCATCCGCTCTTAAAATCGAAGTAGTCATTCGCCAAGTTGGCGCCCGCGTGGAGGCATACAACCTCTACTAACGTCAGGACAAAATAAAAGGGGTTAAAGGCGCCTTCCAATGCCCACGCAATTGCTCCTCCTAGGGCTACAGGAACTATAGATGCGGTGAAAAACGGCACCCTCAGCGCATTGATCCACGTGTTTATCCTCGATTTTTGGCTGACAACCTGTTTTGGATTCATCCGCTTCCTCCAGGTTTTTCTAGAGTATTGGCTGTCTCATTTATGATCTTTCTAACTTCAGCGAGCAATCCTTTTCCTTCAACTCGCGGACAGAGACGCCATATTCCGGTTCAATGAACCCATATCCAAACTCTTTGAGTTTTTGGATATTCAATTGCAGGATGGAGTTGCTGTACACCTTTGGGTTCATAGCTGGTGCAATCAGCTTCGGTGCTTTACATGCTAGAGCCGTTGTGGTCTAAATATCGTTGGCTAACCTACTTATCGTACTTGCTGTGGCTGGAGCTATTAGCAAAAGTCG
>JBHIFP010000035.1:0-17079 GCA_046761145.1 Hydrothermarchaeales archaeon (SeqCode)
CTTATTAGGTTTACGGTAATGGGCTCAAGCTCGGGTTCTCAACTCTAAAGTGAGTAAGTCTTATGTAAGAGCAAGTAGGATAGGCGGTGCAGGAACTCCAGGGGAGTCGACTAAATCTCTACGTGGATCTCAAATAATTATGCTAAAAAAGGCTGATACTGATAGATACCTTTAAGTTTTATTAGAAGGATAGCTATTATGTTCTAAGGTGGTTTCGTATAATGTTCCTCCGAATGTTGAAAGTGGCCTTAAACGACGAGGTTATATCCGACGACGAGCTGGCCATGCTCCAAAAGGTCGATGAGCATTATGGGCATTACAATACCGAATTTAAAAAAGCAGTGACCGATGGATTTATCTCCGAAGATGAATGCCGAAAACTTCGCGAACTTAGGAATAAGATATACGAAGATGTATTGAGGCAGGCCTTGAGGGATGGCGTAATATCGGATGACGAGCGCGCCATCCTCGACGAGATCAAGGCCGCCACGGAGATGAGTGATGAAGAGATAGGACAGATAGAGGAGCGCGTGAGGAAGGGTAAGCCCATCATAGAATCGAAAGAGGAAGGATGTAGATAAACCGCGTGTATGGTCTAGAAGAAAATCACCGGACAATAGAGGTTAGTCGACCATCACTTCTACAATCGGTCTTCCACAACAGATGGGACTTTTCTCTCTGCATAACACATCGAGGACATAGCATTCTTTCGAAATATGTGGTGGATCATCTTCGATTTTTCTTTTGCACCTTATACATTGAAAAGAACACATTCTGTCCCACTCCACTACAGATTTTTAATTTGGAATGTACATAATTTTTTAGCTCCTATCCCTCGATGAATGAACATAAAAAAGAAAGATTTAAATACCACTAAACCGAGTGAAAAGGGGTAATCGTATGGACTGGAGAGCAGTGTTGGCATTATCCGGAATTTACTTGTTGGTATATGGAATCGGCGTCTATTGGGATCATCGCCTCACCCATAGTTGGCTATGGGCGGGGATCGTTAGATGGGGAATGAGATAGGATATCAATCTCTTTATCCTCCCAGCCCTATACAAGATATTATATTTGCCCTCAAGTTCTAAATCGAATAAATGATAGAAGTGTAACTCAACAAATAGAGCGATAATATGTGCCGAGGTGGTCGATTTGATAGAGGAGGGAAAGAAAAGAAGAATATTACTTTCTTTGGGGATAGGGATAATATTGTCCTTATCATCTCTAGCTTATAGCAGAAATTTAACTCCGGGCATAGTAGGAACTATGAACGTGGGATACGGGTTTCCCATACAATGGCTATCGAAAACGGCTATTGTACTCCCCCCATCCCCTCCTGCCAGTTGGGGTATATATTGGGTGGGCCTGATTTTTGACATCCTGTATTGGGGAATCCTCTTTGCGATAGTCCACGAAGTTTATCGGAGAATCAAAAAAGAAGATTGAGGGAGATCTTTTTTTAAATAGAGCCAGAGTCCCCTTTTCTTGGGGCTTTTGTCTATTTGGACGAGTCAGGAGATTCTGAATTCTATTTTGATATGTCCAATAGGGAGGAATATCCCGAGTAATTGGTTTAAAATGCGCACTCTCTAATGATCGTGGGCGGAATTGGGGTTATTTCGCTGGCTTATATCGAACGCAAGGTTTATTAGTCCTCCTCAGACATCGACCCATTCATGGGAGCGAGATGCGAGGTGCATGAAGGAAATGGGGTTAAGAAGGAGGATTAATCATCATCGCTTTGGATAACGGAATTGAGTTGATTGTAGGAGACACGAAGATATATCTAGACCCCAAAAATGCCAAAGGCCTCTCATTTATCTCTCATGCCCACTCCGACCATGCGCCGAGGAGATTTTCGGGTAGGATAATCTATACCGATGGGACCAAAAGACTCTTGAGAAATTCTTACAATACAACTGATGAGGGCTATAACTTTGACGATGATTTTGATATCGACGGTCTCAAATTTAGACTCGTATCTTCTGGACACATCTTGGGTTCTTCTCAAATAATGATCGAAGACGGCTTTACCCTTACCTATACCGGCGACCTAGATGTGGAAGGCGGGACAACTACAGGTAGAGCGCCCATCCCAAGATGCGATATCCTGATCATAGAATCGACCTTCGGCAGCCCCTATTATCATTTCCCGAAAAAGAGCGAGGTTGTGAAAGAGATGAAAGACTGGATTGACGAATGCTTTGGTAAGGGGATCACTCCCATTTTGATGGGCTATTCTTTGGGCAAGGCGCAAGATCTCACTAAGATATTTTCGAAAGAGTTCAATGTTGTTGTTCATGACTCCATATACGATTTTAACAAGAGATACGAGGAGTTGGGCGTAGGTTTGGGGGGGTACCACAACTATGGAGAGTTCGATGGCGGAGAGGATTTCCTTCTCATCGCGCCTCCAAGAGCGATGAATAATAAGGCGGTAGAGAATCTCGACGGATATTCAAAGGCGCTGGCATCTGGGTGGGCGATCCACGAAGGGGTGAAGTACCGATACGGTGTCGATGAGGCCTTTCCTTTGAGCAACCACTCCGATTTCGATTCGCTGGTAAAGTACGTCGAGAGGGCAGACCCCCAAGTGGTCTACACCGTCCATGGCTTTATAGAGGAGTTCTCCAACGAGCTCAGGTCGATGGGTTTTTATTCCCAACCCCTCATAAAGAGACATAAACACCTGCAGGAAAGCCTCGATGGATATATGTGAGGGAGCCTTGTGCTCAGGGCCATTATCTTCGATCTAGACGGAACCATTACGAAGTTCAACCTCGATATCAATGCCCTTAAGAGGGAGATCTTGGGAGAGGGTTATGAGGGCACCCTTCTGAATGGGATAGATGAACTTGAGGGCGAGGAAAGGAGGAGGGCAGAGGACATCTTAAAGCGACACGAGATCTCGGCCGCTCATGAATCCGAGCTGAACGACGGAGTTGAAAAGCTCTTGGATTTTCTGAAAGAGAAAAAGATCAAAACTGCTTTGGTAACCCGCAATAATAGGAGAGTTGTCGAGATCACATGCAAGAGATTCGGGCTGGAATTCGACGTCGTAGTTTCGAGGGAGGATGCGCCACCAAAGCCCAGCAGAGACCAATTGGATGAAGCGGTAAGAGGATTGAATCTGAGTAAAGACGAAATTATTTTTATAGGCGACCATCCCTTCGATTTAGAAGCGGGAAAGAAGGTGGGGATAAAGACGGGGCTGGTAAAGAACAATTTCTCGTTGAGGGTTCTGGAGGAAGCGGATTTCGTCGTTAGGAGGATGGACGAAGTTATTGGTTTAGTCGAAAATTCGGTACATTGATTTTTCCTGTTGAGGGATATACTGGACTTCACTCTCTATTTTATAAGGAGAATACCGAAACTCATAAACCTATATACCAATTTATTCCAAACGTTATTCCCCCATAAATTACAGTCTTGGTCTGGTGGAGATATATATGCGAGTCATAGTCACATCTCAAACGGATATTGCGGGCACGAATGTCTACAATGACCTAGCTCAAAATTTCGGTTTCGCAAAAGAGGGGGAGTTTGAAGGAAAGCCAAGATTCAGGAAAGGAGATGTTCTCCTCATAGCAACTGAGCGAACTCAAGTGTCGGCAAACCACCTCGACGAATATTTCGATGCGGAGTACTATGTATTTGCCTCCAGACACAAGAGTGCCTCTAGGGAAAAAACATTGACCGTCCATGCCCCTGGGAACCTCACAGAGGAAGCAAAAGTTGGGGGGAGGCCAAAGGAGCTCGCCTTCTGCAATGCAGACGCGATGAAAGTCGCCCTCGTGGAACTGAAAAAAGCGAGGGATGAATTGGGGTTGAAGTACAAAGTCTCGATGGAGGTCACTCATCATGGCCCGAGCGAATTGGAGAAACCCGTCACATTCGTCGAAGTCGGGAGCGGGGAGGAGGAGTGGAACGATAAAAATGCGGTAAGGGCTGTAGCTAGGGCAACCCTCAAGGCCGCGGAGAACGAGAAGGTATTCGAGAAGGCCATAGGCGTCGGGGGAGGGCACTATGCGCCGAGGCATACCATGCTAGCATTAACTTCCGATGTAGCTATAGGGCACATCATCCCCAATTACGCCATCGATGCACTGGAGGAGGATATCTTTTTGGAGGCGGTCGAAAAGATGAAGGCGGATTTTGCATTTCTCGACTGGAAGGGGATGAGCAAAGACCAAAGAAAAAAGATGCTCCTCTTTGCGGAGGATTGCAAACTTACTGTGAAAAGAGGAAGGGATTTTAGACGCCCAAGAACTGGATACGAGAGTAAGGGTCTCAGAGAATTCGCCATCGATGAGGCGTTGTTCAAAGAGGCGGAGAAGGTGGGTGGCAAAGAGCTAAGGGAGTTGATCCTCAAGGAAGGGGGCATGCCCATCCAAAACGAACACGGGCGTCTGGTTAACAGATTCAGCTCTACCAGAGATCTCCGCAGGGAGGTAATCGAGAAATGCCTCGAGATACTCTCCGACAACTTCGACATGAAGGTCATTGGGGCAAAGCTGGTCATCGCCGAAAGGAGATTCGATCCAGAGGCGGCAAAGAAACTCGGTATAGAGCCTGGTCCCCTCTTCGGAAAGCTGAGGAGGGGTATGGAGATAAATGTGGATGGCAGGACTATAAGGCCGGATGAAGTAGTGAAGATGGAAGAAAGGATCTTGGATATAAAGGACGAATTTACTATGGGGATAATGGAGAAAGAAAATATTTAAATACGTTATAGTTTCAATGGGTGATATCATCACTGGTAGATAGGAGGCTTAATCTTGGAGAGTATCATAGGAGAGGCAATGAAAAAAAGCGGCGAGGCGATAGAGGAGAGGCCTAAAAGGAGCGTTTCGAAGGTAGAGATGGATACAGAGCTCAAGAGATTGCTTTCCAAAGTGAGAGCGAAGATAGTAGTCATGGGCTCTGGTGGTGCGGGATGCAACACCATGAGCAGATTGACAGAGGTTGGGATAGAGGGGGCAAATATCGTCGCGGTAAATACGGATGCACAAGATTTGTTATACACCAATTCCGGAGAAAAGGTCTTGATCGGGAGGCAGTTGACGGGGGGGTTAGGAGCAGGAAGCATACCTCAGATCGGGGAAGAGGCCGCTAAAGAGAGCCAAAATGAACTGAAGCAAGTTATGCAAGGCGCAGATATAGTATTCTTAACCTGTGGGTTGGGAGGAGGAACTGGGACGGGAAGTCTGCCCATAATCGCGAATATCGCTCAGAAGCTCGGTGCTTTATCGGTCGCCATTACGACATTTCCGTTTACTATGGAAGGTGTAAGACGAAAAGAGAATGCGGAGATGGGATTGGAGAAGCTCAGGAATGAGGCCGACACGGTCATCGTCATACCCAATGACAAATTATTGGAGATCGCACCCAGGCTGCCTTTGAGCGCAGCGTTCAAGGTTGCGGACGAGATCTTGGTCAGGGCGGTTAAGGGGATCGCGGAGTTGATAACCAAGCCGGGGCTTATCAACCTCGACTTCGCAGACGTCAGAGCGGTAATGGAAGGCGGCGGTGTAGCGATGATAGGAATGGGGGAGAGTGATTCGGAAAACAGAGCGATTGAGGCCATCGATAAGGCGATAAATAGCCCGTTGCTGAGCGTCGATATCACCGGGGCGAAGGGGGCATTGGTGAACGTAGTCGGCGGAGAGGACCTCTCCTTGGCAGAGGCGGAGAAGGTGGTCGAGGTCATCTCTCAGAGGCTGGATCCCAGGGCAAACATTATATGGGGTTCGCAGATCGATCCGGATATAAAGGGCTTGTTGAGGGTCCTGCTCGTCGTCACCGGAGTGAGGTCAAAACAGATTCTCGGTGCCGGGGCGCCAGCAGTGGTAGAAGAGGCCGAAGAGGAGTACAGCCTGAAGAAGGAATTGGGCATAGATTTCCTTGATTAGTGGTACGGATGATCAAAAAGACTTTGAAGGACTGGGAGAGGGTCATCAGGCTCTCTAGGAAGCCTAGGAAGGACGAGTTCATAACGATATCGAAAGTCACGGGCTTAGGGATGATAGCGGTCGGTGCCATCGGTTTCATGATACGCATGATAATTCAGATATTCAGTTAGATGTACCACAAAATTAATATATTAGAGATTGATAGGGGTATATCCTCTTTTTTCCTTGTTTCGGAGGAAGTTTGATGGAAAATTCCGATGAAAGTAAATTTTATGCTATCAGAACGACGATAGGGCAGGAGAAGAGCGTAGCCGATACGCTCTACAACAAGATAGAGAAGGAGAAGGTCGGCATCTACTCCATACTGGCTCCTCCTTCTTGGAGGGGGTACCTTGCGGTAGAGGCATCGAACAGGACCGAGATCGAAAAGTCCCTTTACGGCATCTCCCATGTTCGCGGGATCGTGGAGGGAGAGATAGGTTTCGACGAGATCGAAGGATTTTTGGAGCCCAGATCAGCGGTAGCCAAGGTCGATATAGGCGATGTGGTGGAGTTGGGTTCCGGGCCCTTCAAGGGGGAGAAAGCGAGGGTCGTTAGGGTGGATGTTGGTAAAGAAGAGATCACCGTGGAGCTCTTCGAGGCCACGGTGCCGATACCCCTAACGGTTCGCGGCGATCACATACGGGTGATAAGGAAGGGGGGAGAGGAGTGAAACAGACCATCGAGGCGTTGGTGGATGGAGGAAAGGCTAGTGGAGGCCCGCCTTTGGGCCCGGCTTTGGGACCCTTGGGGGTCAACATAGGCGCGGTCGTCAATGCTATCAACGACAAAACCAAAGATTTCGATGGGATGAAGGTCCCTGTAAAAGTGGTCATCGACCCGACTACCAAGGAATTCGAGATCGTGGTCGGGACGCCGACGACGAGTGCCCTTATAATGAGAGAATTGAAGATCGAGAAGGGATCCAGCGAAGCCAAAACCGAAATAGTAGGAGATCTGCCCTTGGCGGTCGCCCTAAAGGTAGCGAGGATGAAGGACAACACTTTGTTAGCACCGGACCCCAAGGCAGCTGTGAAAGAGGTTTTAGGAACTTGCATCTCAATGGGAGTCACGGTAGAGGGTAAGAGCGCAAAGGAGATGCAGAAGGAGATCTCCGAAGGGTTGCATGATGATGTGTTCAAGGAGGGGTAAATCGTGGTCATCACTACAGAGGCGATCGCTAGGGCTGTAGGAGAGGTCAAGAGCAAGGCAAAGAAACGCAACTTCATCCAAAGCATCGACCTCGCAATAAATATTAAAGACTTGGATATGAACAAGCCCGAGAATAGGATCGACGAGGAAGTCGTCTTGCCCCATGGCAGGGGGAGGGACGTGAAGATCGCTCTAATCGCAGAGGGCGAACTGGCCCATCAGGCGAAGAAGATCGTGGATAGGGTAATAAAGAAGGACGAGCTCGAGGACCTTGCCAAAGACAAGAAGAAGGCGAAGAAGATCGCAGAGGAGCACGACTTTTTTATATGCCAAGTAGACCTGATGACCATCGTCGGGCGCATGCTCGGACCGACGTTGGGCCCCAGGGGAAAGATGCCGAAGCCGATATCGCCTACCACTAACATTAAACCCCTCGTCGCGCGCCTCAAAAAGACCGTCAAGATCAGGACGAAGGACAAACCAACCTTCCACCTCGGCATCGCGACCGAAAAGATGAAAGACGATGAGATAGCGGAGAACGTCGAGGCGGTTCTCAAATTTCTGGAGAGGAGGCTCGAGAAAGGGCCCATGAATATCAAGTCGGTCTATCTCAAAGCCAGCATGGGGCCGAGCGTGAAGTTGGGGGCGGTATAATGGTCCACGTTGCAGAGTGGAAGAAGCAGGAAGTCGAGGAACTGAAAGACCTCATCCTTAACTACCCGGTCGTGGGCATCGTCAATATGGAAAATATCCCCTCCAAGCAGCTCCAGAAGATGCGGGAACTGCTACGGGGTCGGGTCTTGATCAAGATGTCGCGCAAGTCTTTGATGAAGCTCAGCTTGGAGAAGGCTTCGAAGGAGGAGGAGAAGAGCGTCAAGGCCTTGGAGGACCACATAGAAGGGCAGCCCGCCTTCATCTTCTCGGAGACCAACCCCTTCAAGATCTACAAGACCTTAGAGAAGAGCAAGACATCCGCCCCAGCGAAACCGAACAGCATAGCCTCGGCCGATATCCTCGTCCCCAAAGGCAAGACCCCATTCCCTCCAGGTCCCATACTGGGAGAGATGCAGCAGGCGGGCATACCAGCGACGATTCAAGGGGGGAAGATCGTCATCAAAGAAGATAAGGTAGTGGCAAAGGAGGGGGAGAGGATCGACCCCAAACTCGCGAACATGTTGACGAGGCTCGAAATCGAACCCTTCGAGGTCGGCTTGGACCTTCTGGCAGCGTACGAAGGCGGGACCATATATACGCCGGACGTTTTGGCCATCGATACGGATAAGACGACATCCGATATCCAGGCGGCATATCTGGGGGCATTCAACCTGTCCATTAATTCCGGTTATATAACTAGGGAGGCCGCTCCCACTGTAATAGCTAAGGCGTTCAACGACGCGAGGAACCTCGCCATCAATGCCGCAATATTCGAGGCCGAAGTCATGGATATCATACTCACGAGGGCGCAATCACAGGCCCTTGCCCTGAATACTTCATTGGGAGATTCGGTGGAGAGGAAGCTAGAGGAGATCAAATCGAAAGCAGTGGCGAAGAAGAAGGCCGAGAAAAAGAAAAAGGGAGAGATCGAGAAACCAAAGAAAGAGAAGAAACCCAAGAAGAAGCGAGTAAAGGCCGCGAAGAAAAGGACCGAGAAGGCCAAGAAAGGGAAGGCGAAGAAGGTCAAGAAACCCGCAAAGAAGGAGAAATAAAAGTCATTGTAGACGTTAATGGAACGACGTAGAAGTTATACTGGAGGTGAAATGATGGAGTACGTTTATGCCGCCATGTTATTGCATGCTGCTGGAAAGGGGATCACCGAGGAGAATCTCATAAAGGTGTTGAAAGCCCCCGGAATAAAGGTCGACCCAACAAGAGCGAAGGCCCTCGTGGCTGCATTGGAAGACATCGATATAGATGAAGCTATAAGCCGAGCAGCTGTAGCGCCGGCTGCGACTCCAGCCGAGACACCAGCTGTAGAGGTAACGTCGGCGGAAAAGAAGAAGAAAGAAGAAGAGGAAGAAGAAGTCGCAGAAGAAGAGGCGATGGCAGGACTCAGTGCATTGTTTGGATAAGCCAGAAGGCTTATCTCCCTTTTTTTATAAAGCTTTGAGTTGAGGGTCCCTTCGCGCATTTTTTTTACACGTTTAATCCACGCTCTTTTAACAAAAAACTTATCTGCCCGGACTTCGGAAGTTTTATTGGACAATTATAAGGGACTCGAGATGGAAGACAGGGATATATCCTCGATCAAGAAACAGCTTCAACTTTTGAATAGGCATCTCGCCGTCAGTAGACGAAGCCTGGGAGATCTGCTGAAGGAGGAGAAGCCTAGGATAGCCCTACGTGATGGGAGCAAGCACCTCTTCAAGAAGGCTGAGTTGGGGAAGATAGCGACCATTCTGCCCCGAAGAGAGCATTCCAAACTCAGGCTCCCGATCTACATAGAGCTCAGTCCGGATAGGTTCGGTTCCGGCACGGGGAGGATCTCGGGCAAGCTGGAGTGCAAGATCGTGTCCGAGATCTTGGGTGTAACTTGCGAGGATGATGAGATATTTATCTACAGGCCGGACATGAGGAAGTTGAGAAGGGATCTTCCCACCACAACCCAATACATGTTCACCGCGGTGGCGGGGATATGATAGAGGAATGGCTGGAAGATGTAATGAAGGACGAGGAGAAGAGGGTGAAGCTATTCTATTACATCCACATAGCGATACAGGTCACAAATGTGATGATAATGATAGGCCTGATAATACTCATCTTTTTGATACTGAAGCCGATTTAGAGTGGATTTTACAATTCGATCTCGATCTCCAGTTTCTGTGTCAGCTCCTTGTACCTATTTCTTATCGTTACCTCCGTAACCCCTGCGACGTCCGCGACCTCTTTCTGCGTCACCCTCTCTCCCGCTAAGATGCTCGCGATGTATATCGCCGCAGCGGAGAGGCCCGTGGGGCCCCTTCCAGATGTGAGCTGAAGATCCATAGCCGATTTTATGAGCTCTATTGCCTTGGACTGGACCTCTGGAGGGAGGTTGAGTTCCGAGCGGAACCTAGGCACGTAGTCGATGGGGGTGGTTGGATTCAAATTGATGCCTATCCTCCTAGCGATGAAGCGATAGACCCTCCCGACATCTTTCTTGCTCATATTGGCGGCCTCCGCTATTTCATCTAAGGTGCGGGGGACGTTGCACTTTCTACATGCGGCATAGACCACAGCAGCGACCACTCCCTCGATACTCCTGCCCCTGATCAATCTCTTGTCCAACGCTTTCCTGTACAAGACCGCGGCGACCTCGCTGATATTCTTAGGTAGATTGAGCCTCGAGGACAAGTTATTCAGTTCCGTTAAGGCGAGCATGAGGTTCCTCTCCTGAGCGTTCGAGACCCTCAAGCGATTCTGCCACTTCCTCATCCGATACAGCTGGGCCCTACTCCTTACTGGGATATCCCCTCCTCTGGCGTCCTTGTTCTTCCAGTCCATCACGGTGGATAGCCCTTTGTCATGAATCATATAAGTCATGGGCGCACCGGCCCTACTCCTCTTCATTTTCTGCTCGTTGTCGAACGCCCTCCACTCCGGACCGGTGTCTACTATATTCTCATCTATCACTAATCCACAATCGTTGCACACCACCTCGGCCCTCAAATAGTCCTTGGAGAGACTCGTGCTGTCGCACTCAGGGCAAGCGTCGATGTACTCTACCTCTTCCTTCAAGAACTCACCTTAGGTATTCCGCAAAAAGAACATTTCTAAAGAACCACAGGATGCTAACAAGACCAGAAATATTGGAAATTTACTCGCTCTCCTCCCCTTCTCCCCCTCTGGATGAGGATCTCAAACTCGCATATTTCTCCTTCAAGGTGGAGATCAATGGCGAATGAACGGCTTCGTATTTCTCCTTCAGAATCAATATCTTTCCGCTGCTCACTAGATTCGCGGTTATGGAACTGAAAAGTAGGGTGAAGAAGATCGCGGTGAAGACGACGTTCATTATTTGGGGGCTACCTATCGCCACTGCGGCTATCGGGGCCATGGCAGCGGCCGAAATACCCCTTGGGGCGAGGTATTTGAGCAGGCTCATGCTCTCGTAGTCCATCTCCTCCCTCAGCTCTCTGGTCAAAAAGATGACGAAGATGGGGCGGACGAAGAATACCAGTAAGGCGAAGAGGAACTCCACCAAGATGAGAAGGGGGTTCAGGTTCAAGAGTATCTGGGCCCCCAGCAAGGTGAAGACCGAGATCCTGAGCATCTCCGAAAACTCGTCGTGGAACTCCTTCACCGCCTCCTTGTGGGGGAAGACGAGGTTGCCTACTATGAACCCAGCAGCAGCGACCGCGAGCATTCCAGAACCTCCAACCAGTTCCGCAAACGCATACGTTAGGAGGGCGATGGAGAATATCAGGAGAGGGGAGTATTCCCTCAGCATCCCATGGAGGACTTTGCTTATCATCAGGCCTATCACGACGCCGCTCCCTATACCCGCGACGATCATCTGCCAGAATTGGGAGACATAGAGCAAAGGCTCCAATATTGAGCCAGGAGCCATCTCTAAGAGGTCGAGGAGGAGGATGGGTATCAAAACCGAGAGAGGGCTGTTGAGTATAGACTCCACCTTGAGGATGGAGAGGACTTTCTCCTTCTTCGGGAGGACCTTCTCAAAGGTGAAGACGACGCCCGCATCGGTTCCGCTCAAGATGGCGCCTATCAGGAGCGCGGGTATCATGCCCATCCCAAATATCCATTTCGCGGCGAATCCGAGGACGATTGTATTTAATATAACGATTGCAAATGCGAGGTTTATCGATATATCGGAGACCCTCTTGAGCTCGCTGAAGTCGAGGTTGAAAGCGCCCGTGAAAACGATAATAACCAGCGCGAGGGTTCTGAGGAAGTCGGGTACCACTGACATAGCCTCTACATCCACTATTATGAGCTGGACATAGCTTGCTACTGAAGGGTGTTTCCATATCGTCGGACCGCAGATCAAGCCCACCAAAAGGAGGAAGAAGGCGTCCGGGATCTTGACCTTCTTCAACAGGTTGGCGACGATGACGCCCAAGCCCAGGAGGAAGGAGAAATAGGAAACGATGAGGACCATATCTGCCATGATTCCTAAGATGCGGGGCAATGTTTAATAAGGTTTGCGTTGAATCGGGTTTTCGGATAACGATCGTTATGGATTAAGCTAATTTATGCCAGATTAAAAGTATGGACAACCTTTTTTCTTTCACATAATCCTCCAAAATTATAAATTGTTACGCAATACGTCACATTTTTAATAGCTCTTTAATCTTAGAATCAAAAATCGCCTTGACCTTCAAGATACTGAGTCCAGTTTTTTCGGCAATCTCCCCCAAGTCCTCGAACTCGGGGCTTATCACCACCACATTTCCGGACGAATCGGTCGCGACTTTGAACTTCGCTATGTAATCTTTACCTCCTATCGAAATGGTCTTCTCGATAACCTCCCTCTCCAGAACGTACCTATGTGTTATGGGCAGAACTCTAACACCCAAAGTGCCCGTCTCCTCCATTATCAACTTGACTAGCCTCTTCACATCCTCCTGCGCGCAGATAACCCTCAAAAGATGCCCGGGCCTGTTCTTCTTCATCAAACACGGCGAGATATTCGCGTCTTTCGCACCTTCTGCTACGAGCTTCTCTAGGGTATACCCCAAGATCTCCCCCGAAACGTCGTCTATATTCGTCTCCAAGACGCTTATCCTCTCTGGTATAAGGCCATAGTCGAGCTCTTCGCCTAAGGTTACCCTGAAAACGTTTGGTACTTCCAGCTCTTTTTTTCCTGCCCCATAACCTATGCCCTCCACCTTCATCAATGGACTCTCCTCTATGAAGTCGTCTACTAAGCTAACCAAGATAGAGGCCCCAGTTGGAGTAGTGAGCTCAAATTCGATATCGCCGAAGATGGGTTTGCCCTTCAATATCTCCAGTGTGGCAGGGCTCGGAATTATCTGCCTTTTGCCATGGAACTCGAAGAAACCCTTTCCAGTGTTGATAGGAGTAGAGAGGATTTTCGCATCCCATAATGCAAGATCGTCCAGTGCAACGGCAGACGCGACGAAATCGGCAATAGAATCGCTCGCCTCGTGCAGTTTTATTTCCTCCTTCACAAGTCCATGTACTCTGGACTCGGCCTCGACGAGCGTTTCCAAGCAATTCAAAGCAAACTCCTTTGCTTTACTCGAGATATCCGCACCTTCGATGGCCCCTTTGGCATCGAAATACGCTATCTCCCTATCGTTAAAAGTGAAGCTAAAAGCAGTTGCGGAGATTCCGGATTTTTTCGTTTTTTCAGAACTGACCTTAAAATCGCCGAGAAACTCAGAAATAGAATTCAATGCCATCTCAATCTCCTCGAAACTCGCCCCAAGATCCAAGAGGGCACCCACAAACATGTCCCCACATATGCCTGCATTCTGGGGATCGACGATAAGCACCTTCATGTAATTGCCTTGGTAAAGGTGATATATTACTTTATCCTCTTCGCTGGCTTTGCACCTAAAGTTCATACAGAATGGCAACTATGGCTCTGTCGAGTTTGCGGTTGGTTTTTGTCGAGTGGAAAAGTAGGAAAATGGGTATCGAAACCTAAGAGGGTCTCTCCATCAACTTGCGCTTCTCTAGGGTCTTGCCTTCCCTGGAGTGGGCCTTTCTCAGAACTTCATCTCCGAACTTCTCGATCTCCCTCGCTTCGTCCGCCAATCTCGCTGCGGCCCTCAAGAGCTCGTGGGCTGAAGCGACCAGGGGGATGTACTTTTCTGGATCTTTGGTCGCGAAGCACCCTTCTATGTTGAGGGCTCCAACTCGCTCGGCCATCTCAAAGGAAGCCATCGCCTTTGCCTTTGCATATGGATTTTTTAGTCCAGAATGTTCGATCGCAAGGTCTCTATCCGCTACGACTCGGGGTAAGTAGACATCGCCATCTTTTATCGCGTCTATCGCTTTATCGATCTCATTTTGGAGGACCCCAAAAACGCCGGTTACGGCCAAGACCTTCATCACGTCAGAGTTAAACAAAGCCATCTCGATGGGATCCAGAAACTCCCTCCTCGCCCCTATCATGGGGTCCGCTTTTACAAAGATGTATCCCAAACCTTTTTTTTCCAGCTCTTCCTTGAGCTTTACCCCAGCGCCATCGCTTATTACAATAGCCTTTTTTCTGACCAAGACATCGATGGCTTTAGCTGGGCCGGGTGCTGACGGATTTGGAGTGGAATAGAGTATCAGGTCAGGATCCAATTTGATTATATTATTGGCAACTTCCTCTACATCTTCTGTCCCCATCTTCGCCCCACTTGTCAAGACTGTGACATCGATATCAGCTCTGTCGGCTCTTTCATCCAAGAGGAATTCCAGCAATGGAGAACAGCCGATATTACCTGTTTTGAGCACTCCGATCTTTACCATTTTCATAATACCTACCTCGAGGAAACCGCCAGTTTCAACTGGTGGAGGAATCGGGGGATTACTTTTCCCGCGCTCTCGCGCAGGATATATATAACTATGGGAGGGAGGTTCCTCACATGAGCATGACCACGAAATCTCTGGTTATGAACACGCTCACGCTCACGAAGGAGAAGCGGAGATCTCTCACCGAAACCTACGACTGCTACTTTGACATGGCCAAGGAGCTCAGGGGCTACATCGAGAGGCGCGTTCCGACCAGAAAGGAGTTGCACGAGGCCACCTACCAGAGATTCAGGGAACGCGGCATACCCGCCCAGCTCGTCATCTCCGCCCGTATCTATGCTTGGAACCAGCGGAAGCACAACGGCTCCAAGAGTGTCACCGTGAGGTTCGACAAGAGGCTCCACTCCTTCAAGGAGACTAGGAGGAGAAACCCGATCCTCTCCGTTAGGTGCCTGAACGCGAGGATCGGCGTCCCCATCGCCCGGGACGGCGCCTATTCCAGATTCCGAGAGCACCTCGACGACGGCTGGGATGTGACCTCCGTCATCATGACCTCCAAGCTCAGCTTCTACGCCGTCCTCGCCAAGGAGTTCGAAGAGCCGAAGGCCCCTCAGAACGTGCTCGGGGTCGACGTCAACGCGTCGAGGCTGGCAGTCTCGATCGTGAATCCGAAGACAGATAGGATACTGAGGCAACTCTACTTCGGAAAGGACATCTTCGTGAGGCAGATCAGATATGAAGAAAGGCGTAGGAGACTTATGGAAAAGAAGGACGGCGAACACAGCAGCAGGGCGAGGAAGGCCTTCTACAGGCTCTCCAGAAAGCAACGCAACTACGTGGAGACGCGGATTTGGCAGATCGTCGGCGAGATCGTGCGGTTTGCGAAAGAACACAACGCCACCATCGCCATCGAGGATCTCAAGCACCTCAGGAAAAGGAAGAGTGAGTGGTCCAAGAAGTCCAGAAAGAAGGTGAACAGGATGCCCTACGCCCTCTTCAGGTCCTGCCTTGAGCACAAGGCAACGATAGAGGACGTGCCGATGGTCACCATTAACCCGAGACACACGAGCCAAAGGTGCCCCAAGTGCGGACACACCTCCAAGAAGAACTGGAGGGGCTACTCCTATTTCGTGTGCAGAGAGTGCAGATTTGAGGCCAACCGCGACAGAGTCGCGAGCGTGAACATCTGCCACGGGGCGGGCGAGGCTATGCCCATAACTTATGCCCAGATTCCCGCGGCCGGGGGGCCCGTAAACGCCCCCGTCCGTCTCAATGAAGAGGTTTCCGTTGAAACATCGCATGTTTAGATACCTCCGAGGGAAATGCCTCCGTCTTCAGACGGAGGTAGTTTACTCCTTTTTGATCCCCTGCTTCAGGGCCTTGATGGTGGTGGACATGGAGTATAGGGTACCGCTGGCTCGGAGCAGGTCCTTGCTGGAGCGCGCCAGGAAGGATTCCGGCCTCCATGGCTCTTCGGAGGATTTGATCACGGATACAGCTCCGTCCACCAACTTCGAGTCTAGGGCATAAGAGAGCAAGGCTGTAACAGCGCCGCCGTCTTGGCCCTTCTCCTGAATACTTTTATCGCTGGCCCTTATACCCACTATCTTTGTATACCTCCCCATGAACTCGTCGTGGGTGCCGTCAAATCCCACCTTCTCCTCGATTAAATCCAAGGGCAAAAAGGTTCGAGGGCACGTTAAATAGCACTCGTTGCAATCCTCCTTCTCATCCCCTGTGCGCTCGGGTTTCTCGTCCTTTATCTTGATAATATCTATGGGGCAGACGGCTTCGCACATTCCACAGGAGACGCAGAGCCCTGTATCTATCACATCGAACTCCAGTTCGTCGAACTGCTTGCCCTTTGCCAGACTATTGAGCTTCCTCATATCCCTCTCGTCTTTGGTCGCGACGTGGAGCACCTTTATCCCCCTCCCCTCCCTATCCCCTGCCTCTTCCAGATTCTCTTCCAGCTTCTCCTTCGAGAGTTTCTTTATGAGGCTTACCCCCGGCTTGAATTCATCTATGGCCTTGACCTCGACATGCCCCCCTTTTGTTGCTCCTTCCAGGAGATCTTCTCCAACTTTTGTCCGCACGATGGCGGTCGACCAACCTATGGGGGTGCCAACAGCTCCCACAGAGATATCAGCCATCTCAGAAGAGAAGTCCAGGCAGACCTGGCAGTTGATCCTGACATATGGTTTGGCTTCTTCCAGAGGTATCTCTACCCGGTTGCCATTCTTTTTATAAGCGATTATCCTCCTCCTCTTGATGTCGAATTTTTCCACGTCCTCTAACTTGACGTTGTAATCGTCCTCTATCAAAGCGCGCAGACATGTATAAGACCAATTCTCCCTGCAGAACAGCCCGACCAAAAGTTTGGCATTGCCAGGCCAGTCTTTATTCGTTTCACCGGGGAATACTGTTGCTTTTCTGATGGCCTGAATCTGACACGGCGTTCCGACATAAGCCAACGAATCCAAAGACTCTACCTCCGTCTTATCTGAATTATTATCCTCGAATATAATACTTTCGGACTTTA
>JBHIFP010000036.1:0-16683 GCA_046761145.1 Hydrothermarchaeales archaeon (SeqCode)
CCGCAGATGCCCCATGCTTTGAGGACATCTCAGCTCGCCGTAAAAAGGGCGTCTGGAAGGATATTGAGGATCTGTTGGGAAACGAACGGCTCGATGACGCGCGCGCAACTGAAGAAGGCGGCAGAGCTCTCTTTGGAGAGCGGGGGCACGATAAAGTTCGATTTAAAAGCTTGGGATGAGAATCTAAATGTTGCATTGTGCGGGGTAACGAACAAGCAAACGTTGAAGAATTTCGAGTGGCTTGCAGATTACGGGAAGCAACGCCCGGAGCCGCCATTTCTGACCGCTAGTACTTTGCTCGTGCCAGGGTACGTCGATGCTCGCGAGGTAGAAAGTATTTCGAGGTTTATAGCAGAACTGGATCCCAGCATCCCTTACTCATTGCTCGCCTTTCACCCCCACTTTTATATGAGCGACATGCCGACCACTTCCAGAAGAGATGCAGAGAGGTGCTATAAAATAGCCGAGAGGTTCTTGGAGAACGTAAGGATAGGGAATATACATCTTCTGTCATAAGGGCGATATGAGATTTGCACGCGTACTTCAAGACAGGATCCGGAAAGAGGTGAAAGGAGAGTTGGAAGTTCTCGGCTCTAGGGCATTCTACGTTAGGGCCATCCCCCAACGAAAGAGGAGGTATAAAGTAGGGATATGGATCGAGAGAGATGTATTGGAGTCCTTGGTCGATAGTGAAGATACAATGGATAGGATCCTCGAAATTATTAGGCGGTTAGAGAGGGAATACGCGATAAAGATCCAGGAAGAGCTCAAACCCTTGGATTAAGATTTCCTGCACAGCTCCACCACAAAACACTCCCCGCATCTCTTTCTTCTGCAATAGCTTTTGCTCAACCTGAGCAATGCAGTTTCTAGTTTGACCAAATCGCAGTCCTTCTCCTTCGAGAACCCCCTTAAGTCGGTTATGCCCAAGTTCTTCATCGCCGCCCGAACAAGAGGCGTGGGTTGGGGGTCTGCCTTCTCCCAACAACAACGCATCTCTCTGAGGAAGATCGAAACGGTGACGCCGCCTATCCCTTTGCCCAATGCCTTGATCTTTTCTTCCAGGTCTTTGGGATCTTTTGCTGTCTCATGGAGCTCGTTCATATCCCCATTATGGAGTGCTTGTAGATTTCCGAAGACCTCGAGGAGTTTATCTGCTGTTTTGGAGTCGTAGCGAACATAGCCTCCAGCATCTAGGATCTCAACTAAGCCTCCCCATCCACTATCCAAAATTTCGACCGGTTTTAAGATACCCCTTCGTTCAAATTCTTTATACGTCTCCTTCGCTATGGTCTCATTTATCCTCGCCGCGAAGAGGATCGAAGCCAGAAACCACTTGCAGATCTCGGCTGGATTACATGCGCTTAGGTCTATCCCCAACTCCTCGGAGTAAGGTCGGCCGAATTTTTCGACGAACTGCTTCAATTTCATTTTTTAATATACCCGCCCGTGATGGGAATCGTGTTGCCGCATTTCGGACATCTCTTATCTTTTGTAATATTATATCTCAACACGCCATAACTGAACCTGTTAATGAGCAACTCACCGCAATTGGGGCAGTATGTATTCTCGTATCTATGGCCAGGTACATTTCCGAGGTAGGGGAAGAGCACTCCAGCACCTTTGGCAAGGTTGTAGGCATTTTCTAGAGTCTCGACTTTGGTCTGGGGCTCGGTAAACTTGAAGGCCGGGTAGTACCTCGTAAAATGTAAGGGGGTCTCAGGTCCGAGTTCATTCAGATGCCTCTCTATTATACCCATTAAGCAATCCTCGTCGTCATTTACACCAGTTATAACGAGGTTGACGATCTCGACGTGCATTCCCGCCTCCTTCGCTCTTCTGGCGTTTCTCCATACCTTTTCGACTTTGACGCCACCGCAGTATCTCTTATAAACCTCGCTATCGCCCTTCATGTCTATCTTTATCGCGTCCATGCCTGATTCCTTCAACACGTGAAGTGCTTTAAGCGTGAGATAGCCGTTGGAGACATAGCAGGTATATAGCCCATTCTCTTTGGCGATTCTGAAGGCGTCCAAAGAGTACTCAAATAGCATCGTCGGCTCGGTAAAACTTACACAGAGGCCGTTATCCCCTTGACGAATTGCCTCCTTGACCATGAACTCTGGCGAGATGTAGTTCGGGGAAGTTGGATCTGGTTCTATCTTTGAAAGGTGATGATTCTGGCACCAGGGGCAGGAGAAATTGCAAGACCAAGTGGAGAAGGTCAAGGCTCTTGAGCCTGGGTAAAAGTGAAAGAAGGGCTTGATCTCTATCGGCCTTGACTCAAAGGCGCTGATATCCCCATACGTCAGCGTATATAACTTGCCATCGATATTTTTTCTCGTCTTGCAGTAACCTCTTCTGTCGGGAGAAACTGTGCACCCCCTTTCGCAGAGACCGCACTTGACCTTCCCTTTCGACAGTGTCTCATAAAGCAGGGATTCTCTGATCGTTGGGTAATCTCGCGACATTTTGCCCCACCATTTATATTGAACTTCAAAAGATATAAATAAACTAGATGACCTTTGAATCTTGACGAGGTGAGATGAGAAGATGAAGATAAGCCTGGATCTGGAGTTGAAGGATATACCCGGACAGCTCGTAAAGGCATTGGAGCCGATCTCAAAATATGGCGGGAACATCGTCAGTGTAGTCCATCTTAGAGAAGGGAGAGGGAAGGGCAACCGGGTCCCCGTTCACATAATATTCGAGATCGACGACCAGAAGGGGATCGATAGAATCACAAATGATTTAGAGAGGAGGGATATCTGGATATCCAAGATCGGCCGAGTCAAGAGGAAAGAGAAGATCGTCGTCATGATTATAGGCCATGTTGTGGATACCGACATCCGCGATACTATAGACAAGATAAACGAAATCGAAGGCGTGATGGTCGCGGACTTAAGCTTGACTATGCCTCATCCCGACCAAGAGACTTCTGCCATCATGGATATAGAGGTCGACAGTCTCGAGAAGGCAAAGGCCGCAATAGCGCGTCTGGGGGAGATAGCAGAAGAGAAGGATCTTTTGGTCGTCAAATCCTTGGGGGTCTGATCTTGAGGGTCATGATCATAGGTTTTGGCGTCATAGGCCAAGGTTTTGCAAGGGTCTTGCTCAAAAAAGAGAAGTGGTTGAAGGAAGAGCATGGCCTCGACATCAAGGTCGTATCCATCTCGGACATTACCGGGACCCTAGTAGATGAGGAGGGGATAGATCTGAGGGATGCATTGGAGACGATGAAAAAGCACGGGAAGGTCATCGCTCACCCCAAGGCAACCAAAATGTCGAGCATCGAGGCCATAAAAACTGTAGAGGCCGACGCCGTTTTGGAGGCAACCCCAACCAATATCGAGACCGGAGAACCGGGTTTGTCCCACATGCTCACCGCCATGGAAAATAAGAAACACGTAGTGACGTCCAACAAGGGCCCTTTGGCACTGGAGTTCAAGAGGCTCAAGGAGACCGCCGAGAGGAACGGCGTCGAGTTCAAGTTCGAGGCTTCTGCGGGGGGAGCAACCCCCCTTATAAACTTGGCGAATGAGGCCCTATCCGGAGACAGGGTTACCGCTATCGAGGGGATACTGAACGGCACCACCAACTACATCTTATCCCGGATGGTAAAGGAGGGCCTCTCCCTAGACGTCGTCTTGAAAGAGGCACAGGAAATCGGGATTGCAGAGGCAGACCCTACTTATGACATAGTTGGTAGCGACACCGCAAGCAAGCTCGTAATTCTTGCCAATGCGATAATGGGCATCGATGCGACGTATAAAGACGTCAAAGTTCAGGGCATACGGAGGATTACTCCAGAAGCTATAAAACTCGCCGATGAGGATGGATATGCCATAAAGTTGATCGGCGAGGTGAGGAACAACCGCCTAGAAGTCGCGCCGCGTTTAATACCCAAAAACCATCCATTGAATGTGGATGGCATGCTCAACGTCGCGATGTTCGAGACCGACATAGCAAAGGAGATCACGATAGTCGGAAGGGGGGCAGGTGCGATAGAAACCAACAGCGCGATCTTGAGCGACATAATCTCGATATGGAGGAATGGGGAGAGGTAAAAAAATAATCAGCCCCTCCCTTCCATCACCGCCTTTATCCTCTTCAGTTTGAAGAAGTTCTCCCTCTCCATCTCATCGAGGCGCATGCTGATATATCTTACCGTGGCGTTCAATCTCGGCAGGACTATGTTCTCCAAGGCATTGACCCTACGCTTTGTTTTCTCTATCTCTTCTGCGAGGAGTTTCAACGTCTTCTCTATCTCGGCCAGCTCGGCGATCAGTTGTAAGGCCTCTTCGAATTCTAAGGCGGCTTCATCCAGTTGTGCGGAGGTATCGACAAGCCCATAGCCCCGTTCGAGCAATCTTTTTTTGGTCTCTTCCATCTCCACGACGGGCACTCTAATGCCCATAATATTCCGCGACTCGATCTCCAACTCCAACTCCGATTTTATCGCCATCGAAGCCACAGCAACCTTGAGCGTGCCCAGCGTTGCCTGGGCGATTATCAGTGCCTTGAAGGCATCTGCCAACTTAGCTTCGACATTCTGCCTAATGCCCCTTGCCCTGTCCACTATCTCGAAGAACTCCATTATCAAGGCATCCCTCTTCTCCTTGAGCAATTTATATCCCTTAACGGCGAGCTTGGCCTTGTACTTGAGCTTCAGCAACTCCATTCTCGTGGGGTTTATCCCCTCTATTACAGCCGCCATGATCTTTCCTCAGGCTCCCTTATGCGCCGGGTGGTACTTCTTTATGTATCTGTCCGCGATCCTCTTCAGTTCCCTCTCCGGCAGAACGCTCAAGAGATCCCAGCCTATCTCCAGTGTGCGCTCTATACCCCTGTTCTCGTCTTTACCTTGGGTTACGAACTCCCTTTCAAAACGGTCGGCAAACTCCAAATGGCGTCTGTCTCTCTCGGTCAGTGCCTCTTCACCGACGATCGCAACGAGGTCTCGGAGGTCCCTGCCTTCGGCATATGCGGAGTACAGCTGGTCCGAGACATTTGAGTGATCCTCTCTTGTATGGCCTTCGCCGATGCCCCCTTTCATAAGTCTGGACAGAGACGGCAAGACATCGACAGGCGGATAGATACCTTTCCTGTGGAGTTCCCTCGAGAGCACGAACTGTCCTTCGGTTATGTATCCGGTTAGATCTGGGATTGGATGGGTGATGTCGTCGTCGGGCATCGATAGTATGGGCATCTGGGTTATGGATCCCTTCCTACCGAGGATCCTGCCCGCCCTCTCATAAATCGTCGCTAAATCGGTGTACATGTACCCTGGATAACCCCTCCTTCCGGGCACTTCACTTCTAGCCGCTGCGATCTCCCTCAGGGCTTCGCAGTAGTTGGTCATATCCGTTAGGATGACCAAAATTTGCATATCATGCTCATATGCGAGGTACTCAGCAGCGGTCAATGCCATTCTCGGCGTGATGATCCGCTCTATGGCGGGGTCGTCTGCCAGATTGAGAAATGCGGTGACCCTTTCCAAGGCTCCAGTCCTCTCGAAATCCCTCATGAAAAAGGAGGCCTCTTCATAGGTAATCCCCATGGCAGCAAAGACGACGGAGAACTCCTCTTCTTCTCCCAGGACTCGGGCCTGTCTCGCTATCTGAGCTGCAAGCTCGTTGTGGGGCAAACCCGAACCAGAGAAGATCGGCAGCTTCTGCCCTCTAACCAAGGTGTTCATGCCATCTATCGTCGATATACCAGTCTGGATAAATGCTCTTGGATATTCCCTGGCCGTTGGGTTTATGGGATTGCCATGTATGTCAAGCTCTTTCTCCGGTATGATCTCCGGGCCACCGTCGATGGGCCTCCCGGTTCCATCGAAGATCCTTCCGACCATCTCAATCGAGACCGGGAGCTTGACGGTCTCACCGGTGAATCTGACTTTTGTTTTTAGAGTGTCGATACCCCTCGTCCCCTCGAATACTTGTACTACTGCACGGTCTTCGGCCACCTCTAGGACTTGTCCTCTACGGCTCTCTCCGGAGGAGGTCTTGATCTCGACTACCTCTCCATAGCCGACTCCTTCTACACCTTCAACGATCATCAAAGGGCCAGAAACCTCTGTTACGGATGTATACTCCTTGATCTTCGATACTTCCATGTATCTCACTCCTAAATCTTCTCCTTACTCAGCGCCTTGATCTGAGTATCGATGTCGGATTTGATCTCTTTGAGCTTTTTATCGAATTCTTCTTCTTCGACATACTTCAGTCTTGCAATGTCATCCAGCACTTCGAGTTCTGCCAAATCCTTGGCGGGTACCCCCTCGTTTACGGCGTTATCACAGGCATCATAGAACTTCAGCATAAGTTCTAGCATGGCAAATTGTTTTTTGGCACTGCAATATGTATCAATTTCGTGATAGGCGTGCTGCTGGAGAAAATCTTCTCTTATAACTCTGGCACCCTCCAAGATAGCACGCTCCCTATCTGGGAGAGCATCGGGACCTACCAGTTGAACGATCTCCTGAAGCTCGGCCTCTTTTTGTAATAATGCCATAGCCCTTCCCCTTTGGCGCCTCCATTCGGGCGAGATATTCTCTTTCCACCATCCCTCGATGCTATCTAGGTAGAGGGAATAAGACCTAAGCCAATTGATGGCTGGGAAGTGCCTCCTATCTGCTAGGGGCGCATCCAAGGCCCAAAAGACCTTTGTAATTCTGAGGGTGTTCTGAGTGACCGGTTCGGAGAAGTCACCGCCAGGCGGCGATACGGCGCCGATCATGCTTAGGGAACCTTCACGTTTATCGCTCCCTAGGGTTATTACCCTACCCGCCCTTTCGTAGAAGTCGGCGAGCCTAGAGGCGAGATATGCAGGGTAGCCTTCCTCTCCAGGCATCTCTTCGAGCCTGCCAGAGATCTCTCTCATGGCCTCGGCCCATCTAGAAGTCGAATCTGCCATCAAAGCGACGCTATAGCCCATATCCCTGTAGTACTCTGCTAAGGTAGCACCGGTATAGACGGAAGCGTCCCTCGCCGCAACGGGCATGTTTGAGGTATTGGCGATCAAAACCGTCCTCTCCATAAGGGGCTTGCCGCTCTTTGGATCTTCCAATTTTGGGAATTCCTCCAGGACCTCTGTCATCTCGTTCCCTCGCTCCCCGCAACCTACATAAACGATGATATCCGCGTCGCTCCACTTGGCAAGTTGGTGCTGAGTTACCGTCTTTCCCGAACCGAAAGGCCCAGGTATCGCGGCCGTGCCGCCCTTTGCGACTGGGAAGAAGGTATCCAAGATCCTCTGTCCGGTGATCAAGGGGACGTCTGGACCGAGCTTCTCTTTATATGGCCTTCCAATCCTGACCGGCCACTTTTGGAGCATCGTGAGTTCTTTTTCACCCTCTGCCGTCTTTACCACCGCAATGACGTCTTCTATCATGTACTCCCCTTTATCAGCTATTTTCGTAATCTCCCCCTCAATTCTTGGAGGGACCATGATTTTATGGAGGATAATCTCTGTCTCCGGTACCTCCCCGAGGAAGTCCCCCCCTGTGACTTTATCCCCCACCTTTACCTTGGGGACGAACCCCCACTTCGCGGACCTCGAGACAGGGGGGACATCGATCCCACGAGTAACAAAATCGCCGACCTCGTCCTTGATGAGCTCTAAGGGCCTCTGAATCCCGTCGTATATCATCTTCAAGATTCCGGGACCCAGCTCAACGGAGAGGGGCATCCCGGTCCCGATGACTTTCTCTCCGGGCCTTATGCCGACGGTTTCTTCATACACCTGTACTGTAGCGTTGTCGCCCTCCAACTCGATTATCTCTCCAATAAGTTCCCCTTCCCCTACCCTCACCACTTCGTACATCTGTGAACCTTTCATGCCTTTTGCGGTAATGACGGGCCCTGCGACCTTGACTATCTTACCTTCCGGCAAGTTGTATCACCCCATAATCATTCATACTTTATCTCCACGCCTATAGCCCTTTTGACCAATCTCCTGATTGGATCGACCTTGCCTTCGAGGGGCCCCTTAGAGTTCGGCACCTCTACTATCAGAGGGGTAATCACCCCCTCGGTCAAGGTATCGATCTCTTCCCTTAGGGCCTCTGCGATCTCTTCTGTGATGATGATCATGCCCATATCCTCTTCTTTTACTAGCCTCCTTATGATATCTCTCGCTTCTTCGGACCTCTCAACCTCATAGCAGTCTTTAATTCCAGCAAGCCTGAAGCCCGTTATCGTTGTAAAATCGCCAACTGCAGAAATTCTCATCTTTATGTCCTCACGCCAAGCTCTTTTATCTCCTCGGGCGAAAAGCCCTCTACCTTCAATTTCAGCACCCTTATGAGCTCGTGTATCTCAGCGACTTTGGAGATCACATATCCCCAAATTGGTCCTATTCCAAGAGGCTGTTCAAATCGAAATTCCCTTCCGAGCCTTGTATAATAGCTATCGAGCGCTCCTTCAAAAATACTCAATCGCCCGGTTTTTTTGTATTCACCTGCTGACTTGCTCAACGGCTCATAATAGGAGGTCCTTTCCAGCGCATTAATTACGCCCTCGATATCCTCCATCTTGCGCATCGCCTCAAGTCTCTTGGGATCCAGTTCATGGCCATTAGGAATCAAGTACTTCACCATCTCTTTTGCCTTGACCCCATCCGCTATGGACCTCAATATGACCTTTATGTTTATTATATCGATCTCCGTCCCGATCGCTTTCTTCAGAAGTTCGATATCCGGACCCTTAAATGACGATAGCCTCATCCATAGATTTTCATACACGAAGTTGTCCATCGATGCCTCCAATGGTAGCAGGATCTCGTTCTTCTCGTACTCCGGCAAAACTTCCTTCAATATATCTCCATAGATAGTTCCTTCCAAGCGGGATACAACCTCTTCGATGGTTTCAAGGCCAACCAAGTCGTCGTATATCGACTCTTTGATGTTCAAGCTTATCGGGAGCAGACTTCTTGTGATCTCTTCTTTTGGAGCTTTGGCAAAGATCCCCCTCAGGATAGACTTTATATTCGCCACTTCGTATTTGGTCAGATAATCGGAGAATATCTCCTTTATATTTCCCGGCAAAAATTTTGAGATCTTTACGAGGGTATCTACGAGGTTTTTATTCAATGCCCCCTCTGTTGCGAGAAATCCCTCCCTTATGGTATCCGAGATGAGGGGGCCATATATGGTATTGTTCAATATATCGACGGCATCTTCCACATCTTTCGCTTCGATTATGGAAGTGAATTGCCTATCACTCAACAGGAAGCTCTTCATGGCCTTTATCCTGGCAATCGAGTATGAGTACTTATAACTCAGGAATATGTTGCTCAAGGACGAAGGGAAAGATATCATGCTATTTCTCCCCCATAAACAGGATTTCTGCCACTTTCTTCCTGAGGGCAGCTTTCTGCCTCTCTAGGCGTGCTTCTACGGTATTGTCTACCTCAATAGCACCATCCGTAGTTCTAGCAATGACACCACCTATGTTGGGGAGGCATTCATTCGATATCTTCACCTTGCGCAGTTCTTTGAATTCCTGGCCGTCCAATAGCCCCTTATCCCTTTCGTTGAGGAGCAACTCCACTTCTCTATCCCCTATCATTGATACAGACTCCAAGATCAAATTCTTCAAACTTTTTGAATACTCTGGCAGAGTTGTGATCCTTTCTATCCCGTCTATAGCCTTCGAGAAGGCCATCTCGATCATCTCCTCCCTCGCCTCTAGAATACTCCTTCTGGCCTTAACCCTGGCGTCTGCGATTATCCTCTCCTTCTCGAACTTTGCATCTTTCTCTGCCTTGCTCAATATCTCATTTTTTACTTTATTCGCCTTTTCCCTAGCTTCAGCTAATATTGCATTCTCTTCCTCTTTTGCATCGTCTTCGATCTCCTGTGCCTTTCTTCGTGCATCGTCCAATATCCGATCGACTATCTTTTGGACCTGCGTCGGTGAAGGCTTCTCTATTAGCCCTTCTACCACCTTTTCACACCTAGATCTTACTTCAGAAGGACCATTATCAATATGGCTATTACAAAGCCATATACTGCTTGCGTCTCTGGCATTGCGGATAGAACTATTGACTTGCCGAAGAGCTCTTCCTTTTCTGCTATTGCCCCGACTCCAGCTGCAGCGACGTTACCTTGGGCTATGGCCGACCCAAATGCAGCAACACCAATGGCTATACCGGCACCAATTGCTATTAAACCCACGGTTATGTCTACTACCATATATCTACCTCCTTTCAATTTTTGTATATAGTCTCTTTGCTTCAAAAGGCGAGAATTTCTTTCCCTCACCTTCATAGAACATGCTGTAGAATTCCAGATAATGCAAACGCATCGAGTGTATGAACGCGCCGAACATGTTTATTATGAAATTGAAGATGTGTCCAACAATCAAGAGCAAAATTGCGAGGGGGATGCCGATCCCAATGCCGAGAATTTCAAGGTTGCTCAGCAATTTACTCAAAATGTTGATCGCCATCGCTATGCCCGTAGTGGCTAGACCCAAGGCCAATAGACGGGCATAGGACATATCGGATCCAAAAAATCCGGTGATGCCCATGATCCCCATCGGCCCTTCGGCCATTGTTCGAATTGAGATGGTTATTGCGATAAAAAGCCATCCCATGATATAGAATGACTGCGACATATACACCATCTTATATAATACGAACATAATTATACCAATTTCAAAAGTGACTATCCAGAGGTGGTCATATACCAGACTTTGATAATCTCTTTTGTCGAGTTTTCTCCTGATCGCGAGAAAGAGACCTACGTTGAGGTGGGCTAGGCCGACAAGGAATGCCAAAAGCAACGCAATTATGGCCTTTGTAAGCATATCGAATACCCCAAACTGGATTCCTAAGAAGCTCTGGAAGAAATCGCCAAATACACTCCCGAACATAAAACCGAGGACTATTGTGGGTATGGAGGAGACCATCAGAATCCTGCTCAGATCCCTCATTCCTCCAGATGGGAAGCGAGTGTACAAAAACCAAGAGAGGGCCAAAAGCATGAAACCATATGCAGCGTCGGTCAAACAGATTCCGAAGAACAATGGGAACCACACCGCTATCAGAAATGTGGGATCAACTTCGGTATATGACGGCATGGCGTAAGTCTCGGTTATCACCTCAAACGCCCTTATAGGTTTGGGGTTATCCAAGAGAATTGGTATCTCTCTTTCGGGCTCTTCCGGCTCTTCTATCCTGATGAGGGCGTACCCTTTGGTCTTCTCTTGCAGAACCTTCAGAGCAGAATCGGCCTCTCTCTTTGCGACAAAACCTTCGATCAGAAAGGTCCTCTCCGTCTTGCCAAATCTATTTGAGATCTCGGCCCTCTCTTCTTCGATCTTTAACAGCTCCCGCAGGATAGAGAGTCTCTTCATATATCTATCGGAAATAGTCCCAAGCTCCAAAGCAACCCCCTCCAGTTCACCCCCAAGTTCTCCGATCTTTTCTCGATATTCGTGCAATACCTCTTCTGGCTTACCTTTTACTTCCGGTAGATCGAACTCCTCGAAGTCGTGCCTTCTCAGGATCTCATAAATTTTGGATCCTTCCTTTTTTAAACCGGCCACTACAATAGCGCTATTTACCTTGTCGGGTTTAGATATAAGAAGGGCATTTAATGATTCAAGCTCCACCCTCAGATCACGAAGGACGTGTGTTCGAACCTCGCCAGCTGTAACAAATAGGTATGGAGACTCCCCGAGATAGCCCAAATCAAAGTCAAACCCTTTCAATTTCTCGAGCATCTGTAATGTGGTAGAACGATCTTCTCTATCTCTCTCGATTTTGGTTAAGGTCTCTTCCAGGTTTTTGGTGGGCTCTTCAACTTCGTTCAATACTTCGCTTGACTCTTCTATGAGTTTATCCACATCTTCTTTAATCGATACGGGTTCCTCGACTTTTCTCGGTTCTAGCAAGGTCTTGAGGAAGGGCTTCTTCTCTTTTATCTTCCAGTGGGCGAGGGTTTCTAAGGTCCTATTCGCCCTGACGAGGATGGGGGAAATCTTTCTCAATTTCTCATCCGGAGCAGCTGGAGAGATCAAAGAATCTTCTTCTCTGGCCGCCGACGTAATGTCCTTTATCTCTACGACCCCCAATTCGTGAAGTTCCTTTATCAGCTCATCTTTATATTCATCAAGCACTAGAGCAGTTATTTTGCCCATCCTTGCTGGAAAAAACATGCTTACGACCCCAAAACCGACTCGACGATCTTTTCCACGGCAGCATCCAAGTTTGATTTGGCATTCCTCTTAATAGTGATGGAGTCCCCCTCGCCTTTCTCGATAATCTTTAAAGCTTCCCTCTCACCTTCTTTTTTGGCCTTTTCCAATAGTTTTGTAGCCTTCCCCTTTGCTTTCCTTTCAGACTCTTCCACTATCTTTACCGACTTTTTCGTGGCTTTATCGATGAGTTTTATGGAATCTTCATTTGCTTTGTTGAGTATGTCTTCTGCTCTTTTCTCCGCATCTTTTATAACTATTAATACGTCATTTACCATAACATTTCCGCCTGAAAAAAGAATGAATGGGGACTTTTCCAAACCTCAATATCCCTTTTTACATTTAAATTTTTTCCATAGCTCGGATTTTTGGCTTGTAGTACAACTCCAAATTATCCTTAGATCTTGCATCACTACAGCCCGCTTTCCTTTTGAGACAAATCACAATTCCAACATAAAATTTATTAATCATGATCGCCAAGGATGACCTTGGGCAGGTTTACTAATTATAGAGATCCACCTCTAATTTATTTAGTGACCTGCCCAGTAAATCATCTTAGCTGGCCTCTTCTCGATCTTCTCCTTAGCCTTGAATACTCTTACACACAAACCCGTTGAATCCATATAATTCTATTATTTCCTCACACCCCCTGCGTAGGGTCTAGATAGCACATATCACTTTTCCCAAAAAAGCTATATAATGAGCCAATGAATGACTGCCCATAAAACGTTATCACACCCAGTTTTGTCCCCCTACCCAACCAGACGAAGATGCTTAAACTAGCCCTCTTTCTTGAGTTTAAAAATATTCCACAAGTTTAATGAAAATAGTGACCACCAATAAAGTCACTGCCAAAAATAAGGATGAATAAATTATTATATTTAAGAAATACGACTCATACCTTTCGATCCGTCTATTCTCTTCGGTGTTTGCCATTTCTACCCTCTCTCGGGGCGAGTTGTAACAACTAGATGTTTGATAGTATTTAAAGTTTATTCTTTTTCAACAACTATAGAATAAATCTTCTAAAAAAATATTTATTTTTCCATATCTCAATATTAATTGAAGGGTAGATTAGAGGTGGATCTCGAGATCATTTTCTCGAATAGTTAGTAGGCAGCCTCTTGCTAGGTTCCACTCTATTTGTCCCTTCATCCAGATGAAGGAGACAAAGAATTTGGATCAAAACATAGCATTAAAGTTCGCTCAAGCAGTAAAAGAGATGAACCAAGCTGTTTTTCTGATATGGTTTGGTATCGTATGGATCTTTACCTCGTTGTTTATACTGGTATTGGACATGCAGATCTTCATGATGCTTTTAAAAGAGACATGGCCCCTTATGCTAATGGTACCCCCTATGATGTTCTCTGGTTATAAGATTATGAAGCGCCTTTTTGAGCGGTATCCAATTAACCCCTCTTCAACACGCAAATCGAGAAATTCAAAGGTTACACTCGGATATAAAAAGTCCAAAAAGATTCCTCTCAAGTTATAATCTTGGCCACCATGTTCTGGTCCAACGCATTCCTCAATTCTCTAGCGATTCTCTTTCCCATACTCATGTTGTCCCCGTAGAGCAGATAACTATAAGGAGAGCCGCTTGTAAATGGGTTAGTCCCTGCAACTATCCTAGCGGATATCTCAAATGCGATAAATTTTTGGTCGTCATTTACCATCGTCTCCAGACAAAAGGCGCCAATCATGCCCGGTGGTTTAATTTTTTTAGATGATTCAACTATTCTGTCTCCCATTTCAAACACCTGATTTAACAGGGACTCCCGGGCTACTATTGGGAAATTGCCTACTACGACGTAGCTTGCATCAAACCGGGGGTCTTCATAGATCTCTTTTTGGTCATTAGCCGGTATCCTCGTTAAACCATCTATATTCGTCTCGTATCTTTTGTCGATACAGAATAGTTCGACCTCGTCTTTTAGAGGCGAATAAAAATAGGATATGTACATGTTTACACCTGAGATGTACTCTTGGATCGTTGCGTTCTTCACATCCTCTTCTGTAATCTTCCCTCTTTTTAAAAAATCTGATGATTTTCTCTTAAAAGAATCATAGTCTTTGGCCAAAAAATAATCTCTGCCGCCCCTTGCGCCCGAGAATTTTACAAGCGAGAGCCTGTCGATATCTTTTGGGTCTTTAAACTCTTTGGGAAGTCTTATGTCTGCATCTTCGAGCCATTGCCTTTCTTTTGTTCTATCTGCTTCCCACCGCAATATCCCTCTATTACCAAAAATAGGAAGCCTTAGCTTATCCTCAATGTCATCAACGCCCACATAGGCGATAAGAGATCCGTGTGGAACAATCACACAGTTCTTCTCCCTCAGTTTAAGTTGGATCTCATCTTTGATTAGATCTTTGTAATCATTTAGGGTGATTATCTCATCTGCTACCCTGAAGCGTTCATATATTATCTTCTGCTCTTTCCTGCATATGGCTAGTGATCTAAACCCTTCCTCTTTAGCTCCTTTTAATATCTGCAAGGCTGAATGGCTTCCCAACGTTGCTACTGTTATCTCATCTCTATTGTAATTTTTGAAAATGTCTAGGGCATCTTTTTTTTTGATCATTTTGTCATATCCTTCCAAAAACTAGGTGACGATTTCCTTGAGCCTGTCCGCCTTCAGGGCGGATATTGTCTCCATAGCCACCCTTCTCCCTGGGCCTACCACTTTGTTATATTTATATTTCATATATGGGGAAGTTGGCTCTACACACGGACAGCCGGGGATCCTGGGACTGACATCAAATACATAAAAGTCCAGATTCTTGTCCATAGCACCCTGGAGGGCGAAAAGGCCTATCATCCCAGGGGGCACCTCTCTTTTACATGTGTCTACGAACCTCTCTCCTGCGTTGAAGATCTTTTCGATCTGGGATTCACGCATCGTAGCACCCATATGCCCTATCTCTATATTCTGCGTCGGAATGCCAAGCTCCAACTGCTCATCTGCAGGTAGATCGAGGATGCCGTCTATATCTGTCTGTATCCGTCTGTCAAAGCCCAGCAGATCCAATTCATCGCTTATAGGAGACCAGAAGTAGTTGGCATTAAATTTTGCGCCTAAAACATATTCCTCGATTATCGCTTCACTTAGGTCTTTCTCGTCTATTATGCCCTTTTTCAGCCTCTCATTTGCCTTTTCCTCGAATTCCTTAGGCGTGGTGGCATAGAAGAATGCCCGCTCCAGCTTTCTATCTTTTTCCAGTACTTTGACTATAACAAGTCTGTCAATCTCTTCTGAGGATCCAAATATCTTGGGCATCTTTATCCCTGAAGCCCTCAACAGATCATACTGGTTCTTTTCCTCAGTCCTCTCCTCCATTCTGAGTATGAAGCGGTTGCCGAGCATGGGTATCAGGAATTCGTTCTCTATGGTGTCATAGCCCACATAAACCGAGAAGGACCTGCTGGGGACAAATATAGTATTAAGCTCTCTTAGCCTTTCCTGATTTTCCTCCTCTACCATATCTTTAAACCTGTCCAAGACTAGGGCCTCATCGAAGAGATTCTTGTAGTATTTGGTATAGGCTTTTTCTCTCCCCTTTTGGCATACGACCACTGTTTTTAGTCCCTCCTGTTTGACGCCGTGCCCTATTTCAAGGGCCGAGTGGCTACCTATTACCCCTATTGAAATGTCCTCCTTTTTGTAGTCCTCAATGACCTTGAAAATCTCTTCCCTAGTTATCATACTGCTTCGTTCACCAAGAGAGTATAAATTATTTTTGGTTTTAGTATAAAGAAGCCTATTCTCCCTCTTCTCTACTGGCTCAGATCTCTTAAAAAATCATATGTGGACGTGCCCTCTCCGTGCAACATGAATTCCTCGATATCCTCAATCCGATCAATGTCCAATGAGAGGAGATATGAGTCGTAGACAAAGAGTTCAACCCCTTCTGCCTTTGCCTCTTTTTTATAGTCGGCAAAGCTGGTCTTGGTGAATCTCTCTTTGATGATATCCGGAGGCCTTCTGTACAAGATACCTGTCCCGCCGTAACGCGAGGGGGAGATGATCAGAGGGTGCTTCTCCCCGATCTTGAGTATCTCTTTGACGTGACTCCCCTTTATCAAAGGCAAATCCGCCGGGACGAATAGGGTGGCCCTTGCCCCCCTTTCAATGGCGTATCTATTCGCCATCTTTACGGCCCCATTTAGGCCCTTCCTTCCATCCTCATCTAGAAAAATGACGTCCTCGGAGAGGTGTTCCCTCAGATCGTCTGCACATATCACTATCGTCTTGCAAACGCCGTCTAAAGCCCTCAATACGTCCTCGAGCATGCAAAGGAGGAACTCCCCCCTTTCACTTCGAGACAGAGTACTGGAAAGCCTCGTCTTTGCCTTGGAGAGCTTGTTGACCGGGACTATCGCATAAATCATGGAACCACCATCTTTTCAGAATGAAGTTATAGCAGATATAGATTTTTCCATTTGAGCGGAATTTCTAAGAAGATGTAAATATCG
>JBHIFP010000037.1:0-15545 GCA_046761145.1 Hydrothermarchaeales archaeon (SeqCode)
CGAGATAAAAGGAGAAAAGGGAGGGCTCCAAGATCTGCCAGATCACGAAAACGTCGTTCTGAGATTCGCCCCAAACCCTTCCGGTCCTCTGCATATTGGACACAGTAGGGCGGCTCTTCTAAACGATGAGTATGCAAAGAGATACAACGGCAAGTTGATCCTCAGGATCGAAGACACGGATCCCAAAAGGGTTGATCCAGAGGCATACGATATGGTAAGGGAGGATTTGGAATGGCTGGATGTAAAGTGGCATCGAGAGGTCCTCCAGTCGAGTAGGTTGGACATTTACTATGATCACGCCAAGAGGCTCATAAACCTCAACAAGGCTTATGTCTGCACCTGTACGCAAGATGGCTTCAAAGAGCTTCGAGATCGTGGAGAGGCGTGTCCATGCAGGGGGGCGAGTAGAGGGGAAAATATCCGGAGATTCGAGGAGATGTTCGGCTTGCATGAGGGCGATAGGGTGTTGAGATTGAAGACCGATCTAGAGCATCCCAACCCCTCTATCCGGGATTTCCCGATAATGCGCATCGTGGACCGCGAACATCCCATCGTGGGCGACAAGAAGGTCTATCCCCTGATGAACTTTTCCGTCGCTGTGGACGACCACCTATTGGGAATGACCCACGTCCTTAGGGGCAAGGACCACATCATAAATACGGAGAAGCAGAAGTTAATCCACGATTATTTTGGTTGGGATACGCCCCATTACATCCATTATGGGATCCTGAAGATCAGGGGAGTGGCTTTGAGCACCTCGCGGATAAAGAAAGGCATCGAGGAAGGAGAATATTCGGGCTGGGACGATGCAAAACTCGGCACGCTTGGGGCCTTGAGGAAGAGGGGAATCCAGGCCGAGGCCATAAGGAGAGCGATGCTCGACGTCGGCATAAAGGAGACAGACATAAATTTCAGCTGGAAGAACCTCTACGCTTACAACAGGGCGATCATAGAGCCCAGGGCAAACAGATACTTCTTCGTCGCCGATCCCAGAGATATGATCGTTGAAGATTGCAAAGATAAAATAGTGAAAAACAAGTTGCATCCCGATTTTCCCGAGAGGGGTTTTAGAGAGTCAAAGATCGAGGCAAAAGACGGAAAGGCGAGGTTATTCATAGCTAGAGATGATTTCGACTCTTTTGAGAATGGGGACTTGGCTAGGTTGATGGGGGCATACAACATCCGGATCTTAAGAAAGGACGAAAAAATCATCGCAAGATATCACAGCGAAGACCTGGAAATCGCTAGGCAAAGAAATATGAAGATGATTCATTGGGTTGCGGAAAGGAATATCAAGGTCAGGGTTGTCACCCCAGAAGAGGTCTTAACTGGGTTGGGTGAAGAGAGCCTCGGAGATGTCGATGTGGGGGATATAATACAATTTGAGAGGTTCGGATTCGTAAGGATAGACGAAAAGGATAAAGAGATAGTTGCATATCTGGCACATAAATAGGGCTCATCGAGCTAGAAATCGTACTTGTGCGCCATCAACTTCGGGTTCAGCATTTTGAGGACTTCTTTCCTCCTCTCTTCCTTTTGCAGTATCTCGTTAATCTCCTTCTCGATCTCGGATTTACTTTTGGTCGCGATCCTCACGACATCGAGGAGATCTTCCGTTTCAAATGGCTTGGGTACGTGCCAATCCGCGTGGGCATACTCAAAACTCTTGGTTTTGTATATATCCTCTGACATGACGGTAAACATCACCACCGGGATGGATTTTGTTTCATCATCTTCCTTGAGCTTCTTGCAGACCTCCCAGCCATCGATGCCAGGCATCCTGACATCCAACAGAATGACATCCGGTTTATCTTCCTTCACCCGTTTCAGACATTCGTCTCCAGAGGTCACTCCCGTAACGCTGAAGCCCTCATCTTCCAAAATCCTCCTTGTTATGTACAAAACGTCCGGTTCGTCATCCACCGTCAAAAGCTTTGGCATAATTTAAGCTCCCTATAATCTCGCATTTCCCACGTGCATACTTCTTAGGACAAGAATAGATACATACTATTTAAAGATTTCTCCACATATTTATACCACGTTAAAGTTGAACTTTAGGTATCTGCAAAAGCGATTTTCATTGGCATAGCCGATGAGATGTTGATGAGACGAGACAGGAGGTATGTTATGGCCAAGATATATATCAGATTTGAGACGCCCAAGGATCTGGCGGAGAAGGCTTACGAAGCCGTTGAGATCGCTAGGGGTACGGGAAAGGTAGCGAAGGGCACTAACGAGGTGACGAAGAACATAGAGAGGGACCAAGCAAAGCTCGTGATAATAGCGGAGGACGTAGATCCCGAGGAGATAGTCGCACACCTCCCCGTGCTATGCGATGAGAAAGACATCCCCTTCGTTTATGTGCCAGAAAAGAACGAACTCGGTAGGGCTGCCGGAATGGAGGTATCCACGGCTTCTTCATGTATAGTGAAAGAGGGTAAAGCCAAGGAGATCGTAGAGGAGATAGTGGAGAAGGTCAAGGCGCTTAGAAAGTAGGGGTAGAGACATGGCAAAGATCGAAGAGACAATGGGCTTTCCATCGGAGGTTGTGGAGGTAATAGGAAGAACCGGGATGACCGGCGAGATCATTCAGGTCAAGGTCAGGATCCTCAAGGGCAGGGATAAAGGGAGGGTGATAAGGAGGAATGTGAAGGGCCCCATAAGGGTCGGAGATGTTCTAGTACTCCTGGAAACGGAAAGGGAAGCGAAGGAACTGAAAGTGCCTTGAGGTTTGGAAGATGGAAGTTCACGAGTGCTCATTTTGCGGCGATAAATTGAAAGTGGGAACCGGAAAGATGTTCGTGAAGAGAGATGGTAGCGTGTTGTATTTCTGTAGCAGCAAATGCGAGAAGAACATGTTGAAGTTGAGGAGGGCGCCCCATAGGATAAGATGGACAAAGGCCAAAGCAAAGGGGCGTAGATAGGGGTGATTTTTTTGGAAAGGACTTTTTTTATGATCAAACCAGATGGCGTTGCTAGGGGTTTAGTGGGGGAGATCATCTCGCGGATAGAGGACAAAGGACTCAAGATAACGGCGATGAAGATGATCCTCGTAGACGATGCCCTAGGCAAGAAACTTTATGAAGAGCATAAGGAGAAGCCATTCTTGGAGAGCCTGATCTCGTTCATAACATCATCGCCTTCCCTCGCCATGATTGTGGAGGGAGAGGACGCCATCGAGATCACTAGGGCGATGGTGGGCAAGACCGATCCGAGGGAGGCTGCACCCGGTACTATCAGAGGGGATTTCGGTCTGGATACGCCCAACAACATCGTCCATGCTGCGGATTCCAAGGAGGCTGCAGAAAGGGAGATCGCCCTCTTCTTCGAGCCATCCGAAATTCTGGATTACGATAGATGCGATAAAGATTGGGTTTATTGGGGATGATCCTCAGCCCCCCTCTTGGTGTGAGTGATGATCAGACAACCGATCGTTTCAGTTTTGGGCCACATAGATCACGGGAAGACGACCCTCCTAGATGCCATCAGAGGGACGACCGTTGCGGATAGTGAGGCAGGGAGGATCACTCAGCATATAGGTGCTACAGAGGTCCCACTCGGGACGATCGAGGATATCTCCGGTAAATTGCTAGAAAAGCTCAAATTCAAGATCAAAGTTCCGGGCCTCCTCTTCATAGATACTCCCGGGCACGAGGCCTTCACAACTTTACGAAAGAGGGGCGGTGCTCTATCAGATTTGGCCGTGCTGGTGATCGATATAAACGAGGGGTTTCAGCCCCAAACCCTAGAAGCGCTCAATATCCTGAAAGGCTACAAGACCCCTTTCTTGGTGGTCGCAAATAAAGTCGACAAAATCCATGGATGGATCTCGCATCCCGGTTATTCCTTTACAAAGAGCATCACGTTGCAGAACGAGGATGTCATAAGTCTGATAGATACCAAGACCTATGAGTTGGTGGGGGTGCTACACGAAGAGGGCTTTCAGTCAGAGCGCTTCGACAGAATCCAGAAATTCGAGGAGCAGATCTCCATCATACCCACCAGCGCAAAGACCGGGGAGGGCATACCGGAACTCCTCATGGTACTGGTGGGCTTGGCACAGAGATTTTTGGAGAAGCAGTTGGAGGTCGAAGAGAAGGGACCAGCGAAGGGGACCATTTTAGAGGTCAAAGAAGAGCGAGGGCTCGGCGTTACAATCGATGTAGTGGTCTATGATGGGGAGATCAAGAGGGGGGATACGATAGTCGTGGGGGCGTTGGATGGCGTGATAGTTACAAAGGTCAGGGCACTGCTGAAACCAAAACCCCTAGACGAAATCAGAGATCCCAGATATAGATTTGATAGTGTGAAGGAGGCATCCGCTGCCTGCGGTGTCAAGATCTCGGCGCCCCATCTCCAAGATGCGTTGTCGGGGGCCCCCCTCAGGACCGTTGAAGATGGAATCGAAGAAGCAAAATCCGAGATATTGGAGGAGATAGAAGAGGTGAGGATAGAGACCGATGAGATGGGGGTCGTTATCAAGGCAGATACATTGGGATCGTTAGAGGCGCTGGTAAAGATGTCGAATCAAGAGGGGATACCCATAAGACGAGCCGATATAGGGAAGGTCTCAAAGAGGGACGTCATCGAAGCTAAATCCGTAATGGACTCAGATTTTTTTGGGGCCGCCATCCTGGCGTTCAACACGGGGGTTTTGAAGGATGCCGAGGCCAAGGCTGCCGATTTGGGGGTGACGATATTCCAAGATGACGTCATCTATAGGCTCATGGAGGACCATCAAGAATGGGTAGAAGAAGCAAAGGAGAGGAAGAAGAAGGAAGAGTTCGAGGCCTTGGTAAAACCCGGCAAGATCAAGATATTGCCCGGCTATATCTTTCGCCACAGCAAGCCGGCCATAGTTGGGGTGGAGGTGATCTTGGGCACCATAAAAGCAAAATACAAGTTGATGAAGGGAGAGGGCATGGTTATTGGCACAATCAAGGCCATTCAAGAAAAAAATAAAAATATAGAGAAGGCGACGAGGGGCGACCAAGTCGCGCTCTCCATAGAGGGCCCCGTAGTCGGAAGACAGATAAATGAGAACGACATTTTGTATACCGATATTCCAGAAGGAGACGCGACGCTGTATGAGACGAAATACAGGGATTTTTTGACCTCGGATGAAGGCGAAGCTTATGAAGAGATAAAACTCATAAAGAGGAAGGCGAAGCCGTTATGGGCGGTTGGCATAGGAGGTAAATAGTTGAAACTTGTAATTTCCGATCCAAAGGTGGGAAAGGCCTACAATATCGAACTCGACGAAGTTAAATCGAGGAGTTTGGTGGGCAGTAAGATAGGGGACGAAATCAAAGCGACGCCCCTGGGACTCAGTGGCTATACTTTAAAGATCACGGGGGGTAGCGACAAGGATGGATTCCCGATGCGGGGGGACGTACACGGGAGGGTAAGACCAAGGATATTGCTTTCGAAGGGTCCGGCGTATAATCCAAAAGAGAGGGGTATAGTCAGGAGGAAGAGGGTGAGGGGAAACGTTATTACACCGGACATCGTACAAGTAAATACTGTGATAGTTAAAAGAGGGAAAAAAAGTATAGATAAGCTCTACGGAGCCCCTGAGAAGAAATAGCGGAGTTGGTTATTATAAGTCAGCCAGAGATCAATATAGGGATGGTAGGGCACGTAGATCACGGGAAGACGACGTTGACTGAGGCTCTATCCGGAATCTGGACAGATGTTCATAGCGAGGAGATCAAGAGGGGCATCTCCATCAGGCTTGGCTATGCGGACTGCCAGTTCAGAAAGTGCCCCAAGTGCAAGGAACCGGTTTGCTATACCACCGATAAGAAGTGTAAGCACTGTGGATCGAAGACGGAGCTTCTTCGCGAGGTCTCTTTCGTCGATTCCCCAGGCCACGAGACCCTCATGGCCACTATGCTCTCGGGAGCAGCTTTGATGGACGGAGCTGTCCTCGTCATCGCTGCAAACGAGCATTGCCCCCAACCCCAGACAAAAGAGCATCTAATGGCTCTGGATATAATCGGGGTAAAGAACATCGTTGTGGCGCAGAACAAGATAGACCTCTTGCCCAAGGAGAAGGTCATCGAGAATTACAAAGAGATCAAGAAATTTATCAAGGGGACAGCTGCGGAGAACGCCCCCATAATCCCAATCGCCGCCCAACACGGTGCGAATATCGACATATTGATCCAAGAGATCGAGAGGAATATACCTACTCCGCCTAGGGAGAAGGACAAGCCAGCCAGGATGTACATTGCGAGATCCTTCGACGTGAATAAACCGGGGACTACTCCAGAGAACTTGGTCGGAGGCATCGTCGGTGGCGCGTTGACTCAAGGCAGAATCGAACGTGGCGAAGAGATCGAGATAAAACCGGGTATCAAGTCGGAGGAGGAGAACATGCCCCGTTGGAGATCGATAACGACCCGAGTAACCACCCTGATGGCGAGGAATAAAAAACTGAAGAAAGTGTATCCCGGAGGCCTAGTGGGCATCGGAACTCCACTGGATCCCTCGTTGACGAAGTCCGACGGGCTCACGGGAATGGTCCTGGGAGCACCCGAGACCTTGCCAGAGGTCTTGGACGAACTCCTCTTGGAGGTCCATCTGCTGGAGAGGGTTGTGGGAACGAAGGAGGAGTTGGAGGTCGAGAGCATAAGGACAAACGAGCCCCTCATGCTCAACGTAGGCACAGCCACAACGGTTGGCGTAGTCAGGAGTGCCAGAGAGGACGAGGCCGAAGTCAAACTGAAACTCCCCATATGTGCCGAGAAAGGCTCAAGGGCCGCGATAAGTCGAAGAATAGGCGCTAGGTGGAGATTGATCGGGTACGGGGTCATAAAGGGTTGAATGATGCCAAAGAAAGCTAAAACAAAAGTCATCCTCGATTCCAATTTTCTGATGCTACCCTTCCAGTTCAACATCGATATCGTTGCAGAGATCGATAGGATCTTGGGCGGTGGCTATGAGATCTCAGTTCCGAGAGGGGTACTGCAAGAGTTGCATTATATGAGTTTCAAGGCCGAAAATCTCAACGATCGCAAGATGGCCAAGATGGCGATAGAGTTTGGAGGAAGGTTTAATATAATCGAAGGAGAAGCAGAAGATGCCGACGAGGCCATCGCCTCCCTCGCCGACGAAGATACGATAGTATGCACGAATGACAGGGCGTTAAAGAGCAGGCTTCGTAGATTGGGGGTCCCGGTTATGTACCTGAGGCAGAAGAATCGGCTGGAGTTAGAGGGCTATGGAGTACCTTAGACTTTCTTGGGCAGAGATCCAAGAGCAGTGCGAGATATTGGCGAGGTGGATAAAGACCAGAGGATACGATAAATACGCCATCGTCGGCCTCGCTAGAGGGGGCTGGGTACCTGCTAGGATCCTCTCTGATTTACTCGACAACAAGGAGCTATATACGTTAACCGTGCAATTCTACAAATCCGTCGGCAAGACCAGGGAGAAGCCCGTGGTCGTGCAGCCGGTGCAGGGGGATATAGCCGGTAAGGATATCCTATTGGTGGACGATATCGCCGACACCGGCGAAAGTTTGATCGCGGCAGCGGAACACTTGAAGGAGAGGGGCGCTGGGGATATCATCGTCGCCACCTTGGTCAAAAAACCCCATACGAAATTCGAACCAGATTTCTGCGTCGAGGAGACCAGCGCTTGGGTCATCTTTCCATGGGAAGTCCGTGAGACCGTCAGGGATATCATAAGCAGCTCGAAGTCCGAGGAGAATTTAGCCCAGGAGATGAGAAAGGCGAGGATAAGCGATGAGGAACGCAAAGAAGTACTGAGGGAGACTGAGGGATATTGAGAAAGTTTTAAAAGTCTACGCGTAAGATTCCTCAGTATTGGAATAGGAGTGGTCTCATGAGGATTTCGGTCATAGGCATGGGATATGTTGGTCTGGTCACGGGCACCTGCTTTGCGGATTGGGGAAACGACGTAATATGCGTAGATATCGATGGAGATCGCGTAGAGTCGATCAATAGGGGCGAACCTCCGATATACGAGGGTAAACTCGAGGGGATGTTGAAGAAGTGCTTGAAGGCGGGTAAGTTGAGGGCGTCCACAGATATAGGCGAAGCGGTCAAGGAGACCGAGATATCATTCATCACAGTCGGCACGCCATCCGGGCTCATGGATTATATCGATCTGAAGCACGTGGAGGAGGTCAGCAGAGAGATCGGGAAGGCATTAAAGGACAAGGATAGTTACCACGTCGTGGTCGTGAAGAGCACCGTCGTTCCCGGGACGACCGAGCATTCCGTGATACCGACCCTCGAGGAGTATTCCGGCAAGAAGTGCGGAGCCGGTTTCGGGGTCTGCATGAATCCAGAGTTTTTGAGGGAAGGCAGAGCCATAGACGATTTTCTCCACCCGGACAGGATCGTCCTCGGTTGCCTAGATGAGAAGTCCATGGATATCATGAGCGAGCTTTACAAGGGGTTTGGCACGACGATAATGAAGACCGATCCCAAAACAGCCGAGATGATCAAGTACGCCACGAACTCCTTCTTGGTCACGAAGATCAGCTTCATAAATGAGATCGGGAATATATGTAAGCAGCTGGGGATCGATGTCTACGAGGTTGCGAGGGGCTTGGCCCTGGACTCCAGGGTATCGCCCAAGTTCTTGAATGCTGGAATTGGGTATGGGGGCAGTTGTTTTCCAAAGGACGTCAGAGCCCTCGTTGGCAAGGCGAAGGAGGTCTATTACCGTCCCATAGTCCTCAACGCCGCCATGGAACTGAACGAGACCCAGGCCCTCAGATTGGTAGAGCTCCTCGAGAAGAAGGCAGGGTCGTTGAAGGGCGTGGATGTCGTTGTACTCGGCTTGGCATTCAAACCAGGTACAGATGATATGCGAGAGGCGCCGTCTTTGAAGATCATCCAGAGTTTATTGAGGAAGGGCGCAAGGGTGCACGTCGCCGATCCCAAGGCGATAGGAGAAGCGAAGAAGATACTGGGGAGGCACGAGCGGATAACCTACCACGATTCAGCTGAGGATGCCGTCGAGAAGGGTAGATATATACTGATCGTTACGGAGTGGGATGAGTTCAGGAGGGAGGACCTATATAGGGGCAAAGTCGTGATCGACGGGAGGCGGATAGAGGAAGCGAGGGTGGCAGATGATTACGGGGGGGTGTGCTGGTAATATGAAGGCGGTGATCCCGGCCGCGGGTCTCGGAACGAGGTTCCTGCCCATAACGAAGGCCCAACCCAAGGAGATGCTCCCAGTATATGACAAGCCCACGATACAATATGTGGTCGAAGAGGCGGTTGCTTCTGGCATCGACGATATCCTGATAATCACGGGAAGGGGAAAGAGGGCCATAGAGGATCACTTCGACAGGTCTATAGAGTTGGAGACCGCGCTGAAAAACAGCGATAAGGGCCATTATCTCAGGCAGTTGGAGGAGATCTCCGAACTGGCGGATATCCATTACGTCAGGCAGAAGGAGCAGAAGGGGTTGGGAGATGCCATCTACTGTGCGAGAAAATATGTTGGCAATGAACCCTTTGCGGTCCTGTTGGGGGATACGATAACGGTAGACGAGGTGCCTTGTACTAGGCAATTGATGGAGATATTTGAAAGATACAAGGCCTCTATAATAGCGGTGGAGGAAGTGGGTAGGGAGAAGATCGAGAGTTACGGCATAATCAAGTGCACCCCCATTGACGACATCTATGAAATCGAAGACTTGATCGAGAAACCAAAACCGGAGGAGGCGCCTTCGAACCTCGGCATCATAGGGCGATACATCTTGATGCCGGAGATCTTCGAGTCCTTGAAAAAGGTCCCCCCAGGCGTGGGGAACGAGATACAGCTCACCGATGCCCTCAGGTTACTATTGGAGGGGCAGAAGATCTACGCTTACGAGTTCAAAGGGAAGAGGTATGACATAGGGAACAAGCTGGACTGGCTAAAGAGTTCGATAGAGTTCGCACTCACCAACGAGGGGGTAAGGGGGGATCTGATGGCTTATCTCCATGGGATATCAGGGGAGGGTAGGTAGATTTGAAGGCGATAGAAGAGGACCTAGAGATAATATGCAACGGGCTCGAGAAGGATCGCCTGACGTTCGAAGATAGAGATGTCCTCATCACCGGCGGCGCTGGTTTTCTTGGCTCTTGGATCTGCGATGTACTGATGAGGCAAGGCGCAAAGGGCACCTGTATAGACAACTTGGTGAGTGGCCAGAGGGGCAATATATCCCATTTGGAGGGCAATGAGGCATTCAAATTTATCGATCATGATATAAGCCAGCCCATCACCCTAGACGAGTCCTTCGATCTCGTGATGCACTTGGCTAGCAGGGCATCCCCCTTCGAGTTCGCGGAGCACCCCATCCAGATCTTGAAGGCCAATACCCTAGGCATCTGGGTCGCATTGGGTATTGCCAAGAAGAATAATGCGAGGTTTGTCTATACATCGACCAGCGAGGTTTACGGAGATCCAGATCCCCGTTTCATACCCACCCCAGAGACGTACAACGGCAATGTCAATCCCGTTGGGCCTAGGAGCTCCTATGATGAGGCGAAGAGGGCAGGGGAGGCTTTCGTAACGGCCTATCACCAGGAGCACGGCATGGACACGAGGATGGTCCGTACATTCAATACCTATGGTCCCCGCATGAGGGCAGATGACATCTATGGCCGGGTGGTTCCAAGGTTCGTAGAGCAAGCCTTGAGCAACGACCCCATTACGGTCTTCGGAGATGGCTCTCAAACGCGCTCTTTCACCTACGTGACGGATCAGATCGAGGGCATCCTGAGGCTCGCTCTGGCAGATAACGCCAGTGGGGAGGTCGTGAATATCGGAAACGATAAAGAGGTGAGCATCTTGAAGCTGGCGAATATGGTGAAGGGGATTACTGGCTCTAGCTCAGAGATAGAGTTCCTACCATTACCCGAGGACGACCCAAAGAGGAGGTGCCCGGATATCAGCAAAGCGAAGGAGCTCCTCAACTGGGAGCCCAAGGTCGATCTGGAGGAAGGGCTGGGTAGATTCATAGATTACGTGAAAAAAAGTCTTTAATCTCGTGCCTTGATGAAATTCGCGGTTTTATATACTCCACATAACTAAATAGATACATTGATAGAATGTGCCATATCATCCATGATAACCTTAAAAAATTGAAAACTACTAAATGATCGCTAATATACTCTACTTACCGACCTATCGTTATGTGCGACGAGGTTGGGTTCCTATATGAGGGATTGTGTTGGATTTCCATGAAGATACCTTCAAAAACAGATTGATCTTGGTTTCAAATAGAGAGCCATATATTCACGAGAAAACGATTCGCGGTATCAGGTGCAAGCAGGCTATTGGTGGCTTGGTCTCTGCCCTTGACCCCGTAATGCAATCATATAAGGGGACTTGGGTAGCCTGGGGAAGTGGGGGCGCTGATCGTGAGGTTTGTGATGATGAGGATAGGGTTGAAGTTCCTCCAGATAACCCCCAATATAAATTGAAGAGGGTTTGGCTTTCCGAAAGGGAAAAGAATTACTACTACAGGGGCTTTTGCAATAGGGTTCTGTGGCCCCTGTCCCACCTCTTCTTGGGAAAAGTCAGTTTTGAAGAGAAGTATTGGAAGGCATATAAGAAGGTCAATGCAAAATTCACCAAGGCCGTCTTCCAGGAAGCTACAAGCCAAGATGTGATATGGGTGCATGACTATCACCTCTCGCTTGTTCCTTCTTTGATCAAGAAGGATAGAAGCGATTCGATCGTTACTTACTTTTGGCACATCCCTTGGCCGCCTTGGGAGGTTTATCGCATCCTGCCATGGCGAAGGGAGATTCTAGGGAGTTTATTGTGCAGTGACCTGATCGGATTCCATACACAACGCTATGTGAAGAATTTCAAAGTGTGTGCTGAAAAAGAGTTTGATGCATCTGTAAACAACGACACGATAACGGTCGGTGATCATGATACCACTGTCAAAGCCTTCCCCCTTGGGATAGATTATAAAAAATTTAACTCTATATCTTCCTCAAAGAAGGCAGCCATTGCGGCAAGAAGGTTGCGTGGCAAGCTCCACGCCAATACCCTGATTTTGGGCGTCGACAGACTTGATTACACAAAAGGCATCTTGGACAGGTTAGCTGCATTTGAGAGGTTCTTGGAAAAGTATCCCAGATATAGGGAAAAGGTGGTCTTTGTACAGATTGCCACCCCGAGCAGGACAAAGGTCAAGGAGTATCGATTGTTAAAGAGGGAGGTCGATGAAATGGTGGGGCGTATCAATGGGAGGTTCCAGAGATTGGATTGGGTCCCGATCCGCTACTTCTATCGATCCTTTACTCATGAGCAATTGATAGCCTATTATAGGGCTGCCGACATCGCTTTTGTTACGCCTTTGATAGATGGGATGAACCTCGTCGCAAAGGAGTATATGGCATCCAAGGGCACCGAGGATGGAGTATTGATCTTGAGCGAGTTTGCAGGTGCAGCAGAAGAGATGACTGAGGCCCTTCTCATAAACCCTCATGACACAAGGGGGGTTGTCTATGCTATCAAAAAGGCATTGGAGATGAGTTCCAGAGAGAGGAAGAGCCGAAGCGAGGCCTTGAGGAATAAGATAAGAACGCATGACTTAGATTGGTGGTTGGACAGTTTCTTTTCAGAAGTGATCAAGGTTCAGGACAATCCGCATGGATAGGGATGATATCTTGGTTAGGGGCCACATCTTTGACTACTTAGATGAAATTCAAGGCGAAATGGAGAAGAGAGACCTAGTGGCACTATTCATCGATTATGATGGAACTCTGGTCCATTTCAAGGACAGGCCGGATGAAGCCCTCCCATCCGATGAAATAAAAAACACGTTGGCTTCACTGGTCCGCAACTCCAAATTTGAGGTAGTCATAATAAGCGGTAGAAAGATGGAGGACCTAAAGGACATGCTGAGTATCGATGGGCTCTCCCTTTCCGGTTTACATGGAATGCAGATCTTGTTTTCGAACGGCGAGAGTTTTACGTGGAATGGATGGACAAAGAGCAAATCTCTTTTGGGCAGTATCTGGGATAAGATGGTCCACGACTTTAAAAACATAGACGGAATCTATCTAGAGAATAAAAAGATGAGCCTGGCCTTTCATTACCGTTTATTGCCGAGAGGAATGGTCCGTGATGTGTGCAGAGAATTTGAGGATATGGTCAAGGAGAATGACAGGAAAGGGAGATTGGAGGTCATCCATGGTGCAGAAGTCCTAGAAGTCAGGCCAATGGGATGGGATAAAGGCCGTGCCGTTGATATCTTTCTCAAACACATATCCGCCAAAGAAAAAGATATACTTCCCCTTTATATCGGCGATGACGCGACCGACGAAGACGCTTTTATCCAGCTTAAGGGGGAAGGCATCACTGTAATCGTTTCAGGGGATCGAGAAGTATCGACCTCGGCTCAATTTCGTATCAAAAATCCGGATGAGGTCATTGAATTGTTGCGATGGTTCTTGAAAAATGTATAAAGGCATGGTAAGAGAGATCATCTTTCCTATATTTAAAGTTGAATAAAGCTCTCTCGAGGGTGTTCAAGAGAGTGCATGATCAGGAGGTAATCCCTCAGATGTCTTGTGAGAAGGAACCTTTGCTTAACGTATTCTCGACCATTCTGACCGAGCCTCTTGGCGTGCTCTGGATTGCGCAGTAGATACATTATCCTGTTGGCGGCGCCCTCTGTAGAGTGTATCAAGTATCCATTTATGCCGTTCATTATTTGGCTCGGTATCCCCCCCACAGCGCCACCGACAACTGGCGTGGACTTCCATAAAGCCTCGGAGACCGTTAAGCCGAATCCCTCCTTCAGAGACTTCTGTAAAACAACGGAAGCCGCTGTCTGAAATACATTTACCTCAAGGTCACTGAATGGTGGAAGGATGATAACGTGGATATCCCGGTCTCCCATGGCCTCTTTTTTAACCTCTTGAAACATCTCTATGCCCTCGGGGTCGTCTGTAGCAGTGCCCCCAGCGAGTATGAGCTGGCAGTCGATGCGTTTTTTGACGATTTTATACGCATCTATAACCCCCATCGGGTCTTTGAACCTGTCAAACCTCCCGATCTGGGCGATTATTGGCTTTTCCCGAGATATCCCATGCTTATCCAGAACCTTATCTATTTCCTGTTCTTTCAATTCTCGATTCTTATCGCTCAGCGGGTCGATGGATGGAGGAACGAGAAACTGTGGGATATTTAAGCCCGCCCGGGAAAACGCCGCCGCAGAAAACATCGAAGCATCATATCTCCTTATGTACCTTTTCAAAAATTTCCATACCCTAGTTTGGGATAATAGAGCTTTTTTTATATATCTTCTAACCCCTATGAGTTCAAAAGCGGGTCGATATCTCGGACCGGTGGAGATGTCGATGTGGCACCTCCATATCCATTTTCCGTTATTTTGCATATCTATCAGTGCCGCCGGCTGGGGATCGTGGATGACAGTCACGTCTCTGTCAAAGGAAAAATTTTCTGCATTCATTCTATTATATTTGAGATAAATTTCAAAAGTATCCTTGCCAATTTTGACGGGAGCACCTTGAAGGGCGTTGTGGAAACTCTTGGTAACCCTGAAAAATTCTTCACCCCCCTTCATCACGCTCCAACGTGCATCTATGCCGATATCGTTCAGCAGTGGCACAAGGCGATTCAGAATTTCGGCAACCCCTCCACCTACTGCCGTCGAATTTATGTGGAGCATGGATTTTAGGGATAACCTTTCTGATAGAGCAAAGAGTTCCTCTATCTCTCCCTTGCCAATGATTTTGGCATAGGCCCTTAACTTCAAATGCTCAAGCTCCTTTTTCTCTTATGCCCCTTCCACGATTTTTATTATCTCTTTCCTTATGCCATCGAGGGTATATCCGAGAAAGTCGATCTTGGCCAATCGATCGGCCAGTTCTTGGAGGCCGAGACTATCGAAGATCCATGCGGAAAAATCATCGGGATACTCTACCCCCTCTTTCTTGGGCCGCAACCTGGACTCAAAGAAATGGTAGAATAGAGTTCCGTTATCTATCTTTCTCATACATTTCAGGAATTCTTCCAAGTTCCTTGCCCTATATTTGGTCGGCAAAATTACATATCTTGATCTAACGAAGTGGAACTCCTCACCTTCAGGGACATCCATGATCTTTTTACGTACTTTCAGACGCTCTTCCAACGTATCCACCAATTTGGACCTTAATGACTCTATCCCCCCATCCCCATATACGCCGATGTTCGCCAACTTCTCCGCCAGTACATCCTCGTGGAGTTCTTTTTCCAGCCAGTAGGCAAAGTCATTGAAGTATTCTGGGATGACGAAGTGATGTTCAAGTAGCGAGTGATACATGTGATAAAATATGGAGGTCTCGTCAATCTCTCTTACGATATTTAGAAATTCCTTCAGGTTTTTGGCCTTTTTTCCAGTCAGTTCTATTAAATAAAACCCTCTCTGAAAGACGAACTCGTTATCGTTTGGACCATCTGCCATAACTGATATTTGAGAGGTATTCATTAATAATTGTACCGGAAAGATTGAAATCCAGGATTGAACCCCAGCACCCATCTAT
>JBHIFP010000038.1:0-15459 GCA_046761145.1 Hydrothermarchaeales archaeon (SeqCode)
GTAGCCATCGTGGAGAGAAGTGCCGAGCTTGGCGGTTCTATAAACGAACTAAATTCCGTCTTTTTGGAGGCAAAAGACTCAGAAGAAGTATTCACTCCGCTGAAAAGAGCGGTTTTGGAGCATCCAAACATAATAACATATCTGAATTCCAAGGTCATCGACATCGAAGGATTCATAGGAAATTTCGATGTGACTCTACAGCACAACGGCAAGAGCAAGGCTATCCCAGCCGGTGCCATCGTCCTTGCTACAGGTAGCGAGGAATTGAAGCCCCATGGGAAATATATGTACGGGGAAGATCCCAAGGTCATGACTCAGCTTGAATTGGAGAAAAAGTTGAAGGAAGGCGAATTTGACTATAAAAGAATCGTGATGATCCAGTGTGTTGGTGCAAGGAACGAGACTTATCCAGCCTGTTCTAGATCCTGCTGTCTCGAAGCTGTCAAGAATGCCATTATCCTGAAGAAAAAGAGACCAGATGCCCAAGTCTTTATACTTTATAGAGATATGATGATGTTCGGAAAGTTCGAAGATTACTATAGAAGATCTCAAATAGATTATGGCATCAGGTACTTGAGATATACCCCCCAAAAGCCCCCTGCCCTCACCAAAGAGGATGGCGATCTTTATGTTCAAGTGTATGATATTTTGCTGGGGGATTCGGTGAAGATTAAGGCGGATCTAGTAATCTTGACAACGCCACAGGTTCCCTCTAAGGGCGTGGAAGAGTTGCAGGAGATATTGAAAGTCCCCCTTAGTCCCAATGGCTTTTTTATGGAGGCACATGCAAAGATCAGGCCTCTAGAATTTACCTCTGACGGCATATACCTGTGTGGTGCTTGCCAGTCCCCCAAGGAGTTATCGCTCATAATTTCTCAAGCCTCCGGAGCAGCTTCGAGGGCCAGTTCAATGTTATCTAAAGGTAGTATGGATAGCGAGGTTATCACCGCGGAGGTGGATGAGGACAAGTGTATAGGCTGTGGACTATGCACAAGGCTCTGCCCATACGGGGCACCGATCGTTGAAGAGGGAAAGGCCAAAGTATTGAAAGTGCTGTGCAAAGGCTGTGGTTTGTGTGCCGCCGGCTGTCCAGTTATGGCAATTACAATTCGCCATTTTACGGACGAGCAAATCGTTGTACAGCTGGAGGCGATGCTGACTTAAAGGGAGGAAAGATGATAATCCAAGACGAGGAAAAAGAGAAACAGTTTCTCGAGGAACTGGCAGAATATGGTGGAGAAGACTTAAAGGATACGGTAAGGGCATGCTTTCAGTGCGGCATGTGTTCTGGAGGATGCCCCACGAGCTATGCTATGGACCATACTCCAAGGCAGATGGTGAGGATGATCCAGTTCGGCATGAAGGAGGAGGTACTTTCGAGTTTCATGCTGTGGCTATGTGCCTCTTGTAATACGTGCATTACACTGTGCCCGAGGAAGGTAGAAATTCTAAGGCTCATAACGACCTTGAAGAGCATGGCGATAAGAGAAGGGATCGAAGCTCAGAGGGAAGGACCAGCATTCTACGAATCTTTCCTCGCTGTTTTAAAGAAGTTTGGAAGGCTGAACGAACTCGAGCTTACGAGAGAGATCGGCTCAAAGTTCGCCATAGATGTAAAGAGTTTGCTGCGTTATTGGAGCAAGACGACTTTAGAGAACGGCACCTTAGGTTTTAAGTTATTCATAAAAGGCAAACTCAAGATACGCCCAGAGAAGGTAAGGGCGATAGAGCACATCAGAACAATCGTTGAGGAATCACTCGAAGGAGACGAATAAAGAGTTGAGGTAAAAGCATGAAGGAGACGAAGGGAGATTACTCAGGCATCGATGCGTTGATAGAGGCATTCAGCTCAGAGAGGTTGAGATGGATCATCGGGCAGGCAACAGCCCCTTCGGAAGATATGAACGAAGAAGAATTGAGGACGTTAGTAGAAAAGATCGTGACCGAGGAAATAGAGCGCCATCTCATATTGACCAAGATAGGGAGAGAGCCATCCACGATACCAGAGATCTCTGAAACGACTGGATTGCCGACCAATAGGGTTCTCTACCACATCATCGCCCTTAGAAGGGAAGGAATCATCAGTGAAACCGGCGTGAAAGGAGACTATTATCTCTATGGCGTCTGTTAAGTGATTGATATGGTCGAATTTGAACCCAAAATAGCGACCTTCGCATGCAATTGGTGCTCCTACGCCGGAGCAGATATGGCAGGGAGGAGCAGGATCCAATACCCACCAAACGTTAGGATAATCAGATTCATGTGCACCGGCAGGATTGATCCGGTTCACATCTTGAAGAGCATTAGAGATGGAATAGACGGCATCTTGATAGTTGGGTGTAGGTTGGGGGATTGTCACTATGAGAGGGGGAACTATGCTGCAGAAAAGCGGATAGGATATATCAAAAAAGCCTTAGAGGGGGTCGGGATAAATCCCGAGAGGGTTAGATTTGAAACGATAGCGTCCTCCGAGGGCGAAAAATTTGCCAGGACCATCGAGGAGATGGTCGATTTGATCAAGGGATTGGGGCCGAATCCATTGGCTGTAGAGGAGGGAGAGGCATGACGAAATCGGCGTTGGTGATAGGCGGTGGAATAGCGGGCATGCAGGCGAGTCTAGACCTCGCGGATCAAGGCTTCCACGTATATCTCGTCGAGAAGGACCCGAGCATCGGAGGAAACATGGCCAAGTTGGATAGAACCTTTCCTACATTTGATTGTGCTGCTTGCGTAATAACCCCTAAACTGGTCGACACGGGTAGGCATCCCAACATAAAGTTATTTACCTTTTCAGAGGTCGCCAATATCACAGGCGAAGCAGGCAACTTCACCGTCAAGATATTGAAAAAACCCCGATATGTAGATGAGGAGAAGTGTACTGGCTGTGGAATCTGCACTCAACACTGCCCCATCATAGTGCCAAGCGAGCACGAGATGGGAATCGGGTTGAGGAAGGCCATATATCTCCCGTTCCCGCAGGCAGTGCCCCTGAAGTATATCGTTGATGAGAAGAACTGCATTAAGTGTGGGATGTGTAAATCGGCGTGCATGGTAGGGGCTGTCGATTTCGATCAAAAACCCATAGAGATTGAAGTAAATGTTGGAGCCATCATCGTCGCTACAGGCTATGATCTCGCCGACCCAAAAAAGAAGGAGGAATACGGTTATGGGATATATGACAATGTCATAACCGCTTTGCAGTTGGAGAGACTTTTGAGCCCCTCAGGTCCCATGGGGGGCAATGTAATAAGATTGTCTGATGGCAAGATACCCAAGCGCATAGGCTTCATCCAATGCGTCTGTTCAAGGGATATAAATACCAACCTCTATTGCTCTAGATTCTGTTGCATGTATGCCATAAAGAATGCCATGTTGCTCAAAGATCACATCGAAGGTTCAGATATAACTATCTTTTACATGGACATGAGGGCCTTCGGAAAGGGTTATGAAGAACTCTACAATAGGGCTAGGATGCAACATGGAATAAAGTTCATTAAGGGAAGGGTAGCTGAAGTTTTAGAGAAGGATAACAAGGATTTGGTCGTAAGGAGTGAAGATATAGTCTCCGGTGAGATAAAAGAGACGGAGATGGATCTCGTTGTCTTGGCAACGGGAGGGGTCCCTTCTGAGACCGAATTGAGCGAAAAACTGGATGTACCGACATGGAAGGACAATTTTTACCTATCCAAGGATCCTTACTTAGATTCGGCGAGCACTTCTAGAGAGGGGGTCTTTGTCGCGGGTTGTGGAGAAGAACTAAAGGATATACCGGACGCCGTCACACAGGCATCGGCAGCTGCCATGAAGGCATCGATAATTTTGGCGAGGAGTTAGTAATGGAGGAAGAACCAAAGATAGGCGTTTACGTATGTCACTGCGGTACAAACATAGCCGCAGTGGTAGATGTAAAAGAGGTGGTGGAATACGCGAAGAGTTTGCCAAACGTGGCCTTGGCCAAAGAATCGATATATACATGCTCTTCTCCGACGCAGGAGGCGATCAAACAGGATATCAAGGAGCACGGTTTAAATAGAGTTGTTATTGCGTCGTGCACCCCGAAAATGCACGAACCAACTTTTAGGGAGGTCGTCCGAGAAGGCGGTCTAAATCCGTATCTCTATGAACAGGCCAATATCAGGGAACAATGTTCTTGGGTCCATTCATCAGATCCAGAGGAAGCCACAAAAAAGGCAAAAGATCTCGTGAGGATGGCCATTGCCAAAGTCAGACTTTTAAAGCCCCTTGAGATAAAAGAGATGGACGTAACGTTAAAAGCAGTTGTAATAGGGGGCGGGGTCACCGGACTCAGATCCGCAATCGATTTGACAGAAAGGGGATTCGATGTCCATTTGATCGAAAAATCTCCAACTCTCGGGGGGAGGTCTGCATTGTTGTATAGCCTGGTCAGAAGTGAGAGAAAGGCTCCGGAAGTCGTCACTGAGCTGATCGATAAAGTTACTTCATCCGATAGAATCACGATATATACCCTTTCATCCGTTTCGAAGATGGACGGCTTTCTAGGGAACTTTGAGTTGGAGATAACTCAAAAACCGAGATATATAAAACCCTGTTCCAACTGTTTGAAATGCGTAGATGTCTGCCCGATCGAGACCGAGAACGAGTACGAATATGGGATAAGCAAAAGAAAGGCCATATATCTCCCATTCAAACATGCGTATCCCCCCTATCCTTCAATCGACATGGAGGTTTGTAATAAGTGCGGAAAATGCGTGGAGGTATGCGAGGAGAAGGCCATAGATCTAGATCAAGACGAGGACGTAACGAATATAAAAGCAGGTGTGGTTATCGTTGCTACCGGGGCCGGAGTTTACGAGCCGGAGGAAGGAGAGTTTGGGTATAAGAAGGACCCCAGGGTATTGACCCTTCTGCAGTTGGAAAGGTTTTTAGATGAAAATGGTCCCATCGGCGGAGAGGTAACGATAGGCCAAAAGCCCATCAAAAATGCGGTTTTTATCGGCTGCGTGGGTTCGAGAAAGATTAAGAAGTCCGAGGACGAGAGGGGAAATGAGTTCTGTTCTAGGGTATGTTGTACAGCCACAATCAAAAATGCCTTGGCCCTAAAAAAGAGGTATCCCGAGGCCAATGTTTTCTTCTTGTACAGGGATATTAGGACTTATGGTAGGGACGAGTACCTCTACAAAGAGGCATCTGAATCCAAAGTAACATTTATGAAATACGTTGCAGAAAATCCCCCTCTGATTGAGAGATTTGATGGGGAACTTACGGTTACAGTTCAGGATGTACTGAGCAACGATAAGATGAAGATTCCATCCGATCTTGTGATCTTATCGGTAGGCATGGAGCCGAGGAAGGATGCCCATGACCTAGCGTCCATTCTAAAGATAACCCGGAGCGGTGACGGATTTTTCCAAGAAGCCCATGCGAAACTTAGACCTTTTGACACCGCTAATGAGGGAGTGTATCTTGCTGGTGCGTGTCAGGGACCCAAGAATATTATCGAAAGTATCGCATCTGGCAGCGCAGCCGCCGCCAAGGCGTCAATCCCATTGGCCAAGGGTAAGGTCGAACTGGAACCTACCAGGGCGATGATCACTGAATTCTGCGATGGTTGCGCGATATGTGTAGATCCCTGCATCGGAAAGGCCATAACATTGGTCGAATATGAGGTGGAAGGAGAGATTAAGAAGAAGATAGAGATCAACGAAGCTCTATGTTTGGGCTGTGGAGTGTGTCAGGCCACATGTCCGAAGAGAGGGATTGTCATAAGACACTTCACTTTTGATCAGATATCGGCGATGATCGATGCAGCTCTTGCCGGATAGGAGAGATAAAATGGGACACGAACCTCTTATATTGGCCTTTTGTTGCAACTGGTGCGCCTATGCCGGAGCAGATTTAGCAGGAACTTCAAGGAGAGAGTATCCTCCCAATATTCGAATAATCCGCGTGATGTGCTCTGGCATGGTTCACCCAAACTTTGTGATGGATGCATTAACCAAAGGGGCCGATGGGGTATTGATGTGCGGCTGCCATCCGGGGGATTGCCATTACAGAGAAGGCAATCTGAACGCACAGAAAAAAGCAGAGGCGATTGAGTTGATGTTGGAGGACTTTGGCCTTGAACCGCAGCGCTTCAAATTAGAATGGATCTCTACATCTGAAGGGGAGAAGTTCGCTAACGTCGTTAAAGAGATGGTGGAAGATCTTAAAAAGTTAGGGCCAAGTTCATATAAGACATAACGGTGGTCGAAAGATGTGTCTAGCAATTCCAGCTGAAGTTATCGGGGTTCACGGAGATCATGCAACAGTAGACTTTGGGGGAGCAAGGTCTGAAGTCAATATCTCTCTCATCGAAGAAGTCAAGGTAGGGGAGTACGTCATCGTCCACGTCGGCTATGGAATCCAGAAGATGAGCAGGGAAGAGGCCCAAGAGTCCTTGGAGCTTTGGGAAGAGCTATTACAAAAGGAGTACTGATCAATGGCGGATATAGAGATTCACAGAATGTTCAGGGACAAGAAACTCGCGAAGAAGATAATTCAGAAGATCAATGAATTGTCAACCCAAATCGTTATTATGCACGTATGCGGGACCCACGAGCAATCTATAACCAAGTTCGGGATTAGATCTTTGCTCCCCGACGAGGTGGAGGTTGTGCCCGGTCCCGGCTGTCCAGTTTGCGTAACCCCTGCCAACGAGATAGATGAGGCGATAGAACTCGCGAGACGGGGATTAATAATTACGGTTTATGGCGACATGTTCAGGGTACCTGGAAACCAAACATCTTTGGCACAGGAGAAGGCAGATGGTGCTGACGTAAGAATAGTCTACAGCCCAGAGAATGCGATAGAGATAGCTATAAATAATCCTGATAAGGACGTCGTTTTTTTCGCCATTGGTCTCGAAACCACGACGCCGATGACTGCCGATATTATGCTAAATGACCCTCCTGAAAACTTCAGCGTTTTGAGTTCTCATCGGCTTACACCTCCGGCTGTAGATTTCTTATTGAGTCTAGGAGACCTCGAGATTGACGGCTTCATCGACCCCGGCCACGTTTCCACGATAACCGGGGTAAAGGCTTGGGAACCGTTAACCGCCAAATATGGCGTCCCTCAGGTTATCACGGGCTTTGAGCCATTGGACATAATGGTCGCGATCCTCATGCTCTTGAAGCAGATGCGTAGCGGCAAAGCCAAGGTGGAAAACGAATATACCCGATCCGTTACCTATGAAGGGAACACCATTGCTCTTGAAAAGATGTGGGAGGTCTTCGAGCCCTACGATAAAGAATGGAGGGGCTTCCCGGTCGTCCCAAACTCGGTTTTGAGGATTAAAAAAGAATTCGAAGATCTAGATGCGAGCAAAAAATACGACATCTCACCTCCCGTAATAGAAGGCGAAGCTTGCGGCCTGGAGTGTCCTTTGTGCGGGGATATCCTGAGGGGTTTGGCAAAACCGACGGATTGCGAACTATTTGCAAAGACATGTACGCCCCAAAATCCTATCGGAGCTTGTATGGTATCTACCGAGGGAACGTGCAACATCGCCTTCAGATACGGGACAACCGTCAAGTTGTAGGTGTTTTTTATGCACGAGTTTTTCGTCGCCACCGAAATCGTAAATACTGTATTGCATTCGATCGAGGGCCATAAAGTGAAGAAAGTCCTGAACATAGAGCTGGAGGTAGGGGAGCTCACGTCTGTGAATCCAGAGCAATTGAAATTTTGTTTCGATGCGGCAACGAAAGAGACCTCACTCGAAGGGTCGGAGTTGAATATAATAAAAAAAGCCGCCTCGATTAAGTGCAATTCGTGCAGTTATCGGGGAACTCTCAAAACTCCCCAAATACACCTTTGGAGGATCGATTTTATCTGCCCGAAATGCGAGAGTTTTGGTATAGAAATTCTGTCGGGTAATGAACTCACAGTTAAGAACATAAAGATCGAGGAGGAGAATGGTGAGTGAGGATTATGCACAAGGTTTCAGAGGTAAAAGTTGAACACGACATAATCCTTGCCAACAGAGAGGTAGCAAGAAAGAATCGCGATGAATTGGATAAATACGGAGTGAAGGCCTTCGACATCCTCGGGGCAATCGGATCCGGAAAAACGACCATGATCGAGATTGCAGTTAGAGAGCTCAAAAAGTACAAGACAGGTGTAATTGCTGGCGATGTCGTAGCCGAAATAGACGCTGCTCGGTTTAGAAAGTTGGGGGTACCGGTAATAGCGATGAATACCGGAAAGGAATGCCACCTAGATGCTCCTTTGGTAGGGTATGCATTGGAAGATCTCAACCTTAATGAATTGGATGTGATATTCATAGAGAACGTGGGCAATCTGATTTGCCCCACGGATTTCGATGTGGGAGCGCATAAAAGGGTGGTTATCGTGAGCGTCTCCGAGGGCGAGGATATCGTGGAGAAGCACCCCCTCATATTCAGAAGGGGGGATTTCGCTATCATAAACAAAATCGATATCGCCAAATTCGTAAATGCCGATGAGGATAAGATGATCCAGGATGTAAAGAGGATCAATCCCAATATCGATGTCATAAAAACATCTGCCAAAAATCTTGAGGGCACCGATAAGTGGCTGAACTTCGTAGAGACGGTTGCCGGTTGATAATACGGGGGAATTGGATGAAGATAACGATGGCTCACGGCGCTGGTGGAGAATTAACGGAGAAGCTAGTTCTGGAGTCAATCGTGAAATATCTGAGAGGCGAGAAATTGGGCGATGCATCACTCATAGATATGGATGACGGTGCCTCCCTTTCTATCGGTGAAAAAGAGCTCATAATCACTACGGATGGGCATACGATAACGCCCATCTTTTTTCCTGGAGGGGATATAGGGAGACTCGCCGCATGCGGCACTATCAATGACGTCTCCGTAATGGGGGCAAAGCCCCTGGCATTGGCCTCCTCGATAATAGTCGAAGAGGGATTTTTGATCAAAGACTTGGAGAGGATAACTAGATCGATGGACGAGGTTTGTAGGGAGGCAGGGATATCTATAGTGACAGGAGATACAAAGGTCATGGAGAAAGGGAAGCTAGATAACATCGTGGTTACCACTACCGGAATCGGGATCATTGAAGATGGCGTAGTTGTTAAAGATTCTGGGCTGAGGATTGGAGACAAATTGATCGTCTCCGGAACAATCGGGGACCACGGGATTTCCCTGATGTCATTCAGGGAGGGTTTCGGATTTGAAACTACCTTAAAGTCGGATATAGCCCCAGTTTGGCCCATGGTGAAAAGGGCATTAAAGGCCGGAGAGATACACGCGATGAAAGATCCGACTAGAGGAGGATTGGCCGCGGCACTGAACGAGTTCGCCAGAAAATCTGGAGTCGGCATACTCATCGATGAAGATGATATACCTTTGAAGAACGAGGTGGTAGCCGCTTCTGAAATGTTGGGCATCGATCCTTTCACAGTTGCCAACGAAGGAAAGGTTATTTTTGGCATTGCGAAGGGAGATGCTGAGGAAGTGTTAAAGGCTATAAGATCTACTGAGTTGGGCAGGGATGCGAGGATAATGGGGGAGGTGATCGAAAAATATCCGAAGCGCGTTATACTGGAGACCGTCGTGGGGGGGAGAAAGATTATGGAGATGCCCATAGGGGATCCTATTCCAAGGGTGTGCTAGGAAATTTTTAGTTAAATGCAGTTTTGGTTACGAGAAAAACAAAATGGGCCCAAAGGGATTTGAACCCTTGACCGCCCGGTTATGAGCCGGGCGCTCTACCAGGCTAAGCTATGGGCCCCCGGTTGCACTTTGAATTTTGCTTTTGTAATTATATACCCCAGTATCAAAATGTGGTTGGATGTCATTTATTGACTAATGGTTTTTAAGCTTTATTCTTGCGTCTTTTGATTTGATCAAAGATTTACCAGTAGCTGCCAGCGCACCCGAGTACAATACGGAGAAGGCCCTCGCCATAGGAACTTGGGCCATGGCACTAGGCGTTTTGGTCCACGTCAATCCGGTGCCGAAGATTACCGGAAGCGAGTTGGTTACCAAAATTCTGACTCGTGATGCAGAGGACCTCCTAGGTGGAAAGTTCTTCGTCAGCTCTGACCCGAAAGGGACCGCGGAGATAATGATCCGACACATCGAAGAGAAGAGGAAGGCCTTGGGGGTTTAGTTCCCCCTCTTTTTTTATATTTTGGGGTTGTAAAGAAACTCTATGCAATTGTTTTTCCACTTATCCGGAGAGCACGAAACCCTGCCGAAAGGGGAAGTATTGGCCACCCTTGAGAGTTTGGCCATACCTCATTCCATACTAAACTCCTTGGATCAGGTATTTATAATCGAAGCCGAGATAGAGAGATTAGATGAGCTTCTTGGGAGGTTGGCATTAACACACAGCATCTCCGAATTTTACGCTTCTTGCGAAGCGAATTTTGATGAGATCATTCGCCTGATCGAAAATCTAAATATCGAGATAGAAGGCAGTTATGCGGTCAGGGTAAAACGGATCAAGGAATACTCCAAAAACGTGGAGATATCCAAACTGGAAAGGGAGATCGGAGGGGCGATATGGGAGAAGGGGAAAAGATCAGTAGATCTGGAGAATCCCCGGAATATCCTTTTCGGGATGTTGACAGACGGCCAATTCATCTTCGGCAGGATGTTGGGGAAGGTAGACAAATCGAAGTTTGAAAGCCGGAAACCCCATTTTAGGCCCTATTTCCATCCCAGTTCGATGTCACCGAAATTGGCGAGAACTCTAGTTAATCTTAGCAGGGTAAGAATGGGGGAAAGGTTGATCGACCCATTCTGCGGTACCGGCGGCATATTGATCGAAGCTGGCCTGATCGGAGCTCGGATTTTCGGATCGGATATCAGCGAGGAGATGGTGAATGGTTGTGAAGAGAACCTAAGACATTTCGAGGTTGATGACTTTACTCTCATGAAGGAGAACGTAAGAGATTTGGAGGATCGTTATAGCGATTATTTCGATGCGATCGTTGCCGATCCCCCTTACGGTAAATCCTCCACGACGATGGGCTTGGAACCGGGCGAACTTTATAAAGGTGCGCTCGACTCTTTTCGTTCAATTCTCAAACCGGGTAAATTCGCATGCATCGTTAGTCCGGAAACTATAGACGTGGAGACCGTGGCAAAGGACGCGGGGTTCGAGATTGTAGAAAAGCACCTAGTCAGGATACACAGGAGTTTGACGAGGAAGATCGTTGTGATGAAGAAGTCGGTGCGGGATACCGAGGAGGGGAGTTAAAATGCCCTTTACCCTCTTTCACCTAGGACCGGCGCTGGTGATAGGGTTGCTGGCGAACGATCATCTGGACCTGCCAGCCCTTCTCATCTCTACGGTTTTTATCGACGTCGAACCCCTTCTCAATATGCTCAGATCCTCGCCAATCTGGCACGGGTTCCTCCACTCATTTTTTGGGGCTACGGTATTCGGAGTTTTCACTGCGATAATCCTCCTTCCCTTCAAGGAAAGGAGTTACGAGGTCATGAGGATGTTCAAACTCGAGCAGCATTCTTCCCTCAAAAAGATGCTCTTTGGATCGTTGATCGGGGTTTATACCCATGTATCTTTGGATTCCTTCCTATATTGGGACATCAAACCATTTTATCCTTCCCCCGAAAACCCCTTTTATGGCAGGGCTTCGTTCTCCACTCTGTACTTACTTTGTATGGCATCGTTCATCCTCGCTTTGGTTGTGTATAATCATCGGGCGAAAGGCAACAAAGCAAAAATATAAAATGATGGAGCCTCTTTTTTTAATTCATGGAACTCATATTTTTAGGAACAACGGCAGCAGTCCCAAGCTCGGGAAGGAATCATGTCTCCCTCGCGTTGAGGTACAGGGATGAAATTATACTGTGGGACTGTGGAGAAGGCACCCAGAGGCAGATGATCAGGTCCAAGTTGAGTTATATGAGGGTCATCAGGATCTTCATCACCCATTTTCACGGCGATCACTTCCTCGGCTTGCCGGGCCTCATTCAAACTCTATCTTTCGCGAATAGGCAGAGGCCCTTACAAATATTTGGGCCTCCCGGGATTAAAGAGGTGGTGGGCAGTCTCCTAGATCTCGGAAATTTTGATCTGGGCTTCGAAGTTACGACCAGAGATTTTTCAAAGAACTTCGAGTTGAAGACTGAGCATTATAAGATAACCCCGATAGAAGTCGAGCATTCGATACCCACATACGGTCTGGTCTTTGAGGAACTGAAAGGGAGAGAATTCCTCATCGAAAAAGCCCTCGAGTTGGGCCTAGAACCAGGCCCCGCCTATTCGAGGTTGCAAGAGGGCGAACACGTCACAATTGGGGGCAGGGATATATCCCCTGAAGACGTTTTGGGCGAACAAAAGCAGGGGGCAAAGATCGTTTATTCTTCTGATACCCGCCCATGCGAAAACGTGATCAAAAACTGTGAAGGCGCTATTCTGATCCACGACTCGACCTTCGACGAGACCCTACGAGAAAAGGCAATAGAGAGCATGCACTCCACCTGTGTAGACGCTTGTCATGTTGCAAGAGAGGGCAAGGCCAAACAACTCTTTCTGATTCATATAAGCCCCAGATATAAAGAAGACGACATCTTGTATGAACAGGCGAGGGACATATTCGAAAGGGTCGTTGTGGCTGAAGATCTGATGACAATTGAGATATAATACCTCTAAATTCATTTTCCGACTAAATTTGCAGCCACTTCCATAATTTTTAATGAAAATTGGGAATCGGGATTGTGCAAGATTATGGGCTTTCCGAGATTTAATGCCTCTTTGACCTCTTCATCTTCTTTGAGTTTCTCTATAATGTCGATTCCTAAGACGGTCGAGATATGCGTATCTGGGATGTCATATTCACTACCGCCCTTATTTATCAGCACCCCCACAATGGTGCACCCCACCCTCTTTGCCACCACGACGGTCTTCAAGGCATTCACTATCGACATGATATCGGGGGTTACAACCAGTAGCATCGTGGCGCAGGACGATATTACGGTCACTGCATCGTTACCCAATCCCGGAGGGCAATCTACCAATACGACCTCATATTCCTTTGTTAGTTCATCTATGACCTTTTTAATACCCTTTAAATCGATATCTCGTAGCTTCTCTATCTGTATCCCTCCAACGATAAAACTTCCACCACCAAAATCGATAATCGCATCGTCCATACCAATTTTGCCGGAAAGGCAGTCGTGGAGAGAGGGAACACTTGTGTCCAACCCTATGAGGGATCCCAGACTTGTACCTTCGACATCCCCGTCTACAACAATCGTCTTTATGCCAAGTTTAGACAAGGCTATCCCTAGACTGGCGGCAATAGTGCTCTTTCCTACACCGCCTTTTCCTGAGGCTATGCAAATGCTAACTCCCATATTATTACTCCCGTTTTGGGGGCCCTTTCAAAAGCCACTTCACAGTTTTTATCAGATCTTTTCTATCTATCGGCTTGGAGATGTGCCAATCGGCAAGGGAGTCCTCAAAACTCTTGATCTTATCTTCTTCAGATCTTTTCACAGTAAGCATCGAGATCGTGATCTCTTTGGTGTCATCACGATTTTTGATCCTGGAGCACGTCGTCCACCCGTCTAAGCCCGGCATCATCACGTCTAGGAGTATAAGGTCGGGTTTTTCTTGTTCTAACCTATCCAAACATTCTTCACCGCTTTCGGCTTCAATTATATCGTAGCCTTCTTTTTCAAGTATCCTTCTGATCACAAATCTGATACTTTGCTCATCGTCAACTATCATGATCTTCTTCTTTTCCATCATCTACCCTCCATCGGAATGTTGATAGTAAACTTGGTACCCTCCCCCACTTTACTATCGGCATAAATCCCGCCATTATGCACCTTTACGACATCTTTGGCGATCGACAAACCCAACCCTACACCATAATATCTCTTTGCATCGCCCGTATCAACGCGATAAAACTTTTCGAAGATTCGTGGGATATGCTCTTGGGCGATGCCTATACCAGTATCCTCGATGATAATGATGGCTTGACCACTTTTTGGTTTAACTTTGATGGAGATCTTTCCACCTTCTCTGTTGAATTTTACCGCATTATTCAGGACATTCAATATGGCCCTCTTCAGTTGTTTTTCATCGCCTTTAACTACAACATCTCGAATATCCATATCGATATTGATATCCTTTTCGTCAATTTGAAACTGGATTTCCTTTAGCGCCTCGTTGACAAGGGCTTTAATCGATACATCTTTGAATTCGATCTCTTCGGGGAGGGTGGAGGTTCTCGATAGATCCAGTATATCCCCTATTAAACTATCCAACCTCTTGGATTCTATCTCAGCGACGTACAGATACTCCCTTGCCTCGTCGTCTTTGATCTCGCTTTGAAGTAGTTGTACGATCCCCTTTATAGCGGTAAGGGGGGTCTTGAGCTCATGGGATACGGTGGACAAGAACTCATCTTTCATTTTGTCCAACTTCTGGAGCTGTTCATACGCTCTTTCCAGTTTCTCGGTTCTCTCTTGCAATTTTTCATAGGTTTGCGCCTTTTCTATTGCCAATCCCGCCTGTTTGCCAAAGGCAGAGAGCCTTTCCACATCCTCATTTGTCAGCTCTTTCTTACTGCTTATCCCTATAACACCGACGACCTTTTCAGCCGCAAATAAAGGCACGGTTATGATAGTCTCCGCCCCGGTGATCTTGGCTATCCCCCTTGCAAAAGGCTTTAGATGCACCTCGTTCGTCCAATCCTTGTAATAAGCGACGACATCTTTAGTTATGATCGCCCTTCTCTCCTCTACCGCTTTCTTCATTATGCTCCCTTCGAATAAGGGAATCTCATATCCGATCACCCTCATACCGGTTAACTTTTCTATCATCTTCATCATCTTGGAATCCATCCCCACGCTTTTCACCGTTAGAGATCTTTCATCATCGCTCAGCAAACTTATAGCGCTTGTCTTATAACCCAAGGTTGAGACCAGCCCGTCGGTTATTATCTTCAGTATCTCATCCAAATCCATGGTGGAGTTGAGGGCATTGTTGATCTCTTGAAGTAGGAGCAACTCTCTATTAGAATTTATCAATTCTTTGGTCCTTCCACTCATGCTTTGTCTTGAGTCAGCATGTCCTTTGGAATCCTCCATAACAACCCCATTCTTAGACTTTAATGCATTATTTACCGGGGTTTATACCCCCCCCACATATAATTTTATCGTTATGGCCTTTGAAGCTACAGGGAAATTTTTGCATAGGTATCCTCCAAACCTAAAAACGCATCTGTCGTCCTAAATATGCGCATTTTCAAACTATCGGCAATATTTAGAGATCATGGACCGAAAAACTTCTATGTCCTGCCTTTCTCGTTCCTCATATGTGCCAAGTTTCATTATTGGATATTCAGAAATCGATATATGGGGTCGTCACAATTTATCGAACCAACTAGTTAACCTAAACTCAGATATCGGTGTTAATATATGTGAAGTGAGATATGTGATTTAATACAAT